>SHLP01000105.1 GCA_004283055.1 Deltaproteobacteria bacterium
GACGACCGGCGCGGCGGACGCGGGCTTCGTCGAGGGCGTCGGCCGTCTAGGCACTTCGGGTATGCGGCTTGCGCGTGAAGGCGGCGATCGCGCGGTCGCCTGGACCAAGCTCTCCGTTCCAACGTCCGAGTCCCTGCGGTCGCCCGCGCTTCGCTTCTGGTGGCGAGGGACCGCCATGCTCCAATTTAAATTCCAGATCGGTCGCTTCGACCAGATTGGCTCCGGGGCAGCGGCCCTCCCGATCGATGACCCCTACGGCACCGGCTCCGACGCAAATTACCTCTACTGCCTCCCGCCTTGGACGCACGGCAATGTCGTCGACCTGATCTTTAGGCCCTTCGTGGACATCTCGATGGAGGCCAGTGAACTGGTCATCGATGACGTCGAGGTCGTCTCCGACGAGCGCTGCGGCGCTTCGACCGACGTCCTCGATCCAGGCTTCGACGCGGGGCCCGCTCGCATCATGGGGGTCACCCACCTCAGTCCGTATACAGCGGCTACGCTGCGAACCGAGCCCTCGCTTTCGCGAACGGAGGACGGGGGTGTGCTGGAGCTTTCGTACTGGAACGAGGCAGCGGTCATGTGGTTCGAAACCTGGGTGCTCGTACCCGAAAGCAACGGCGACGAGGGACCGGCCCTCTTCTACTGGTCCAACGTTCCGTCGGTGAACGAGAAGCCGATCCGAAGCGTGCTCGGTCGTGCTGCGGTGGAACCCGCAATTCTGTCGGCTGGCGGGGGCTGGCAGGAGAGTCCCCCGATCTGCCTGCCACCTGGGTGGTCGGGACGTTGGTTTCGCATTCAGTGGAGGTTGGGCGACCTCGGCACGATGGGCACTGCCCCCGTCGAGCCACCGATTCGTATCTACATCGACGACCTCGAGCTCACGACCGACGCGGCGTGCCCGGCCGAGTGAGTCTCGGCGCGCGAGAACGACCCATTTCGGCATTTCGTCGACTACGGTCATCGAAAAACGACGAGGCCCGTCGCTTTTCCGCTTTTTGGCGGCACTCCATGTGAAAACCGCCGTCTTCCGAGTTGGCACAGCTCCTGCACTACCTCCTCCCATGCCGCAACGGCACAGCAATCAACGAGGAGAATCAGTCATGCATAGCAATCCCGAAATCAACGCACTCATCAACAAGGCCAAGCAGCAGCGAGCCGACTACATCGCATCCAAGCTCCAGGGGAGCACCTTGCCGCTCGCGGTCGTGCTCGCGGCGGCCGTTTCCATTGCGTTCCTCTCGTTCACGAGCGGCCCGAGCGACGATCCGGGCGCGCACAACCCCGTCGTGGAGGTTGGCGCACACAATGGCTGAGCGCCTGCAGCCTGCGACGGGGCGCATCGCGACGTCGCCGGCAGGGCCGCCCGGTCGCCGAAGGGTCTGGAAAATGTGATGCCTATGGGGGATACTCCCTGAGATGCGATGGGTGGTGACTGTAACGGCCCTCTGGCTGTGCGCGCTGCCGAGCGCCCTTGCGCAGACCGAAGACTGGCTGGTTCTCCCCACCACGACGGATCAAGCCGAGGCGCCCTGGATGGCTCCGACCGTGCGCGCGGCCAACCGAGCGCTCCGGCGCCAAGGAATCGGCGTGTGGTTCCCCGACTCTGCGCGCTCTGTTTTTCGCGAACGAGGCTCCTTCGAGCCGCCGGCGCCGCGCGATGACGAAATCTCCGCCTGGACCGCGCGTACACAGGCCGCGGTGCGCACCATCGTGCTCGGCGATCGCTCGGCGGCGCTCCCGGAGCTCGAGGCCGTGCAAGCGTTCGCCGAGGAGAACCTGGTCGCCCTCAATCGCGATCCTCAAACCGCCGGCCCCGTGCTGGACGCCTGCCTCTACCTCGCACGTGCGTACCTCGACAGCGGCGATCCCGAGGTAGCCAGCCGCCAAGCTCAGGACTGCGTGCGCCTTTCCTCGTCCGCGTCACCGGATCCGCGTGTCCATCCTCCATCGATCATCGACCTCTACGAAACCGCGCAGAAGCCGAGCGCCGCCCGCGGAGGCACCCTGATCGTCGAGAGCGAGCCCGCCGCGTGCGACCTGCGAATCAACGGCACGCTCGTTGGCAAGACGCCCATGGCTTCCGATGGTCTCTACCCCGGCATCTACCAGGTGCAGGTCGAGTGCGGACCTGACGAGCCCGGCCGCGTCCACCGCGTCGAGGTGCCGCTTGGCTCGCGGAGCCTCTTCGTGATCGCGCGCTTCGAGCGCGTCGTGCGATCGTCCACGCTGCTCTACCTTCAGTTCGAAGAGACCCCCGATCCGCAGGAGCTCGCGCGGTTCGCGCGCGAGGTTGGCCGTTCACTACCGGCCTCTGCCGTCATCGTCGCGTCCCTGATGAGCCCCGATGTCATGCAGCTCGAGGTGGAGCTGGCAACCCAGGCGGAGTCGACGATCGTTCGGCTCCCCACCTCTTCGACGGGGCCCGACCAGGAGCTCATGAATGAGTCGGTGGAGGCTCTGCTCGCCGGCCGATGTGCGGACTTCACCAAAGACGCGCCGCAGGAGATCGATTGCCGCACCGGTGAAGCGATCGTGACGGCCCCGGTCGAACCCATCTACACCAAGCGCGTCGGTCCCCGTTCTCTTTTCATCACGGGCGTGAGCCTCGCATCGATTGGGGCAGCTTCGCTCGCAGCAGGTTGGAGCCTCGCCCTCGTGCGAAGGTCCGCGGGCGACGATTGGATCGCCGATCCGAACAGCCTGAGCCTCCAAGCGAAGTGGCTCGACCTCCAGACCGGCGTGATCGTCGGGGGGTCGGTCGGCGGGGGCCTCCTCGTTGCCGCGATGCCGATGGTGCTGCCCGTTCACAGCAAGACGCCGTGGTGGGCGTGGCTCAACGGCGGCTTGGGGGTCGCCGCAGCGGTTGGCTCGATTGTCTCTGCCGCCACGGCCTCGCCGAAGCCGGCGGAGTCCTGCGAGCTCAACGGGCAGGACCCGAGCGCGTGCGTGAATTGGAAGCGCGATACGGACCGGGCGATCCTCCTCGGCGCCACGGCGGCGCCGCTCTTGACCATGCCGCTGGTGTACCTTTTGCGACGAGGCGACAGGAAGCCGAAAGTCGAGGTTCAGCCTCGAGTCGTCGTCGGTCGGCGCGGTGGGTCCGTGGGCGTGACGGGTTCGTTCTGACGCTGGCCGTCGTTTTTCGGCGACGGGAGTCGACGGTTCGTCGGTCGCGCGCCTCGCTTGCATCGGTTTTCTAAAGCGTTCGTGGTTGGCACAGCCTGTGCTGAGGAAGTCCTGTCATGCTCCCTCCGCCGGACCTTGCCCTTCGCGTCGTCGACGCGGCGTACGATCTCGAGAGCCTGCCGAAACGCTGGCTTGGCGGCTTGCTCGAAAGCGGCGAGGAAGTGCTCGACCAGGGGCTCGGCTGCGCAGCGGTCGCGGTTGCGGGTCTCACGAGGAGCGGAGAGCCACTCGTTTCTCGGGTCGTCACGCGCGGGGACGCCTCTCAGAGCCTCGCGCTTCGTGTGGCTCGCGCGTCGCGCTCCGTTCACGTCGACGCCGCACCGACTGGGTCGAGCGGCTCGACGAGCGTCGTACGCACCCTCTCGGCCGTCAGCGCAAAGGCTCCCTGCCTTGAGCACTCCGTACGACACGGCGTCGGCTGTAACGATGCCCTATGCCTCCTCGCCCTTGATTCCGAGCTGCACGGCGTGTTGCTGCTCACGCCCACACGCGGACGAATCACCCTCAGCGCCAAGGCAGAGAAACGATGGCGAACACTCGCGTCGCACATTGGAGCGGCGGACCGCCTTCGACGTGCGCTCGGGCGCTCCAACCAAGAACGGCTCATTCCCGTCACGGCGCTGCCACGCGAGCTGGGGCCCGATCGCGCGCCGGATGCTTCAGCATCGAAGCTGCCCGGGACGTCCCTTCGAGACGCGGCCGTGCACCTCGATTCAGAGAGAATAGGAAGGCCCGAACGCCAAACCGCCGAAGCACTCGACGTGATGCGCGGCCTCGTCGAGGGAGAGCTGTCCATGATCGACTGGTTTGTCCGCCGTGGTCGGCGCTTCACCCTGGCGCGCCGGAGCGAGCCGTCCCTGGGCGACCCTCGTGGGCTGACCAGCGCGGAGCAACGGGTGGTCCTTCACACCGCCCGAGGCGAGAGCCGGAAGCTCGTCGCGTATCAGATCGGGCTGAGCCGCAGCCGGGTGTCGAAGCTGCTGAGATCCGCGATGCGCAAGCTGGGCGTCAGCAACCAGGCCGAGTTGGTCATGAAGATTCGCTGTCTCGAACGCCATGGGCTGCTCCGTGACTGCTGACGGGGGGACACTCCCACCGGGGTGTGTTATCTCCCCCGTCGTGCCGGTTATCGATGACAGCGCGCCCTGGCCCCGCGTGCGGAACGTAATCAACGCACTGGTCTCGGGGCTCAGGAACGGCCGATTCATCGAGGAGGCCCTCGAGTCTGTCTGCGTCGAGCTCGGCGCGAGCTCGGCGTGGAGCACGCTCGAAACGAAGGGTCACGGGCCGCTCCACCGTTCGAGGACGGCAAGCTTTCAGGGCGCCTCCCCGGCTGTCTTGGCGATGCACGTGACCCAGGTCCTGGAGCGCGTTCAGGACGAGCGGGTGACGACCGCCGGCCGCGTGCCCTACGCGGAAGTTGGGTCGTACGTGGCCGTGCCTCTTTGGTCGGAACCCGACGTCAGCGCGAAGACGCGCGAGTTCGTCGGCGCGATGTACCTCGAGTTCCCCGGAGATCAGGGCACGCAGGCCGAAATACTCGCCTTCGTCGAGGCGGTGGCGGCGCTTCTTGGTGGGATGATCAGCCAGCAAACCCGCATCGAGACGACCTCTGAAGACCTGCTCGTCGAGCGTGCCACCGACCGACACGAGAGCTACCTGGAGCTCGACCAGCTCCTGGCGCCCGAGAGCATGCGCGGCATCCGTGAAGAGCTTCGGGCGGCGATGCAAAGCGGCGCCTCGATCATGATCCTCGGCGAATCGGGCACGGGCAAGACTCAGCTCGGCACCGCGTTCGCCCGCGCGACGCACCAAGAGCCCATCGTGCGCGCAACGCTTGGAATGGCGGACGACCTCAACACGATCACCTCGGAATTGTTCGGACACGAGCGCGGCGCGTTTTCGGGCGCCGTGTCGAAGCGAAAGGGCCTGGTCGAGCACGCCGATGGCGGGACGCTGATTCTCGACGAAGTCCTCAACCTGCCGTCGAACGCGCAGAAGCTGCTTCTCGACTTCACGCAGTTCGGGCTCTACCGGCCGCTCGGCTACCAGGGCCGCGAGCCGAAGACCGCGAAGGTTCGGCTGATCTCGGTGACCAACGGCGACGTTCAGCAGGCGATTAAAGACCGAGGCTTTCGCCAGGACCTCTACTACCGGCTAGCGACGGTGCCGATCGTCCTGCCCCCGCTGCGCGACCGTCGTCAGGACATCCCCAAGATCGCGACGCTCTATCTTCATCACGTCGATAGCCAGACCGGCTGGGAGCTCTCTCCTGACGCGCTGGATGTCTTGACCTCGCCTCACCTGCCGTGGGAAGGAAACATCCGCGAGCTCGAAGCTGTGCTCGAGCGCGCTCGAAACCGGGCGCGGGTCAGTGATGGGAGCGACCCCGTCATCGACGCACGTCATTTCGATTTGCCGGCAGACACTTCGCCGCCTCCCGCAGCATCGCCCGACAGCTACGAGGGTGGTGACATCGCCACGCGCTGGGAGCAGATCCTGCAGACACGGGACAGCCTCGAGGCGAGCGAAAGGGCGATCATCGAGGAGACGCTGGCTGCATGCGAGGGCTTCGTAGCCCGCGCAGCGCGCGTCTTGTCGATGTCCCGCACCGGCTTGATTAGCCGCATGGCGACGCTCCAAATCGAAGCTGACGAGTTTCGCCGCCGGCGCCGCCAAAGCTGAGGCGCATCGCGCAGGGGCGGCGGCTTCCTACTCATCGGGCTCCTTTCCGCCTACACTACGCCTCCGACCCGAGTGCTCGCCCGGTGTCGACAGGAACTCAGCAACGGATGGATAAGGCAGGCTTCGATACGTCTTTGGGCGAACCGGATCGCAAGGAGTTCGGGCCGTACACCCTCGTTCGGCGCCTCGGGGTCGGCGGGATGGCGGAGACGTATGAAGCCATCCGCAAAGGCCCGGGCGACTTCACGCAGCGCGTGTGCCTGAAGCTGGTGCTGCCGTTCTTTCGAGATCGAGAGGACTTCTTGACGCTGTTCAAGCGGGAGGCTCGGCTGGCGGCGAAGCTTCGCCACAGCAATGTGGTCGGCGTCATCGACTTCGGAGAGACCGATGGGGTCACGTACATCGCGCTCGAGCTCGTCGATGGAGCGGACCTCGCGACCCTGCTCGATGCCCAACCCGGCACGCGCATCCCGCCCGAACATGCGGCCCTGGTGGGGCACGACATCGCCGCCGCGCTCGAGCATGCTCACGACCCGCATCGGGATGGGTCGGCTGACGGGCCCTTGGACAACGCGATCATTCACCGCGACCTTTCGCCCTCGAACGTTCTCGTGAGCCAGCGGGGGGAGATCCTCCTCACAGACTTCGGTGTTGCCAAAGCGATTACGGGAACCGCACGGCAGCAAAGCGCCGTCAAGGGCAAGGTACCGTACATGTCACCCGAGCAACTGCGTTCAGAAACACTCGACGGCCGTGCCGACCTGTTTGCGCTCGGGGTCGTTCTGTATGAGTCGCTGGCAGGTCATCGTCCCTTTCAGGGAGAGCACGACCCCGGGACCATCATGCAGATCCTGAACGGGGACCGGCGACCGCTTCTCGAGGCCGCACCGGATACACCGCCAGGGTTCGCTGAAGTCGTCGAGCAGCTCCTAGAGCCCGATCGAGACGCACGACCCGAGAGCGCGACGGCGCTGCTGGAGGTGTTGGACCCTTACGTTCCGTCGCCGCGCGAGCGGCGAGAGCTTGGCAAGACGGTGTCTACCGTGAGGGCTTCGCTGCCCGCTCCTGCGCCTCTGACTCCCGTGAGCGGGAGTGCGCCCACCGACGCGAGCGGCGAGCCGAATCGTGAGGCAAGCGGAGTCGCACGCACCGGAAGCTCGCTTCCCGGCGGCGAGGTGGCTGCGGCTGCGCCGTCGCCTCAGCCGCGAACGCCTTCGCGCCGGGTCTGGTTGGCTGGTGTTCTCGTGTTGGGCATCGCTGCAGGGTTGGGGCTCTGGGCCAATCGAGCGGAACGCGCGCCCTCGCCCGAACGCGCCCCAACAACCGCCACTCCCGAACCCCCGCCAACTCCAGCGGCCGACACGGTGGTTGAGGCGGAGTCGCCGGCCGAGCCGGCGGCCGCTGTCGCCAAGCCCGCCGAACCGGTTGCGCAAGAGCCCAAACCGGGCCGGCTTTCAGTCACCGTGTTCCCATGGGGCGACGTTTGGATCGACGGCAAACCTCGGGGCAAGGCCCCGGTTCTGAGGGTCGCGCTGCCGCCGGGCAGGCACAAGGTGAGTGCCGGTCAGGGCACACCATCGAAGACGAGGGTGGTGCGACTCAAAGCCGGTCAGCGACGCAGCATCCAGTTCGACCTCTCCAAGTAGCAAAGCGCCCACCTAGCGCAGGCATCGGCCGCTTCGCTCGCTAGTTCGCGCTATCGATCGTGCCGACGCCCGTGATGCTTTCGTTGACCTGCGGGTCGCCCTGGTAGAACACGGCGCCCGCGCCGGACAGGTCGACGTCGAGCTGCGCGTCGGCCTGTACATTCACGGTGCCCTGCCCGGACAGGAGCACGGTGGTCTCGTCGGTCGTGAGGCCGAAGGCTTCGACGGTGCCGGAGCCGGAGAGAGTGACCTGCTGACTGACGCTCTGACCAGTTAGCGTGACCGTTCCTGCCCCGCTGAGAATCGTGTCCATCGTGCGGGCCTGAGTCTCTGCCTCGATCGTCCCCGCCCCCGACAGCTCGACGGTGTCGAGCTCGGTAGCCGTGATTTCGACGCGGAGCTCGCTGACGTTCCGGACGCACTCCGCGAAGCCGATCTCCCAGATGCCGTTGATCACGTCTTGATTGAGTTGATCGATCACGTTCTGTTGGCTCCGGACGACCACTCGTTGGGTCGTGCCCAGGACGGCGACCACTTCGCCCCCCACTTGAAAATCGAAACCGGTGAGATTGGACAGATCGAGGGTTTGGGAAACAACCGGCCCGGCACCGCTCGCGCAGGGGTCGGAGGAGCCGCAGCCTGCTACCGAAACGGCCGACAAAAGCACAAAGGACCACAGAGCGCGAACGAGTGTCATGGCCACGAACCTATCGAACGCCACCGCTGAGTCAAAATCCTGCGTGTTTACGCGAGGCAACCGCCCGCCCGGCGCGCGACGCTCGGCGGCTAGCCGATTCGCACCAGCGTTCTTCCCGTGACTTTGCCGTCGATGAAATCTTGAAACGCATCCGGAAGCTCCGCGAAGTCGATCGACGACCCGGCAATGGTATCGAGATGTGTCGGCCTGAGGTCCGCTGCGATGCGCTTCCAGACGGCGAGCCGCAGAGCGCGCGGGGTCTCGACCGAGTTGATGCCGAGTAGGCAGACCGCTCGCAAAATGAAAGGCATCACCGTCGTGCTCAAGTCGTGGCCCGCTGCGAGACCGACGCTCGCGATGTTGCCTCCATAGCCGACGGTCCGGGTCAGCCAGGTGAGCGCATCGCCGCCCAGGTTGTCGATCGCGCCCGCCCATTGGGCGGTCTCCATCGGACGCGTGCCGAAGTCGACCTCTCCGCGCAGCAAGACGTGCTTGGCACCGATGCTTTCGAGGTACGGCGCTTGCTCGGGCTTGCCCGTCAGCGCAACCACTTCGTAACCTCGGCCCGCGAGCATGTCGATGGCGAGGCTGCCGACACCACCGGTGGCGCCGGTGACGACGACCGGGCCGTTTTCCGGCCGCTGTGCGTTTTGCTCCATCCGGTGGATCGCAAGCGCGGCGGTGAAGCCGGCGGTCCCAATCTGCATCGCCTCGGCTTCGGTCAGGCCTTCTGGGATGGGAACCACGGCGTCGGCCGGGACGCGGGCGTATTCGGCGTAGCCGCCGTCGCGCGTCTCGCTCAAACCACAGCCGTTGACGAGAACGGCTTCGCCTTCGCGGAACGCGCCTGCTTCGGAGCATACGACCCTGCCGGCGAGGTCGATGCCCCCGACGAGGGGGAACTTGCGGAGGATGCGGCCGGCGCCGGTCGCGGCGAGAGCGTCCTTATAGTTGATCGTCGAGTGGCTCACTCGGATGACGACGTCGCCCTCGGAGAGGTCGTTGAGCGTGAGGTCGGTGAAGCCTGCGGTGACTCCGCCGGCCCCGCGATCGATCCGGAAAGCGCGAAACTTGTCCATCCTTTTCTCCTCTTGGCGATCCTGGTGATCAGGGCAGGCCGCCTGCGGTTGATACCAGCAATAAGCGCCCCTTCCGACTCTTAGTGACGCAAAACCGTCGTCGGTTGTGAATACCCAGCAACGCCAAGACGCAGAGCCCGCACATCTTGGTGGCTCAATGCCTTTGAACGGCGCGAAATCCGGATTGGCATGCTCCATGCAGTCACATCCAGACAGCAGGAGGTTGTGATGAGGTGCTTGGCTGTGTGCGTGCTCGCCGTGATGTGGTCCTTGCCCCTGAGCGCGGGTGCGCAAGATGAGGGCTCGATGCCGGATGTACGAGAGCCCCAGTCCGAGACGGCGCAAGAAGCACCTGCGCTACAGCTCGAGCTGGACGACGCTGGCGTTGACGTCGTTCCAAGCCCGGCACGGACGGCAGACGGTTACACGCTGAGGGAAATGGAAAGACGCGCGCAGCGGGCGAAGCGAGGGCTCGGCGTCGCCGTCGTTCCGGTCGTTGCTGGTGGTGTGATGATGATCGCTGGGACGTGGGGTTCGAAATGCGGTTTCGTGGCCCAAACCTCGGCAGGCTGCCAGCGCCTGCTCTACGGCGGCGCCGGTGTGGCGGCGGTTGGGGCCGCAGGGATGATTGCCACTGGCATCCTGCTAGGCGTCCGGAAGAGAAAGCTGCGCGCGCTGCGCGAAGCGGCTCAGTACGAGAGACGACGCAGGGTACAGTGGGACCTTGCACGTTCGCGGCTCGTGTTCTGACGACCAAGCACGTTTGAGAGGGTTTGTCGCCAACCTCTACGAGAGGCTCGCTATGTGATCACCCGTCTGCTACGCCCCTGATAACAATGTGGTCTCCCAAGAAGAGCATTCCGCGATTGGCCGTCGCCGCGCTTCCGCTTGCTGGCTTTGGCTGCGGTGGCGGGACCGGTGCTGCGCCCGAAGTAAACCTCGAGGCACTGACGCAGGGGTTGCAGGCATTCTGTGTGAAGGTGATCGAGTGCTACGAACTGAACAACTCAGTCGATGAGTGTGTTGAGTACTACCGGCAGTACTACGAATCAGGACGGTACTCGCCCGCCTGCCTCAGCGCCTACGCCAGCTACTTCTCTTGTTTGGGCGGTCTCACATGCGAGCAGTTCGTGCTTGGCGAAGGCGACATCGCCAGCACGGAAGCCGATGCCTGTCTCGACGCCGAAATCGACACGATCAACGCCGAGTGCCCGCCGATATAGCGGATTGACGCACTGGGCTGGACAGCAACCGGACGCGGGTTGAGCTGCGGCCGGCCCGTGATCGTCCTCTGCCGAATCCTCTGCGAGGGCGAGCAAGACCGGACTTGTGGTAGCGTCGACGCATGCGATTTCTGATCATTGGAGCAGGCAACATCGGCAGTCTCTACGCCGCGAAGCTTGCCCAAAGCTCGCAAGAGGTGACCGTCTTGGCGAGGGGAGCTCGGTTGGAAGAGATCCGTCAACGCGGCATCGAGCTCGAGCACGCCGTCTCCGGTGAACGAACCCGGACACCCGTGCAAGTGGTGGACCATCTCGATTCGGCGGATGAGTATGACGTCGTGCTGGTGATCCTGCCGAAACAGCGGATTGCGGAGGTCCTGCCCGTGCTGGCCGCGAACCAGCGCACGCCAAGCGTCATGTTCTTCGGAAACAACGCGGCCGGACCTGGCGCAATGACCGATGCGATCGGTCAGGGTCGCGTGCTTCTTGGATTTCCCGGGGCCGCTGGCGTGCCGCATGAAGGCGCCATTCGCTACGTCATCACGTCGGCGCGCGAACAGCCGACGACCCTCGGCGAGCTCGACGGCAGCCGATCTGCGCGCATCCTCGGCCTCGCCTCTGCACTCGAGGCTTCGGGGTTCCCCGTGTCGGTGTCGACCAATATCGATGCGTGGCTGAAGACCCACGTGGCCAAGATTCTCCCGACCGTGTGCACGCTGTTTCAGGCGGGAGGCACTCCGGAGCAATTGGCGGACGATGATGAGGCGCTGCGACTCATGTTGCGCGCCATTCGCGAGGGCTTTCGGGTGCTGCGTGCAAATGGGGTCCCCATCACGCCGCGCAATCACCGCGTACTCGACTGGTTGCCTGAGTCAGCGCTGCTCTTCTTGATGCGCAAAATGGTCAGCGCCGAGACGGCCGCAATCAAGTTCGGCCACGCAGAGCAGGGACGCGCGGAGTGGGTGCTTCTGGCCGACGAGTTTCGTCAGCTCATCGAGCGGGCGGGGATTCCGACGCCCTCACTCGACGCCGCCTACCGTCAGCTGAGCCCGGCCTAAGCTCTTGATTTGGATCGGAAAACGCGCCAGAGCAGGTTCGTCATTCAGTTCCAGCGCGTGAGCGAGGTTTTTGATGCCAGGCACTCCAGGACGGTTCCCGGTCAAAGTCTACTACGAAGATACCGACAGTCTGTCGGTGGTCTACTACGCGAACTACCTCAAGTACCTCGAGCGCGGGCGCAGCGAGTTCTTTGCCGCTGCAGGTCTGGCGCCGTGGACCCTCAACGAGCAGGGCATCATCGTCGCCGTGTACCGCGCCGATCTGACGTTTCTCTCGCCGGCTCGACTCGGAGACACCCTCGAGGTGGTGACCTCGGTGGTCGAATACACGCAACATCGCTTGGTTCTCGATCAGAGCATCGTTCGAGGGAAGACCCGGTCGGTCAAAGGCGAGATCAGCTTGGTGTTCCTGAATCGCGACCTCGAGCTTCGCGAAATGCCCGACATGATTGCCGCATGGCTGAGGGAGCATTGGCCGAACCGTTAACGCGGGTTTTCGCGGTGTGCTCTTCAAGTGCTTGAAATCAGGTCGCTCGCGGAGGGGGAGCGGTCGTTCTCAGGGGGTCAATGCAACGCCCATTGGGTTTTGTATAGAAGTCGGACCCTTAGCGGAAGGCGCAGGACATGCCTGGAGCACGTTTGTGTTTGGAAGAGCGAGAGCGGATCTCGAGAGGCTTGGCAGGAGGCCACAGCTTCGTTGAGATCGGCAAACATTTGGGAAGGCCGACCAGCACAGTGAGTCGGGAGGTGGGTCGAAACGGTGGTGCGCATCGCTATCGGGCCGTGAGTGCGCATCGGGCCGCCCGACGTCGTGCGCGACGGCCCAAGATTCGCAAGTTGGTGACCCATCACAAGCTCGCCCGCTTGGTCGCGTACAAGCTCAAACGCAGATGGTCCCCCCAGCAGATCGCGGCCTACCTGCGTGAGCGCTACGCTGAGCCGCACAAGCGCGTGTCTCACGAAACCATCTATCAATGTCTGTATCTGCAAGGTCGAGGAGGGCTTCGGGCCGAGTTACGCAAAGCCTTGCGCACGGGCCGAGCGCAGCGACGACCCACAGATCGCGAGCGCAAAACGCCTGTCCGAATCCCCGAGATGGTGTTGATTAGCGAACGGCCTGCTGAAATCGAAGACCGCGCCGTCCCTGGCCACTGGGAAGGCGACCTCATCATCGGAAAAGACAGCAAGAGCCAAGTGGGGACCCTCGTCGAACGCAGCACACGCTTCGTCATGCTGGTCCGGCTGCCGCACGATCGCGCCGCACATACCGTGCGCAAGGCCATCACGCGCAAGATCACCCATCTACCGCAAGCGCTGAAGCGGTCCTTGACCTGGGATCAGGGAACCGAGATGGCTGAGCACGCCCGTTTCACAGTGGCCACCGGTGTGCCGGTGTACTTCTGCGACCCTCGTAGCCCGTGGCAACGCGGCACCAACGAGAATACCAACGGCCTACTGCGCCAGTATCTGCCCCACGGCACCGACCTGTCCTCAGTCAGCAACTACCAGCTCAACCGAATCGCCCACGAGCTCAACACTCGTCCTCGTCAGACTCTCGGATGGATGACACCGGCCCAGAAATTTGCTCAACTCGTTGCATCAGCCCCTTGAGACTGCCGCGTGTCCCCTACGGAGGGATCGGTCGGAGCTGGATGGTGATGGTGGTTGTGCCGCGTGGGAGGT
>SHLP01000106.1 GCA_004283055.1 Deltaproteobacteria bacterium
AGGGGCGCGGAAAAAAGCGCGATTGGGGGCGGAGTCGACGTAACGAGTGACAATCGGCAAGACAGCAACCACCCCCGATTGGCGCGAGTTCCGAGGCGAGGCTTGCGTGGTCCAAGCTCCCAAGTGCAACCGACCACCCTTGCAAGCCGAGCCGTTCGGCGCAGCCCCCTGTCGCGCTTTTTTCCGCGCCCCGTTATCCGCGACCCATTTCCCTGCGTAGCACTTCCCCCGTGTGACTTCGCTTCCGCTTGGCTACCGTCTCCGGCGTTCCCTGCGCCACGACGCGCCCACCGTGCACTCCGCCCTCGGGCCCAAGATCGATGATCCAGTCCGCCGCGAGCATCACGTCCGGGTGGTGCTCGATCACCGCGACCGTGTCGCCTCGCTCGACGAGACGGTCGAGCACCGCCAGGAGGCGGTCGACGTCGTCGCGGTGAAGTCCGGTCGTGGGCTCGTCCATGACGTAGAGGGTCGGCCCGGTGTTCAAACCAGCGGCGAGCTCCGAGACGAGCTTGATGCGCTGCGCTTCACCGCCGCTCAGCGTATTCGAGGCCTGGCCGAGATGCAGATAGCCAAGGCCGAGATCGTCGAGGAGCTGGAGCGGCTCGCGAACCTGTCTGACGGGGGAAAACACCTCGACCGCTTCGGAGACCTCGAGCTCGAGAAGCTCGCCTGCGTTGAGGCCCTGCCAGCGAACCGAGAGAGTCTCGGGTGTGAAGCGCATCCCGTTGCACGATTCGCACGGCACATCGACGTCGGGCAGGAAGGCCATTTCGACGTGAATCGAGCCCTGCCCTTTGCACTCTGAACAGCGGCCCTCTTCGACGTTGAACGAGAATCGGCTTGCGGTGTAACCGCGGGCGCGGGCCTCTGCGGTGCCGGCCAAGAGCTGGCGCACGGTGTTCCAGATTCCGATATAGGTCGCAGGCACCGAGCGCGGAGTGCGACCGATGGGGCTCTGGTCGATTTCGATCGCGCGCTTCAGCGATTCGAAGCCGGCGATCTCGGCAAACTCGCCCGCGGGCAGGTCGTTGACCATCCCCACGGCGTCACGGGTGGCGCGGAGCAGGACTTCGCGCACCAGCGAGCTCTTTCCCGAGCCGCTGACCCCGGTGATCGCGATGAAACGCGCAAGGGGAAATCGAACGCCGACGCCGTTCAAATTGTGGTGGTTTACGCCGCTGAGCTCCAGCCAGGATACGTCTCGCATCGGGCGCCGTCGGGCAGGAACCTTCGGCGGCCGTTCGAGCGCTGCGGCCGTGACCGAGCCCTTCATCTTTCGAAGCTTGCCCTGTGCGACGATGCGGCCGCCGTGTTTGCCGCCACCCGGTCCGACGTCGATGACGTGATCGGCGGCGCGGATGGTGTCTGCGTCGTGCTCGACGACCAGGACCGAGTTGCCGCGTTCGACCAATCCGCGAAGCGCACCGAGCAGCTGTCCCGTGTCGCGCGGATGGAGGCCGATGGTCGGCTCGTCGAGGACGTAGAGCACGCCGGTCAGGCCGCTTCCGAGCTGCGCGGCCAGGCGCACCCGCTGCATCTCGCCTCCGCTCAGCGTATTGGCCGCCCGGCCTAGACCCAGATAGCCGAGCCCTACCTCTTCGAGAAACGAAAGACGGCGCAGCGCCTCGTGAAGCGGGGCTTTTGCAATCGTCGCGTCGCGAGTCTGGAGCTCGACCTGGCTTAGGGTTTCGATTGCTTCGGAGACGCTTTGATCAAACAGCTCCGTGATCGACATCTCGTCGACGGTGACGCCGCGGGCCAATGGTGAAAGGCGGGTCTGGTCGCACTGATCGCATAGTCTCCGCTCGACCGCACGCTTCCGGCGACGTCCGCGCCCGCTCTTCTTGATGATCTCACCCCGCCCCTCGCAGGCTGGGCACTGTCCTTGCCGGGTGTTGAAGGAGAAGAACCGGGGATCGAGCTCGGGGTAGCCAACACCGCAGCTCGGACAGGCGCGCTTGCTCGAAAGCTGCATCTGATTCTTGCCGGAGATGGCCCATGCGGCGCCGTCGCCGAGCTTCAAAGCCTTTTCGAGAAGCTCGAGCAGCGCAGCGTTGTCGGCCTGCACGCGTCCGACGACCAGCTCGACGTCGTGTTCGGTGTAGCGGTCGAGCTTCATGCCCGCTTCGAGCTTCACGATCGCGCCGTCGATCCGCGCTTCGGTGAAACCGTCCTTCATGGCCTTTCGAAAGAGCTCGCGATGGATCCCTTTTCGGCCGCGTACGACAGGCGCGAGGAGACTGATCTTCTTCCGGCCGAAACGACGCTTCAGGTCCCCGGCTAGCTGTACCGCCGGCCTCGCCGTGATGGGCACGTCGCAGTCAACGCAATGCAGAATGCCAATACGGGCCCAAATCAAACGGAGGTAATGGGAAACCTCGGTCACCGTGGCGACCGTCGAGTTGGCGCCGGCGCGCGTCATTCGCTGTTCGAGGGAGACGCTGGGCGGCACGCCGATCACCTGGTCGACTGCGGGCCTCGGAAGCTGAGGCATGTACTGACGCGCGTACGGAGAGAGGGTTTCGAGATAGCGGCGCTGCCCTTCGGCGAACAGCACGTCGAACGCCAAGGTGCTTTTTCCGCTGCCGCTCGGACCGGTGAGGACGACCAGCTCGTCACGAGGAATGTGAACCGTGACGTTCTTCAAGTTGTGCTCTCGCGCCCCGGTGATTCGGATTTCGAGCAGCGCTGCGCCCTGGGCGTCCGCCTTCGTGTGCGTGGCGTCCGGTGCGCTTTTTTTCCGAGTCCCGAGGGCTCGCGCGAGGTACGGCGCCGTCTGCGACCTCTTTTTCTTTGCGACCTGCTCGGGCGTCCCCTTCGCGACCAGCTTGCCACCTTCGTTTCCGGCGCCCGGCCCGAGGTCGATGACGTGGTCTGCGTGCGCGGCAACCTGCATGTCGTGCTCGACGACAATCACCGTATCGCCGCGCTCGACGAGGCCGTCGAGGACTTGCATCAGGGGTTGGACGTCGTTGGCGTGGAGGCCGGCGGTCGGCTCGTCGAAGACCAGGAGCGAGCCCGGTGACGCCCGGAGGAGCGCTTCGGCGAGCTTGAGCCGCTGTGCTTCGCCCCCAGACAAGGTGTTGAGCGGCTGTCCGAGCCGCAGGTAGCCCAGGCCCACGTCGAGCATCGGCCGAAGCGCTCGGCTGATCGGCGCGTCCTCCGCGAAGCGCTCGGCCGCCTGGCGGGCGGTCAGCTCGAGCACCCCGGCGATGTGGAGGCCGAGGTACCGTACATCGAGGACCGGACCCACGAAACGGCGTCCCTGGCACTCCGGACAGCTGAACACCACGTCGGCCAGGAACTGCATCTCGACGGTCTCGGCGCCATCGCCGCGGCAGGCCTCACATCGGCCGCCGGGCACGTTGAACGAGAAGTACCCCGGCTTGTACCCGCGCTGCTTCGACAGCGGCTGCTGCGCAAATCGCGTTCGGAACACATTCCAAATTTTCAAGTATGTCGCTGCGTTGCCCCTCGAAGTTCGGCCTAATGGAGCTTGGTCGACCCCGATGGCCCCGTGCAGTGCGGCAAATCCGCTGAGGCTTTGGTGATCGAGCGGCGCTCCGTCGGACTTGAGGCCCAGCTTGCGCTGAACGGCCGGGAGGAGGGTCTCCAAAACCAGGCTGCTCTTGCCCGAACCGCTCACGCCGGTGACGCAGGTCATGACGCCTCGCGGGAAGGCTGCGTCGACCGAACGAAGATTGTGCCCGGACGCGCCCACGAGCTCGAGCCAGCCCTGGGCTGTGCGACGGCGTCGCTTGACCCGACCGTTCGACTGCAGCGCCACGCCCGTCGCGGTCTTGCCCCTTTGCAGCTGGGCCGGCGTCCCATCGAAAACGATCTGCCCACCGTTCTCGCCGGCTCCGGGACCGAGCTCGATCACTCGGTCGGCGCCGAGGATCATCTCTCGATCGTGCTCCACGACGACCGCGACGTTTTCGTCCTTCGACAGCGCACGCACCACGCCAAGCAACCGCTCCACGTCTCGCGGGTGCAAGCCCACTGTAGGCTCGTCGAGCACGAACATGGCGCCATTGAGAGTTGCGCCGAGCGCACTAGTCAGCGCCACGCGCTGAGTCTCACCGCCGGAGAGCGTTCGAGACGTGCGATCCAAGGAGAGGTAGCCGAGGCCGACATCGTGCAGCGCGCGCAGGCGCCCGATGGCTTCGCGCCAAAGTAGGCCGGCACCCGCGTCGTCCGCAAAGCGAGACTCCTGCTTTTCGAGAAAGGAGAGCGCATTCGACGCCGGTAGCCCGTAGAGCGTCGGGAGGTTCAATCCGTCGATCTGCCACGCGAGCGCTTCGGGCCTGAGGCGAGTTCCGTTGCAATCCTCGCAGGTTTCGTACTTGCGGTAGCGCGAAAGGAAGACGCGGACGTGCATCTTGTATGCACGGGATTCCATCCACTTGAACCAGCTTCGAATCCCCCACCAGCCCTTGGGGTAGCCGAGCTCGTCGCCTTCGATGAGCCAATCGAGCTGTGCCGGGGTCCAATTCCGCAGCGGCTTGCCCAGCGGGATACCGGCCTTCTTCGCGCTTTTCTTGAGCTCTCGGCGCTCCCAGGTGGCCGCCTTGCCCTGCCAGGCGCGAATGGCGCCGTCGTCGGGCGACAAATCGTAATCGGGGATCACGCGGTCGAGGTCGATCTCGATCGTTCGGCCGAACCCGCGGCAGGTTTCGCAGGCGCCAATCGGGCTGTTGAAGCTGAAGAGACCCGGTGTTGCGCGCCGAAACGACCGGTCGCAGCGGGGGCAGTGCAGGCCCTCCGAAAAGCCGAGGTCCTTGCCCTCGGCGGTCCAGACGGTGGCCCGGCCAGCCCCTCGGCGCATCGCGTCCTCGAGCGCTTCGACCAGGCGGGCCTGATCGCGTGACCGTGCAACGGTTCGGTCGGCGACGACGTCCAGGTGCGTGCTCCTGCCGTTGGTCACCTCGCTCGGCCGAACGTCGTCCAGGTCGCGGACCTCTCCGCCGACCCTGACGCGTCGGTACCCATCGCGCAGCAAGCCCTCGCGGACCCCGAGGAAGTGCTCTGCGTCGGCGACGGCAACCGGATACGTCACCAAGATCTTCTCACCTGCGAGCTCGGTCACCACGCTTTCGGCCGCGCGCGTCGGAGCGTCTCGGTGCACGAGCGCGCCGCAGCCCGAGCAGTGAAGCTCAGCCGCATGGGCCCAGAGATGCTTCGCGTAGTCCGCGATCTCGGTCATCGTGCCCACGGTCGAACGGCTGGTCCGCACCGGCGCCTGGCGATCGACTGCGATGCCAACCGGAACTGGATCGAGCTCATCGACCGGCGGCCGTGCGAGTCGTTCCAGAAATTGCCTCGCGTACGCGCTGAAGCTCTCCACATAGCGGCGCTGGCCCTCGGCGTAGAGCGTCTTGAACGCTAGCGACGATTTGCCTGCCCCTGACGGCCCGACGATGGCGAGGTAGGTTCCCGGCTCGATATCGAGATCGATCGCGCGCAGGTTGTTCGTGCGCGCGCCGCGTAACTTCGTCGGTTGCATGCCTAGCGTCGCCCCCAGCGCCTTCGGACCACCCAGGTCGCTCCGAGCAGGAGCACCGTGATGGCGATGTACCAGGGATTGGAGAGGGGCTGCTTCGACGTCAGCCCGGCGGCACGGCGGGTAGTCGCCGCCAACTCAGACAAGGGTGGAACGTCGTCGACGCCGAGGAACAGGCGCCCGCCGGTCTGCTCGACCAGCGATTCGAGCTCCCCGGGAGTGACCTGGAGCTCCGCGAGCTCATCACCGCTTTGTTCGACGATGAACACCTCTCGCGCAATGTCTTCGTTGTCCACCGAGGCGACGATCTCGTACGCACCGGGCTCGGACGGGGCGCGCAGCGTGGCTTGCAGCAGTCCGTCCTGATCGGTCTCGACGACCGCAGCGGCACCGTCTCGGGCTGCGGGTTGAAACTGCAGCTCGACGCGCGTCTCGTTCATCGGCCGGTAGCTCTCATCGCGAAGCTTTCCGGAGACGATGAGCTCGCCGCCAAGCCCGTAGCGTTCTCGGTCGGTCGAGATCCGCGCCGGCTCGAGGAGTGGATCGTGGGTGAGCCAGCGAATCATCCGATCCCAGAAAAGCTCGTACTCGTCCGAGCCCACCGTGCTTTCGTCCGCCGCAAAGCGCCATCGCCAAGACGCATCCGCGGCCATCGCCGCAACGCGACCCCTGCCTGCTTCGCCCACCACGAGAATTGGAAGCCTGGCGCCCCCCTGCAGTCGAGCACGCGGATGCTGAAGCAAGACCCGTGCGTCGTCTTTGACGCCAGCCACCATGTTCGCGCCGTACAGGGCGGGGAGCGCTCTCCAGGTTTGCCGCGTCAGCGACGGGTCGGGGCCCAGAGCAACGATGGGGTGTCGTGCAAGCCCCTTGCTGACCTTGGCGCGGTAGCTGCCCTGGAGCACACCGGGTGCGCCGATCTTGACCGGGAGTATCTGTTCGATCGCCGTGCCCGCGTAGCGCCCCTCGGCGAAAGAGCGGTCTCCTCCGATCATCAGGAAAGAGCCGCCGCGCTGAACGTACTCCTTGATGCGCGGCAGGTAGGTCTGCATTTCGTAAGGCGCGTAGTCGAAGTTCTGAAAGATGACGACGTCGAAGCTGCCTAGGTGCTCTCGAAAAAGCTCGTCGGTCGGAAAAGGAATCAGGGCGAGCTCATCGGTTGGCGCCGCGGTCAGGTCTGCGGCGGCGCGCAAGATGAAGAACGAAACCAAATCGACCGAGCCGTCGCGCTTGAGGAAATCCCTCAGAAATCGAACGTCCCAACTCGGTCGCCCGGCAACCAGCAGGGCGCGAAGCCTCTCTCTGCCCACCCGCAGAAGCGCCGCGCGATCGTTGTTCTCCGGCACTTCGTCGTTCGACGCCGCTGGAATCAAGAGGCGATAGAGAGCTCGCCCGGTTCGCTGGGGAGTCAGCTCGAAGGTCAAGGTACCGCGGCCGTCTTGGTCGAGCTCTGCGACCATTTCCTGCTCGAGACGGCTCTCGTGCCAGAGCTGCACGCGAAGCGGGGAGCTACGGAGCTCGCCGACGGCACGCACCTCCACTCGGATGACTGCCGGTACGCCGACGTACGCGGTGAGATCGGCGTGCACGGAGACGATGGCCTGGTCATCGAGCGGATCGTCGCCACCGACCAGGACGCTGTGAATTACCGCCGGGCTCGGACCAAGCGCGACCGTCTCGGCCCGGAAGCTCGGGTCCGCACCATCGGTGATGAGAACGACCGAACCGATCTCTCGGTCGACGCCCTTTGCGAGCACGTAGTTGAGCGCTTTGCGAATGCGCGTCTCGTCGTCGGAAGGCGCATAGCCCTCGCCGAGGCCGTCCCACACCGCTGCACGCACGTCGGACCCGAAAAGGTAGACCACCGGACTGACGCGATCGTCTTTGTGCCAGTCCGCGAGGAGGGCGTCGACGGAGGCACGCCTGGAGCCGTCCTTCCCCGGGAGCGTCATGCTTCGAGAGTTGTCGAGGAGAACCGCCGTGCCGCCGGCGACGTCTTCGAAGGTCTCTCGCACCAAAGTGATTTGAAGGGCGAGCAGGTACACGGCCAAGATGCCGAGGCCACCGAGCGCGCCCAGAATGAATTCCCTCCGCCTGTCGCTCTCTCCGCGGATCGAGCGAATCTCCACGAGCCAAAGCGCAAACAGCGCCAGCCCGAGCACTAGGGCCGTCGTGCTCCCTCCCCAGACCCCGAGCTGCCACTGCCAGTCCGTCACCCGAAAACCTCAGCGTCCCGAACCACGGCGACGCATGATGAACGGCGCGTGCACCTGGTCGTCTTTGTAGTCGGTGCAGAGCGCGTACATCACCAGATTCACGCCGAGCCGGATCGCCAGCTCGCGCTGTCGCTCACCGCCCGGAACGACCGCCTGACTCCATGCGCCTAGCTTGTCTCGCTGAAGCGCACCGCCGAGGTCATGACGCGAGTACACGATGGCGATGCGGTCCCCGTAGGTCATACCCTCGAGAAACGCAGGCCCCTGAACGCGACCGACTGGCCGCGTCAGAAGATAAAACGACCGATAAATCGTGTGCTCTTCGGGAATCGGTTTCAACGGCTGCGCCGGAAACGCTCGCAGCAACTCGCGACGCAGGGCGCGATCGAACGCCTCGCCTCCGGCCGTCGCATCGTCGATCAAGATGAAGCCGCCTCGATGGACGTACTTGCGAAGACCTTCGAGCGCCTCTTTGGTCAGCGGTGGGAACTCCGCGTTTCCGCGCCAGTACAGGAACGGGCTGCGATAGAGAGAAGGTTTGTCCAATCTCGCGCGTCCGGGCTCGAGGATTGGCTCGACGCTGGACCGCTTGCGCACCTCCCAGGCGAGGCGCTCGGTGACGCTTTGGCCGCCCGACGGGCCTTTGCCCAGTTCGAGCGATACGAGCTCTACATCGGTAGGATCACCGAACGCAGCCGCGTGTCGTGCCGGCGACACTGAAAAGCAAGCCAGCACCAACAGAAGGCGACCCGACTGCACCCCAAAGATGGCCCGCATGAGCACAGGACTACCAACCGTGCGTCAAAGCGCAAGCCGGGTTGACCTGGACGCGGTTCGCGATGAGAGTGCCGCAGTGTCGAAGAGCCCAGCCCGCGCTTGCGCCACGATCGCGTTGCTCGCGATTGGATTTGGTTGCGAAGGCAAAGGACCGACCACCGCCTCGTTCTTGCCGGGGGTAGCGTCCGAGGATGCACCCGATGTCCTTTCGAGGACACGCCCGCTCATGAGCACGGTTTTTCAGATTCAGGTCGACTCGCCTCCACCCAACGCCGAGAACGTGATGCGCGAAGCGTTCGAGGAAATCGAACGGCTGGAAACCGTCCTGTCCGAGTGGCGAGACGATAGCGACATCTCGCAGGTGAACCGGCTTGCCGGAAAGAAGCCGGTCAAGGTCAGCCCGGACGCCCTGCGCGTCGTCGATGCCGGCATGGACGTGTCGGCCTGGTCGCGTGGCGCATTTGATCTTTCCTGGGCAGCGCTCTGGGGTCTGTACGATTTTCGCCCGGATTCGATCAAGATCCCCAGTTCGGAGGAGATCAAGCCGCGTCTCTCCTTGATCAACTACGAGAACATCCGCGTCAGCAAGAAGTATAAGACCGTGTATTTGAAGAAGCGCGGAATGGCCATCGGGACTGGCGGAATCGCCAAGGGCTATGCGCTCGATCACGCCGGTGCGATCCTCCGAGGTGCGGGCATCGACAACTACATGATTTTCGGAGGCGGCCAGGTGCAGGTGCATGGCAAGCGCGACGGCCGACCCTGGCGCGTTGGCATCCAGCACCCTCGCGACACGGGGAGCTATTTTGCAGCCCTAGAGTCGACTGGGGCCTCTTTTTCCACGTCCGGAGACTACGAAAACGCAGCCTTTGATGGAGCTGGCAGGCGCTGGCACCACATCATCGACACCAAAACGGGCCTCCCAGGGGACAAGTCCCTGTCCGTGACGATCATGACGTCGGAGGGCATCTATGCCGACGCCCTGAGCACGGCCGCCTTCCTGCTCGGGCCGCAGAGGGCGCTCCAGATGCTCCGCAGAATCGCCTACCCCGCCGAAGCGGTCATCGTGGGCGCCGACTGCAAGGTTTACATGAGCCCGAAGGCCAAAAAGCAGATTCGCATGAACGTGGAGCTCGTCGACGGCCGTCTGCCGAACTGCAAGCCCTAGCCGGGCTCGTTGATCGGCACGAGCGTGACGCCGTGCTCCGGCGGCAGACTAGTCGTTCACCCAATGGGCGAAAGCCGATCCTAGAAGCGTTGCAAACGCAGGGCGAGCGCTGCCGAGGATCAGGTCTGCAGATTCCTCGAACACCTCCGCGCGCGCCCGCCCCTGGGCCGAAGCCGGAGCGCCGCGAATCACGATACGAAGATCGGGGCTAGCGTCAGCGCTCGCCTCGACCAGCGCTGCTCCGGCGTCGATGAGCATTTTCGCGAAGCGTAGGCTCGCCGATCCGTCTGCGTCATCGAGAATCGACAGCAGCCGGTTTTCGACGCGTACCAGACGAGGCGTCCCAACCGGCGGATCCCGAAGCTCGTCGACCAAGGGAAGCGATCGCTTCACCCGCGCTCGACCTCGAGACCATCCGCTTCCCAATGCAGAAAGCCACCGGAGAGGAAGCCGACCTGGACGCCGTCGGCCTGGAGCTTCTCGCCCCATTCCTTCGCCTCGTCGCTCCGTCCGTACAGCACCCGTACGCGTCCGTCGAAGGGCTGCAGCTCTTCGACGCGGCCTGCCAGCTCGCTCGCCGGAATGTGGATGGCGGAGGGGATTCGGTAGCGCCCGTACGAGGCTCCATCGCGAATGTCCACCGGCACAGCCTTGCCTTGCGCGATCCAGGCCGCCAGCTCTTCAGCACGAACCTCGGCCGCCGATCGAGGCATCACCGGCTCGAGGAGGCGGAGCAAGCCCGGTTTGTCGAGCACTCCAACATGCTGCTGTGCCACCCTGCCCTGCGCAATGACGAGCAGCATCGGGATGGACTGCGCGCGGAACGTCTGCGCAATCATCGGGTTGCTGTCGACGTCGACATTGACGACCTTGATCTTACCGGCGAGCTCGTCAGCCACCTGCGCGACAATCGGCGCGAGCTGCTTACACGGCTGACACCAGTCCGCATAGAGGTCCACCAGGACCGGTATCTCCGAGCGAAGAACCTCGGCTTCAAAAGTTGCGTCTGTAACCGACTGAACTGCCATTTCAATATCCCCTGTCTGCGTCCTTCGAGTTTGTCACGATCGCTATGCCCGCGCTCGTTCCGAGCCGGTTGGCCCCCGCCGCGATCATCTTGTCGGCGGTCTCTGCGTCTCGAATTCCGCCGGAGGCCTTCACGCCAAACTCGGGGCCAACGACTTGGCGGAGCAGCTTCACGTCGGCCTCGGTCGCCCCTCGCGCTCCAAACCCGGTCGAGGTCTTCACGAAGGCGGCGCCCGCTCGGCGGGTCCACTCGGCCCCAAGTCGCTTTTCGTCGTCGCTGAGCAGAGCGGTCTCGAGGATCACCTTGACCGCTGCGCCCCTCCCGGCGGCGACCACGCTCCGGATCTCGTCGATAAACGAACCCTCTCGACCTTCCTTGAGGGCGTAGATCGGGCAGACCACGTCGATTTCGCCCGCCCCATCGGCCACAGCCTGGGCCGCCTCAGCGGTCTTTGCGGCGGTACTGCTGGCTCCGAGGGGGAAACCCACGGTCGCGGCAATGGGGACCTGGCGGTCCGCCAGCAGTGAGGTACAAAGCGCGACGTGGGCCGAATTGACGCAGACGGTTGCGAAGCTGTGCTGAACAGCCTCGTGGCACAGGCGGACGAAGTCCGACTGGGTCGCCTCCGGTCGCAGAAGCGTATGGTCGATGAGCGCAGCCAGTTCTGGACGCATGATCGGCCTTTTCTTAGCAATGAATGGGTGTTGCGACCAATCCCGCACCTGCACGAGCCTGGGGGGCTTTTCGACTGATGGACGTTACCTGCGAACGCTGCGCCACCGAATACGAGTTCGACGAAACACTGCTTTCAGGACGCGGAACGAGCGTGAAATGCACCAATTGCGGCTACATCTTCAAGGTGTACCCGATGTCGTCGGCAGACTCAGACCGGACCACCAGCGTCTGGCGTCTGAAGCTAGAGGACGATTCGATCGACATGATCGACTCGCTGCGGGAGCTTCAGCGCCGCATCAGCTCGGGCGAGCTCACGCCTCAAAATGAAATCGCCCGAGGGGATGAGGATTGGAAACCGCTGGGCTCGATCCCCGAGCTCGAGACCTTTTTTCAGGCCGCCGGGGTTCAGGTGCCCTCGTCCCACGTCGGGCCGGGCTCGACCCCCTCGGAACCGACCGTACAAACCTCGAAGGAGTCGAGCTTACCCCCTGGGAGACGCCCGAGGCAGCCGACCCTGCTCGGCGTGATGCCCGCTGAGCCAGCTCCCGCGGGACTCGGTTCTTCGCCCCGCATCGAAGCCCCGGCCCAGGCCTCCCCCGCCGCAGCCGAGGGCCGTACGGAAGACCCGATCGAGCACGATGCCCCTCCTGCGCCGGACCCGGGCTCCGCGGCGATGCGCTCCGATTCGGTTGGCGCTTGGGTCGACCCGTCCATCGCCGAGGCCGCGGACACCGCACAGGCTGCGGTAGTCGATCGCGCATCTGCGTCTGGTCCCGACATTCAAGAGGCCGAGTTCGAGGAGAAGCCGGTTTCTATCGGGCGCCCGAGTACGCCGCCGCCCGCCTATTACGATGAGGATGACGACATTCCGAGCCTGCCTGGACGAGGGGGCTCGCCGCTGCGCTGGCTCATGCTCATCGTCCTCGTCGGCGGCCTAGCTCTGATCCTCGCGCAGTGGCCGCGTGTGGCCCAGCTGCTCGGAATTGGGGGTGACCCCAGTCTCGTTGCTGCGAACGTCGCAGACGGCGACGCCAGCATGTTTGAAGGTCATCCCGAAGCGTATGCAAGCGCGATTGAGGCCTACGGCCGCGCGATCGAATCGGGCGGGGATCGCGACGCGGAAATCCTCTCGAAGCTGTCCCACGCCTACGCGCTTGCGGCGCAGGCCCAGCTCGACGACAACGCCACGCCGGACAGCGTCGCTTCACTCACCGCGGCCGCACGGGCCACCGCGCAGAGCGCGTCGGAGCTCGAACCACGCGACCTGGGCGCGCGACTCGCCGAGGCTGACGCGTTCCGTCTCGCCGGGGACCTCCCCCAAGCGCGGCGCGCGCTGGAAGAGGTCCGGTCGATGTCGTTTAGCCGAACTCCGGAGTTCTTCCGGGTCGATGCGCGTCTGAGCGCCGGGGAGGCCGGTGGTGACATGCAGGCTGCCCTCCGAAGCGCTAGGCAAGCCGCCGAGCTCGCGCCCGAGGGGATCGCCTACCTCCTACTGCTCGCGCGTGCGGAGCGCGCCGCGGGCGAGGACGTGGCGGCGAGGGGGGCCTTAAAAACGATTCTCGCCGAGTACCCAGAACATCCGACCGCAACCAAGCTGCTCGCCGAGCTCGACGCAGCCGAGGCCCCCGCAGCGGCGGACGCCGGCGTCGACGCAGGCCCACCCCCTGACGACGCCCAAACGGCGCCCGAACCCCCCACAGAGGCCGCCACGGAGGCCGCCACAGAGCCCGCGACCGAGAAAGCGGTCGAGAGCCCCAGCGAAACGGCGCCCGAAACGGCAACTCAAACCGCAAATGAAACCGCTACCGAAACCGCCGAGGCGCCCGGGACCGCGACCAAGGTCCGGAAACCCAGCCCCGGC
>SHLP01000022.1 GCA_004283055.1 Deltaproteobacteria bacterium
AGGGGCGCGGAAAAAAGCGCGATATGGGGCGGAGTCGACGTAACGAGTGACAATCTGCAAGACAGCAACCACCCCAGATTGGCGCGAGTTCCGAGGCGAGGCTTGCGTGGCCTCAGGCCCCAAGCCCCTCCGGCCACCCTTGCAAGCCGAGCCGTTCGGCGGAACCCCGTGACGGGTTTTTTTCCGCGCCCCGATATGTCCCGGTTTACTTCTTGAAGAACTTGCCGAGGAAGTTCGGGAGCTTGCCTTCCATTGCAGGGGGTGGGGCGCTGCTGCGACCTCTGGAATGGCGCATGGTTCCGATTCGAACTTCGCGTGCAGCCTCGAGGTTTTGTGGATCGAGCTTGGCGACTTTCATGAAGTGCTTGAGCGCTTTGTCGTGCTCGCCTTGCCTCTTCAAGAAGTGGGCTCGCACGAAATGGCCGTGCACATGGTCCGGATTGATCGAGAAGGTGCTGCGCAGAAGGCTGTTGATTTCGTCCGCGGTCTGTTCGTCGTCGACCCCGTCCTTCAGCAGTAGGATCCATGCCCTCATTGCGGGGTAGTCTGCTTCCTTGCGAACGACCGACATCGCCGCTTCGCAGATTTGCAATGCCTCGTCGTAGCGCCGCCGTTTCACGAGCACATCGACCTTCTGGAAGTTGATCGCGGCTTCGACCATGACGTTGAGCTTACGTTCGGCCTCGGGCGTCCCGCCACCTTGCATGACAGCCTTTTGATACTCCGCGCGCTTCTTCGTATCGCTCAGCGTGTCGTTGGCGACGGTGAACAGATGGAAGATCTCCTCGACCCAGGGCCGCAGCGCCGAAAGCTCGGGAGGCAGGCGGTCCGGATGCCAGGTCTTGGCGAGAGTCATGTACTTCTTGCTGATCTCGCTGCCGCTGGACGATTCCTTCACGCCGAGCATCTCGAAGTAGTTCTGCCGGTCCATCATTGCGATGAAGCGCGAAATCTCGTCCCAGCGTTTCTTTAGCTCGGGGCTGAGGCTCGGTGGAGGCGCCGACGGCAGCTCGCGCGGGGCGACGATCTCGCCAGAAAGCGTCCGCGACGGAGGCAGGTTGCTCAGCGAGGCCGGCAAGACCGAATTGGCGCTTGGCAGAGCGGACTCTCGCTCACTTGCTGGAGTCGAGTAGCGGTTCCTATCTGGGGTGCCTCGCGGAGCGCTCGTCGTCGCGCGCGGGCCGGCCGCAGCGGATGACCGCGGCTCGGGGGGCGACGGAGACCTCACGGCCTTGAGCTTCTGCTGGGAGGCGCGGGCAAAGGGCTCCAGGCACCCCGTGATGGCGAGGAGGTAGAGCATCCGCTGCGCGACCTTCGGGTCGCCGAACTGCTCGATGAGTGTTCCCGCGGATGCGGGTTCCGCGCGCATCAGCTCGACGAAGGCCATTTCGTTCGCCTGAAGCCCAAACCTCGCGAGCGTTGAACCCGACTTGATCCGGTGCGCGCCGTCGCCGAGCTTTCGAATCACGCGAACCGCGGCGTCCTTTGGAACCTCAGCGCGCAGGGCAGTTGCAATCAGAGAGAAGACGTCGACCGCGCCTCGTTGTGTGCCCTCGGCCTCGCCGACCAAGTCTGCTTCGTAGAACGCGTACGGAGCCGTTCGTCGACTGAAGATGTGCAGCATGCCGTGCTCGAGGTCGGACGCCGGGTCGATGAAGCGGCCGATCGCCGGGACGCCACTTCGAAATAGGATGCGGTCTTGCCCGGGTCGCTCGTCGTCCGGCCAGATCGCGAGGGTGCCGGACAGCCCCTTCTTCTGAATGGACAGCAGTACATGCCCTATGGGCGTGGCACTCAAGGTGCCCTCTGCCACTGGCTCTGGGACAGACGACGTCAAAGGTTCCTGCTCCAAGGAACTATCAGAGTGCCACATGGAGCGGGCCAGTGACACATCCCGGCAGGCCCGGTCCTGCGAAGAACCCGTCCTTTAGGCGCAGCGGCGAATCCCACCTGATACTTCCATCAGTCCGCCATGGTCCAACCCGTTCCCTCGGGGCCGTCCAAGAGCTCGACGCCCAGGGCTGAGAGCTCGTCTCGAATCCGATCGGCTTCGCCGAAGTTCTTCGATTTCCTTGCCTCATTACGCTCCGCGATCCGCCGCTCGATGCTCGCCGCCTCCAGGCCGGACGCCATGGCTCTGCGGTCACGGATTCGAACGAGAATCACGTCTGCATCCACAGCACCGAGCCCAAGCTCTGCTTCCAGGGCTCGGAACCCCGCCTTCGCCTGCTCGACCACGCTGCGGGGAGCCTTTCCTTTCTTTCTCATCGCCTCGTCGCAAAGCTCGTTCACAGCTTTCAGGAAGTCGGCGAGCTTCGCGAGCGCGACCGGCATGTTCAGGTCGTCGTCCAATGATTCGCGCAGCGCATCGCCGAAGGCTGCAATCTCGGGTGGGCTGGCTGCGTCGCTGTCGATCACTCGCTTCGGCGGTAGCCCTTCGAGCCTTTGCTTCGTCTTGTAGAGGTACGCGACACGACGTTCGGCTTCCTCGAACTGAGGGAAACCGGTTACGTTCCCGGCCTCGTCTAGGGTCCAGTCGAGGTTGAGCGGGGCTCGATAGTGCACCGTCATCATGAAGTAGCGGATGGCCTCCGGCTCGACGCGATCGAAGAGGTCCCGGGCAGTGAAGAAGTTGCCCAGGCTCTTGCTCATCTTCTCCTTGTCGACTTCGACGAACCCGTTGTGCATCCAGCACCGCGCAAACGGTTTACCCGTAGCGGCCTCGCTTTGAGCGATTTCGTTTTCGTGATGCGGAAACACCAGGTCGAGACCGCCCCCGTGCAAGTCCAATGTGTCGCCGAGGTGTTTCATCGACATCGCCGAGCACTCGATATGCCAGCCGGGGCGGCCGCGTCCCCAAGGGCTCTCCCAACCCCAGGCCTCGTCTGCGCTCTTCTTCCAAAGCGCGAAGTCCGCAGGGTGGCGTTTGCGCGCGGTTTGCGCGTCGTCGAGCCGGTCACTCGCGCCGACCTTCATCTTGCTGAGGTCGCGGTGGCTGAGCTTGCCGTAATCCGGGAAAGACTCGACCGAGAAATAGACGTCGCCGTCGGCCAGGTAGGCATGACCGCCGTCGATCAGCCGTTGCACTAACGAGAAGATGTCATCGAGGTGCGTGCTCACGCGAGGCTCGATGTCTGGGTCGAGGTTGCCCAGCCGATGCATGTCCTCCGAGTACGCCGCGGCGAACCGAGCGGCGAGCTCGGTCGGCTCCGTGCCGGTTTCGGCGGCGCGTTTCAGGATCTTGTCGTCGACATCGGTGATGTTCCGAACGTAGGTGACCTCGATGCCGTCGCTCCGGAGGTGTCGAACCAGCACGTCGTAGACCACGTAGCAACGAGCGTGGCCGAGGTGCGCGTAGTCGTAGACGGTGGGGCCGCATACGTACACGCGCGCGTGCCCGGAGTCAGCTGGCTCAAAGGGCTCCTTCTGGCCCGTCAGGGTGTTGTACAGGCGTACCTTCATGATCGGCGAAGTCTGAGCACTTTCCGGCCCCGAGGGCAAGGTCGCGAGGTTGACCCCGTTCAGCCGCCCGCTAGAACTAGCAAATGCTCAGGGTCTACGAACAGGGCCAGCCCGGCTACGAAGACACGTTAGCGTCTTTGAGCCGGCGCGGCGACGAAGATCTCGCCCGCGTCGAGCCCGACGTACGCGCGATTCTCGATGCGGTCCGCGAGCGGGGCGACGAGGCCGTTCTCGAGTACACCGAGCGCTTCGACCGTCGTCGTCCTCCTGAGCTGGTGTTGAAGCGCGACTCCTGGTTGAAGGAGGCGCGCACGGTCGAGCCCGCCACCCTCGAGGCCCTGTCAGCGGCGGGCGATCGAATTCGGCGCTATCACGAGCATCAGAGAGACGCCGGGTTTCGATATGAAGAAGACGGCATCGAGCTCGGTCAACGCGTGAAGCCTGTGGGCGCGGCAGCCGTGTACGCGCCGGGTGGCAAAGCCCGCTATCCGTCGACGGTTTTGATGACCGCGATTCCGGCGACCGTTGCCGGAGTTGAACGCATCGTTCTGGTCACGCCCAATCCGACGCCCGAAATCTTGGCAGCGGCGGAGGTCGCCGGGGTGACGGAGGTAATCGACGCGGGTGGCGCACAGGCCATCGCGGCGGTCGCCTACGGCACCGAGTCGATTCCGCGCGTCGATAAGGTCGTCGGTCCGGGCAACATCTACGTTGCCTGCGCAAAGCGGCTCGTCTACGGCGTCGTCGATATCGATTCGATCGCCGGCCCGAGTGAGATTCTGGTCGTCGCAGACGAGGGCGCCGACCCGGAGATCGTCGCCGCGGACCTCCTCTCACAGGCCGAGCACGACGAGGCCGCTTATCCGCTCGCGATCGTCCTCTCTCGCGCCCAGGCGGATGCCGTGGATGCCGCGCTCGCAAGACAACTCGCATCGCTTCCGCGCAGAGCCATTGCCGAACAGTCCGTGCGCAGCAACGGCTACTGCTTCGTGGTCCAAGACTTGGAAGAAGCGGGCCGCGCGGCGACCCTCCTCGCAGCGGAGCACTTGAGCCTGTCCGTTTCGGATTCCGAAGCCATGCTCAGCCAAATCGGGGCCGCCGGAGCCATCTTTCTCGGCTATCACACGCCGGAGGCCGCCGGCGACTACGCGGCGGGCCCGAGTCACGTCCTACCGACGGGTGGCGCGGTCCGATTTGCGTCCCCGCTGGGCGTCTATGATTTCATCGTCAGGTCGTCTCTGATCCGCTACTCCCCGGCAGCTATCGCTCGACAGGCGGATCTGCTCGAAGGGCTGGCTCGGCTCGAGGGCTTGGAGGCGCACGCTCGCGCCGTTGCCCTTCGCAGAGCGAAGTGACGGAGAGCCTTGCAGGCTCGGCTCGTGCCGAGTACCCACCCAACATGGGCCAAGCCAGCTTGGAGAAGCGACTCGCTCACGAGATGGGGCGGTGCATTGCGGACTTCGGGCTCATTGCACCCGACGACCGCGTGATGGTGGCGATCAGTGGCGGCAAGGACAGCTATACCCTGCTGCATCTCCTCGAGCGAGCGCGCCAGCGAGCTCCGGTTCCGTTCGAGGTTATCGCGGTTCACCTCGATCAAGGTCAGCCCGGCTACGATGGGTCGACGCTCGAGGCCTGGTTGCGCGAGCAGGGCCACGCGTACGAAATCATTCGCAAGGACACCTACCAGCTCGTGACCGAGCGCATTCCGGAGGGACAGACCTATTGTAGTCTTTGTTCGCGGTTCCGCAGAGGCATCCTTTACAACGCCGCACAGAGACTTGGCTGCACGAAGATCGCGCTCGGCCATCATCGAGACGATGCGATCGAAACGCTCATGTTGAACATGATGTTCAATGGCTCGCTCAGCGCCATGCCCGCCAAGCTCCTCAGCGACGACGGACGCAACACCGTGATTCGACCGCTCCTCTACTGCTCGGAGCGCGACATTGCGGCATACTCCGGGTACGTGGGTTTCCCGCTCATTCCTTGCAGTCTCTGCGGCTCACAGGACAATCTCTGGCGGCAGCAGGTCAAAGAGCTGCTCGACGACCTCGAAGCGCGGGCCCCGAAAGTGCGGCAGAGCATGCTGGCAGCATTGAAGAACGTTCGCATGACTCACCTCTTGGCGGGCAGCGAGGTCGGATGACCCGCTGGACGACCTTGCTTGGCCTGCTCGTGGCGCTCACCAGCTCAGCAGCCGTATCCGCGCAAGAGATCAACATCGAGCGCTTCCGTCCCTCACTCGACCGCTTTGGTTTTCTAGGGTTCAACGGGAGCGCAACGCCCGGGCACGCTCGCTACAACCTCGGACTCTCCACCTGGTACTCCAACCGTCCGCTGCGCATTCAATACAGCGATGGAACGGGCGACCAGCTCATCGAGAACCGCCTGACCGGCGACTTGTACTTCGAGGCCGGCCTCTTCGGGCGCTGGTCGCTAGCCGTCGAAGTGCCCCTCGTCCTCTATCAAAACGGAGAGACCGTGGAGCCCGGCGGCGACCCGAGGTCGTTCACCGGATTCGCGGTAGAAGACCCCCGGTTCACGACCAAAGTTCGGTTCTTCGGAGAGAAGACCGAGCAAACCCAGAACCGCCCCGACGGCCCCGGCATGGGTCTCTTGCTCACCTTCCCGGTTCCCATCGGGAGCTCGAGCTTCTACGCGAGCGAAGGCCAGTTCTCGTTTGACGCGCAGCTTCTCGCCGACTTTCATCTTCTGGGCGCCGGCGCAGGGATGATGCTCGGATGGCGCTATCGGGTGAACCCTCGCCGTTTTGGCGTCGACACCCTCGGACAGGAGTTTCAGTATGGCTTCTCGTTGAAGCCTCCGATTCCCCCGGCCAAAGACCTGTTTGGGCTTCTGGAGCTACGCGGCACGACCTCGTTCAAGGGAAAGAGCACCAATACGCTCGAAGGCGATGTCGGCGTTCGCTGGACCAAGAACCACGTGACGATGACCGCCGCGATCGGCATGGGATTCGTGCGTGGCCTCGGCCAACCGCGCTTTCGCGCGATCTTCGGCGTCTCTTGGTCTCCGCAAACAGACGACCTCGACGCCGACGGTATTCCGGATTCGCGCGACGAATGCCCGCGACTCCCCGAAGACATGGATGGTTTCGAGGACGAGGACGGTTGCATGGACCCGGACAACGACAACGACTTCATCCCCGACGCAGACGACAAGTGCCCCAACGAAGAGGCCATCGAAGGGCGGGACTTGGATGAAGATGGCTGCACGGACCCGTAGGGGGGATTCAGTGTCAGTGTCAGTGTCAGTGCTCGCGTTCCTGTTTACAACGGCCTGTACCCCGCAGGGAGACCCTGGGATTGGGACAGGCTTTGCGGACGACTTCGAGCGAGCTCTGATCGGGGCCGCGTACGAGCGAACGGGGGGAAACTGGCAAATCAAGTCGGGGGAGCTTCGCGTGCAGGGTGCGAAGAACCATCCGCTCTGGCTTTTGCGGACACTTCCCCGGGACGTGCGGGTCGAGTTCGACGTGCGCAGCGAAAGCCCTGAAGGAGACATCAAGGTCGAGATTTTTGGAGACGGAACGTCCTTCGCGAGCGCCGATAGCTATGTGGCGACGAGCTACGTCATCATTTTCGGAGGCTGGAACAACACGGCAAACGTGTTGGCTCGGATGAACGAGCACGGTCGAGATCGGGTTGTCGGCGTGCCCCGAAGAGTCGAGCCGGGGAGGGTCTACCGGTTCAGAATCGAGCGAATCGGGCGTGTCCTCACCGTTTGGGTAGACGATGAAGTCCTGGTAGAAATGGACGACGCGGAGCCTCTCGAGGGTCGGGGACACGACCACTTCGGCTTCAATAACTGGCAATCGGAGCTGTTTTTCGACAACTTGAGAGTCACAGCGCTTTGACGCTGGGGTCATGACGCCAAAAGAATTCGAGATCATGTTGTCCGACGCCGAGGTGCAGCTCTCGCGCATCAAGCACCTCTATGAGCAGTGGTTTCAGGGCATCGAGCGCATCGAGCCGCAGATCCCTCGCAAGCAGTTCGATCGTATGCTTCACGCGCTTCGCAAAGCGCAGCCGAGGAACACCGCGCTTCGATTTCGCTTCCAAACTTTGATTCAGCGCTACACCACGCTTCAAACCTACTGGCGGCGCATCGGACGTCAGATCGAAGAAGGTACGTACCGACGCGACCTACTGCGAGCCAGGCGCCGACGCGAGGTCGGGCGGGAGCAGCGAGAGCAAGAGAGAATGCGTCGAAGCAGCGGGCCCGTTCAGCTCGATCCCAACGCTGATGTCAATCTGGACCAGCTCATCGCGGAAGCCAGCGACCGGATCGACGAGCTCAAGCGATCGCCCGACGCCTCCGCGACCGCCGCTTCAGCCGACCAAGAAGACACGGCCACGACGCTCCAGAACATCCGCGCGCAGCGGGAGCGACCGGCTGCTCCCGCCAAACCTCAAAGCCGGTCGGCTCGATTCTCGAAACCAAAATCGGGACGACCTTCCCCGGCGAAAGAAGCCCGCAAATCCCCGTCGCCCTCGAGTCGCCGCTCGCCACCAGAAATGGCCGCGCGCTCCAAGGGGCCCGGAGATGCGAGGATGCGCCAAATCTACGAGAGCTACGTCGAAGCCAAACGAGGCAACAACGAGCGCACCGATAAGATCGACTACGAGCGGGTTGCCAAGAGCCTCAAGAAGATGATTCCTGTCCTCGACCGAAAGCACAAAGGCAAGCGCATCGATTTCAAGGTCGTCGTCAAGGACGGAAAGGTCGGCATCAAGCCGGTCGTGAAGAAGTAGGCTCGTTCGCTTGCAGCATGGGGTGCGAAACCTCGATGCGCATCTCGATCGCCTCCGAAAGCGCGCCGAGGGTGCTGCGGTCGAGCGCGCTGATCGGAACCCCACGCTCTCCTAGGGTGCCGTAGGGCATGTCGAGCTTGTCGCACTTGTTGAATACCAAGATGCGCGGGACGCGCTCGAGCCCTAGGTCGACGAGGAGTTTCTCGGTGGTCTCGATGTGCTCGCTGCGGCAGGGATCTGATGCGTCGATCACGTGAAGCAGAAGGTCGGCGTCTCGCGTCTCATCGAATGTCGCGCGGAAAGCGGCAAATAGGTCTTTGGGCAAGTCACGGATGAAACCGACAGTGTCCGTCACGATGACATCGCGCCCCGACGAAAGTCGAGTCGTCCGCGAGCGCGTATCTAGAGTAGCGAAGAGCTTGTCCTCGGCGATCACGTCGCTTCCGGTCAACGCGTTGAGAAGAGTGCTCTTGCCGGCGTTCGTGTAGCCGACGATCGCTACGGTCGGGGTTCCGCTTCTCTTTCGACGCGCGCGTCGTTGCTTTCGTTGCCTTCCGAGCTGCTTGAGCTGTGATTGGAGGCGCGCAATGCGTTCCCGCGCTCGGCGTCGCCCGACCTCGAGCTTCGTCTCACCCGGTCCGCGACCGCCGATGCCTCCCGTCAGCCGAGAAAGAGCGTCATCGCGTTGTCCGAGCCGCGGCAGAAGATACTTCATCTGTGCGAGCTCGACCTGCAGCTTACCGTCGCTGCTTTCGGCGTGCTGAGCGAAAATGTCCAGGATCAGCTGCGTTCGGTCCACGACCTTGAGGTCGGTCATTCGGGCGATGTTGTTGGCTTGCGCAGGCCTCAGGTCTCGGTCGAAGATCAGGGTCTCGGCGTCGAGCTGCATCGCACGGATGACCACGTCCTCGAGCTTTCCGCGTCCCAGCGCGTACCGCGGGTCGACCTGGTCGCGGACCTGCAGCACGCGATCGGCGACGTCGACGCCGGCGGTTCGAGCCAGCTCCTCCAGCTCCCGCAGTGAATCCTCGGCCTGGCCGGCGTTTCGCTTGTCGCACACGTGGATGAGGATGGCGCGGCCGTCTTTGGCAACGACTCCACGTGCCCTCGCGGCGCGGGCGAACTCTTGCTCCAGCGTTGCGATGACCTCCGCCGGGTTATCTCGCGCCTTCGCGTACGGAATGGGTCCGAAAGTACGAAATGGCGGCTCGTGGCCGTCGTCGACGACTGGGAAGTTGTGACCGTAGTAGAGGCAGAGCGCCCGCTCTTCGCCGGGGGCTAGGCAGATCGCAACCACCATGTCGAGGTGGAGCCGGGTGAGGTCGACGAGATCGTCCCGGCTCAAAGGCTCATTGCGCAAGTGCGTGTGAATGAGGCGCAGGCCGCGAAGCCTTCCAGCGCCCGCCCTCATACGCCCGAGGTCCGGCAACATGAGCTTGGACGCATCCCCAACGACCACGTGGTGCACGGCGCCGCGTCGGTCGACGAGCACCCCGACTTGTCTCCCCGTTGCATGGGTGACCCCGACGAGCGCCCGGGTGAGCTCCGGCGTGGTGAGTCGATCGAGCGGCACCTTACGCCGATAGATCCGCTGCAAAGCTTTCGTTTCGGAAGGGCTGAGCCCAGTCGTGTCGCCGTAGATCTCCAAACGAAGCCTCAGCTCACCGGGTGCGCAGTTGGGTTTGCAATGGGATGCGATCTGTTCATTCGAGTGGCTGAAGACGCGCTCTGATCGATCGCGCTTCGGCGTTGTGTAGCGCGATTTCCAGTGGGACGGCAGGGGGCAGCTTCATGACCCCTTGGCGAAGCGCGTCGGCGCGAGCTTTCGCCTCCTCGAGCCGTGCGAAAAATGGCTTGCTGCGCTCGGCCTCGACGGCGAGCGCCTCCCGCAGCCGAGCCGCGGCGTCGAGATCTGAGCATACCAAGAGAAGGTCGCACCCGGCTTCGATCGCGCACACCCCGGCCTCTTCGATGGAATAGCGATCGCTGATCGCCTTCATCTCGAGGTCGTCAGAGAACACGGCCCCCTCGAAACCCATATCCTCGCGCAGGAGCTCGGTGATCGCCGCTCGAGACATCGTCGCAGGAACTTCCGCGTCGACGGCTTCGAACAAAACGTGGGCGGTCATCAACGAGGGTATCTCTCCCACGGCAGCAGCAAAGGGTGGCAGCTCGACCTCGTCGAGCCGCGCCCGGTCGTGACGGAGGCTCGGAAGAGCGAGGTGGCTGTCGAGGTCCGTGTCGCCATGACCCGGAAAATGCTTGCCGCAGGACAAGACACCTCCGTCGTGAAGTCCAGCGGCGAACGCCAGCGCATGTTCGATCACGGCTCCCGGTGTGCCTCCGAAGGCGCGATCCCCGATGACGGGGTTGTTCGGGTTGGTGTCGACGTCGAGCACGGGCGCGAAGTTTAGATTCACGCCTATCGCGCGAAGCTGTCGGCCGAGAACCCGTGCTGCTTGGCGAGTCAGGTCTGCATCCCCCGCCTTCGCCAGCCTGCGCATCGCGGGCAGCTGAAGAACCGGCTCGCCAAAGCGCGCCACACGGCCACCCTCCTGGTCCACGGAGACTAGTATTGGATTCGCCGGATCGGTTCTCTCGACGCAAGAGGCGATCAGCGCCATCGCCTGTTGCAACTCATCGATGTTCCGCTTGAACAGGATCAAACCCGCTACGGCTTGCTCGCCCAACCAATCATGAATTGCGGGAGGCGCCTCGGTGCCCGCAAATCCGCAGACAATCACGCTCCCGGCCATTCTCTCCAACTCGTTCATTTTGTTGAGAGACCGTAGCATCGGTCTTAGATTGCCGTCAGGACGGGTTGTTGCTAAAAGACTGTAACTTCTTCTTGCCCCTCATGGGCACTGGAACCCGATGACCCGAGTTATAGATCCTGACTTCGGTCGACGAGAAGACGAAGCTCGAGGCGTCCTCGACGACGAGCCGCCTGAACCCATCGTCTATGCCCACGCGATTCCGCGTCGGCTCGTCGACCAAGATGCTGCCAAAGTGATTCGCCGCCTCAACCGACATGGGCACACCGCCTATCTCGTCGGCGGAGGTGTTCGTGACCTCATGCTGGGCCGAAAGCCAAAGGACTTCGACCTGGCGACGAGTGCCCGGCCTTACGAAGTGCGCGACCTTTTTCGCAACTGCCGCGTCATAGGAAGACGCTTCCGCCTGGCGCACGTGCTGTTCTCAGGCGGGAAAATCATCGAGGTTGCGACTTTTCGGCGCGACCCGTCGCAGCACTACGAAGTCATCAAACCGAAGTTCGCGAAGAAGATCCCGCTTTGTGCAGGGCCCGACCCCGTGCGCCTGATTCCTTCCCGACAGTCGATCACCGAAGCCGAAGACACCGACCTTCTCATCACCAATGACAACGTTTTCGGCGAGCCGCACGAGGATTCGATTCGGCGCGACTTCACGATCAACGGACTGTTCTACGACCTCGAACGTGGGGAGGTCATCGACTTCGTCGGCGGAGTGGCCGATCTCGAAGAGCATCTGCTTCGCACGATTGGTGACCCCAACGTGCGCTTTCGTGAAGACCCGGTGCGCATTCTTCGCGCGATCAAGTTCAGCGCGCGCCTCGACATGGGCCTCGATCCGGACGTCTACGACGCAATGGTTCGGCAGCGAAGCGAGCTCAGACGGGCGGCCGCACCCCGGGTGCTCGAGGAGATCCTCCGCTTCCTCCGCGGTGGGGCCGCACATCGGTCGGTCTTCTTATCCTGGGACGTAGGTGTGCTGAGCGAGATCATTCCAGAGCTGGCTTCCTTCTTGGACGACGAGCTCGAGGGCGCGTCGCTCACGTTCGGACGTTTGAAGGCCGTGGATGCCTTGGCGGCCGAAGACCGGCTTCCTGGCGATGCCGTTCTGCTTGCAGCTCTGTTGCTGGGGCCCGTCGATGAAGCGCTCGAAGGGGTGTCGGACGTTCCGGTGGCGTACGAGGAGTTCGTTCGGGAGCTCTCGCTGCGCCTGTCGCTGCCACGGCGACTCAAGGACCGAATTCGCCTCCTCATCATGGCGCAGCGGCGTCTACGTACGGGGCGAATTCAATCAATCGCACGCCGTGAGTACTTCGCCGATGCCGCGACCCTGTTCGCGCTCGACCGTATGGCTCGCGGAGAAGACATTCCCTCGTGGGCGAACGAGCCGACAGACGCGGTCTACGAGGCCGAGCCACGTAGCCGGCGCCGCCGCCGCCGCCGCCGACCTCGCAGCTAGTTTGCAAAGCGCGCGGAGAAGCCCCCGCGAGCTAGCGATCGACGCGATCGACGATGAGCTCGAACGCGCGTTCGTACACTTCGGGCTCATCCGCGTCGGGTAGGCCGTTCGCCAGGTTGGTCACGACGAAGAGGAGCGTTTGCGTGGCGTCATCGAGCTCGATGGGCACGTAGGCGCTCGGCGTCGTGCGGCTGTGCGGCGCTGCGATTCGACGAATCTCCTGGCCTCGGGCGTCCAGCTGAAGCGCGACGAAAGACCAATGCACACCGTATTCGCCTCGTAGCCAGGCGCGAAGGCGTCTCTCCTCGCCCCAGATGCTCGATTCCATCGCCACATACGAGCTTCCGAAGGCTGCAAGCGGCTGCGAGGCGACGATACGCGTCGGAAGGCGCTTCATTTCTCTCGTGATCGGAACCATCGCATCGGGGCCGAGCAAGGCGATCGCGGAGTCGGTCCGGTTGCTACGTCCGACGAACCATCGAAGGAGCGCGAGCTCCTCGATGTTGTCGACCAAGCGATCGCCGCTTCGATCGACAGCGGTTTGGATGGCCGACCAAAGATCGGGATCGGCACGAAGGCCCGTTCCTTCCCAGGTGCGTTGGCTGGCGAGCCCCCACACATCGCGGACGAACTGACCTGGCACGGCGTCGTGACGCGCCGAGAGATACGACAGCAGGATCGCGCCTCCGGTTCCGTCCCCCGCAGCGCCAGCGACCCAGGAACGGTACGGCTCGGCCTGTTGGCGGTGCGGCGTAGCGTTGCAGCCCAACTGGCCGGTGAGCTCCCAGGTCAGCCAGGCCGCGGTTGCTCGACGCCAGGTCCTCGCCTCCGCGGGGTCCATGCCCATCAGCAGCGCATCGGCGTACGCCGCCGTTGCACAGGCCTCGAGACTGCCATCCGCTGGTGCAGGACGGAGCACTGCGAAGGTCGAGGCCCGGTCGAAATAGGTCCAAGCCGGCATGCCGTCGGAGTACGCGTCCGGGGCTAGGGCACGACTGAGGTAGAGGTCGAGATCCGGCCCGCCCCCGAGATCTCCGTCGGAGATCGGCCAGGGCCAGCCCATGACGTCGAGGTGGCTTCGCGCCCGTTCGAGGGCGTTCAGCGCTATCCGCATCGAACGCTGGCTGACCCCGGGATCGGCGTGAACGCACAGAAGGGCGTATGGCGAGCACATCCTCTGCGATGCGGCATCAGGCCGCGGCACGGGCTCTGGAGCTGGGGTTCGGGGCCCGGTCCAGACCCGGGAGGTCATGGAGACGATCGCCTCCGCCAGGCCGTCCGTATCCAGGAGATCGCCCTGTGCCTGCGCGATTTGCGTCTGCAGGGCAAACAGCGCGACGACGCAGACGAGGTTTGATTTCACTCGAGGCATTTGACACGATCCGCTTGTACCTTCTACATCCCATCTCAAGGGGGGCCTATGCACGACGGCCGTTTTGATCCTGGCGGCTTTTACGAGTTCAATCTGAACGGGGGTATGATTCGCACACGCAACGGTGAGCGAGTCGTGGTCCTCAGTGAGGATGTGCTCTCATCTCTGGTAGCCGCAGCAGCCCGCGACGGCGATCTCACTCCGCTCCGGCGCTTGGGAGAGCTCCTCGGCGAGCAGGCGCTGGCCAGCTTGGACAGGCCGGCATCCGTCCTCTCGGCTGAAGCAGTGCTCGGACACGTGTCCGCGGTGACCGCGCTATTTGGTTGGGGACGGGCCGGGTTCGAGCGTTGGGGCTCTGCGCTGGTGGTCACGCTCCGCGACAAGCCGGAGCTCGACGAGGATGAGCTTGGAGCAGCAGCGCTCCTTGGCGGGATGTTTTCGGAGATTTCGCGGCGACAGGTTTCCTGCGTCCCGACCGGCGAGTCCAAGTTCATCATGGTGGACTTCGAGGTCGCCGAGACGGTTTGGGGTTGGTTCAAGGACGGAGCGGACCTGCCTGCCATCATTGGCATGCTCGAAGCGAAGAGGGCATCATGACGGATCGCGAAGACAGGCTTCGGTCCTTGCTCGACAAGGTCAGGGCCAAACGCCCGGGTGAGCGGGAAACACATGCGGCCGAGGCCGTCGACCGGCTTCGGGCCGGCTCAGGCAACTTGGCGGCGGCTGCCCCGGCGGCGCCCCTTTCGGACCCTCCGACGTCACCGCAGATCGAAAGCCCGACGCGCTATTCGTCGCAGCCACCCAGGGTGGAACGCCCGCTCTCTGTCGAGCCTCGGGCACGGTCGTCGGCGCCGCCTTCCCAGCCCGCCTTGGCGGCATCGCCGACCCAGCGGCCGGCGGCGATTCGCCCTCAGAGCGTCGCGCCGACGGGGCAGCCCGTCGTCTACGCAACCGAGCAGCCGGAGTTCCCGCGCCCCAAGACTTTTGGGGAGCTGCTCGAGCTCACTCTCTCCTTGCGGCCTCGCTAGATGCTCCTCGTCGTAGACGTCGGCAACACCCACACCGTGCTCGGCCTTTACGAAGGGGAACGCCTCGTCCATGACTTCCGAATCGAGACCTCGAAGGGCCGTACCAGCGATGAGTACCACGTCCTGCTCCTCGACTTGCTAGCGCTGGCGGGGATCGATCGCAGCGACATTCGCGCCAGCGTCCTTGCGTCCGTGGTGCCTTCTTTCAACGACATTTTCATCGAGTCGGTCGATCGAGCGTTTGATCACGAGATCATGGTCGTCGGTCCGGGAATCAAAACGGGGATGCCCGTGCTCTATGAAAATCCGCGAGAGGTGGGCGCCGACCGTATCGTGAACGCAGTCGCGGCGTACGAGCGCGTGCAGGGCGCTGCCATCGTGGTCGATTTCGGCACCGCGACGACGTTCGACTGCATCTCTGCAAATGGCGAGTATCTCGGCGGCGCCATCTCCCCTGGCATGCAGATAAGCGCCAGCGCGCTTTTCGCCCATGCCGCTAAGCTGCCCCGCAGCGAGATCGCGCGTCCACCTCGTGCCATTGGGCGCAATACCGTGCACTCGATGCAGGCGGGTATCGTCTTCGGCTACGTCGGATTGGTCGACGGACTGGTGCGTCGCCTGGCCGCAGAGATGAAGACCGAGGTCTCGGTCATCGCCACTGGAGGCCTAGCCCGCTTGATCGAGCCCGAGAGTGAAACCATCGAGGAGGTCGACGAGTACCTCACCCTCGAAGGTCTTCGGCTGATCTATCACCGCAACGCTTAGGGCTGCATCAGGAGGGTCATTGCGATGATACACGCGGTGACGACTAGCGCCGCTAGGGCGTAGACCGCGACCTCGCTTCGTCGAAGTCGGACAGGCTCCGTCGAGCGCTCGCCATCAGGCCTCGAAGGACGCGGCTTGGAGGGCCTCGACTCCCTTGGGCGTGGAGGCTCAGTCCTGGTTTCCTTCGGGATCGGGAGCAGGTCTACGCGCTCGTCGTGTCCCTTCTGGATGCCGTTTAGCTCGGCGTCGACCCGCTGTGCGTCGGTGATGGCGAGTTGCTCGGCCAGCATTCTCCGCGCGAAGTCTGCCGTGACCCTGGCCGACATCTCCCGAGAAACGGGAACACCGATGTCGATGCTGAGCCGATAACCGCCCAGGTCGAGGAGGTCGTGCTTGCGCAGGGCTTTCGGGCGTCCTGGGGCGACACGGATGTCGTTGACGCGGGTTCCGTTCGTGGACCCTTCATCGACTAGGGCGTAGCCCGCGTCCTGTTCCCGGATACTCGCGTGCATCGCGCTCACCGCCGCGTGAGGTAGCTGAACGTCTGCGCTCTGCGAACGCCCGATGACGATGCGTGGTTGTGCGAACTCATAGACGAAAGTCGAAGGGTTAATCTCCGTCCAAAGTGACTGCACAGTGATTCGCACGCCCATCGTGGCGGCCAACACTGGAGTCCTACCACGCGCGGGTCAAGGAACTGGGTTGCAGAAAAGTGGACGGGTTCGCGTAGTTTTGGGACCAGTCCTGATGGGAGCGACTCACGGTCGCGCAGGAGAGCATTCGATGAACACATCCGCGGGTTACTATCAAGCACCTCGGCAACCGCGCGTGCCGCTCGACGAAGTACTGATCAAGCTCCATCCCGAAGGTTTCCATCAAGAGTTCGAAGCTGACGGAATCAACATGGGGTCCGGTGGCCTCTCCATGCGGGCATCGGTCTTGCCCGAGGTCGGCTCCGTGCTCCGCTGCCAGTTGGACAATCCGATCGGCGGAGAAGCGATTGAGATGATCGGTCGAGTCGTTTGGGCGCACGAGAGCGGCCCGCACGTCGGGGAGTTTGGAATCCGGTTCACGGATTTGTCCGACCGTGACCAGACCCGCATCGAAGCACTGATACAGCGTTGGGGTCGTGCGACCGCCACGGCCCCGCTCGTTCAGCTGCAGCTCGATGGGGTTGGCTCTCCGATCGTGGCCGAGGTCCGCTCGGAGACGGAGGCCGCGCTCTGTGTGGAGCAGCCCCTTCCGTTTCTCGCCATTGGCGCCTCGGTGCTGAACGAGAGCTCCGGCCGGCGCGGGCACCTCGAAGCGGTCGAGCTCAAGATGGACGAAATCACCCCGAGGTTGGTCCTGAGTATCGGCTACGAGCTCGAAGAGGCGTCGGCTGACTCCGCGTCCAGCGAGGGCGATCGCGATACGCTTCCAGACGACGCGCCTTTGAAGATTCGAGTGCAGCCAAGCGGCCACGAAGAACGCATGCACGACACCCCTCGCATCGTTTGCTACGACCGCGAATCCGAGACAGCCGATCAAGAACCACTTCGCGAGCGATTCAGCGGCTATTCGAGGTATGCATCCGAACGGTTTTCGAGCAGCGTCGAGAACGTACGCTCCGCGCTGCTCGATCGGCTCGTCCCGCACGTGACGAGCAATGTGAGGGAGCTCTTCGGACTGCTGGGGCGATTCGTCGCTGCCCTCCGCTCGCAGCTCGACGACAAGCCTCGACGCAAGCAGGTCCCTAGAAGCGAGGCGGCGCGGGCGCATCTCAAGAACACACGCCGGAGCCGGCGGCGGTACCTGCTCTTGGCCGCGATGGTCTGCGGGATTGTGGCCGCCGGATGGGGTGTCTACCTCTGGGCCGCGGCTGGTGCGACCGAGCCTGACGCCGACACAGTGACCGAGGCCAACGCCGAGGCTGGTATCGAGGCCGGCAAGGCCCCTGCAGAGATTCGTCCCGAGGTCGAGAGCGACACGAAGACGGCGGAAGTGACCGCGAAGGCGAAGGGGCCGCGGCCGAGCGACTACGTGCCGCAGGGCGCTCCCCTGCCTCCCAAGGACGTGCGTGGTTCGGCATTTGGGGCCGATGCCGTCGAGGGTGGCGAGAAGTACGTGCTGCGAATGAGCAACCCCGTCAGCGTACTCGATGGAATCATGGAAGAGGACGGGTTTTCGGTCACGATCCCTGGAAGTCTCTCACTTTCACGCGCCGGTCCAATCGCCGCCGCGCATCCGGACGTGGAGCATGCCAGCATCCTCAACCGCGGTGATTTCTCCGAGCTCACCCTCCGCTTCGTTGCGGGTCGGCATCCCGCTTACCGCGTCGAGGCGCGCGGGCCCGCGATTGAGATCACAGTCGCGCGCTAACGCGGGGTCGAGCGGTTGAGCGGTTGAAAGAACCGCTGAGAATCTCGCTCGATGTACAGCAGGCCCTTGCCATCACGCAGCGCCATCCGAACGTCTTCGATCGTACGAACAGCCTGGCGGTCAGCTTGAAGGATGATGTCGCCCGGTCGAAGGCCGGCTCGATCCGCGTCGGAGCCAGGCTTCACCGCGCGAACGAAAACTCGACCTTCGCCTTCGTAGCCCACCCTCGCGCGAAGCCTGGCGGTCAGCTCTTCGAGCGCAAGCCCTAGCATTCCGTTGTCCTCGACGCTCTGCTCACTGGCCCGCGCGGAGTCCTCGCTCGGCCGCTCCCCGGTGACGACTCCGATCTGCTTGGTCTTTCCGCCGCGGCGCACCTCGAGGTTCACGCGTTCACCGACCCCCTGGCGCAGCACCGTGCGCAAGAGGTCGTGTCCCTCCCGGATCGGCTGGTTCCCAACCCCGGTGATCACGTCTCCCGACCGCAGACCCGCTTTGTCCGCCGGGCCCCCGGGCACCACAGCATTGACCAGTGCTCCTCCGTCGAAGTCCCCGCCGAAATGCGCAGCCAGCTCAGGCGTGATTTCCTGAAACGATACCCCGAGCCACGCCCGCTTGACCGAGCCGCTGGCGATGAGTTGGCTCGCGACGCGCTGAGCGATTTCAGCGGGAATCGCAAAGCCGATTCCGGAGCCGCGGCCGATGATCATCGTGTTGATCCCGAGCACCCGCCCTTGAAGGTCAACCAGTGGTCCGCCGGAGTTGCCAGGATTGATGCTGGCGTCGGTCTGTAGATAGTCTTCGATTTCGTTCGCACCAATCCCTCCGCGCCCTTTCGCGCTGAGGACCCCGGTCGTCACGGTGTAGTCGAGACCAAAGGGAGAACCGATCGCGATGACGAACTGCCCGACTCGCGCTCTTTCCGAAGACGCGAACTCGGCCTGCGGCAGTCCTCGAGCGTCGATCTTCAACATGGCGAGGTCGGTCGCAGAATCTGCGCCGACCAGGGTTGCTGGGTAACGCTTTCCGTTCCTCAACCGCACGTCGATCCGCGTTGCCTCTTTGACGACGTGGTTGTTGGTCAGGATGTAGCCGTCCGAACGCAAGATCACACCCGAGCCGCCCCCTCGGACGATGCCTCCCTGTCCCTGGCCTCCGAAAAACGAGGGCAGACCATTGTTCATCGGCCTGCTGACTTCGACTCGGATGCTGACGACGGAAGACGAGACTGATTCGGCCACGCCGGTCAGGGCGGTTTCGAAGGCGACCGCCCGCGTCAGAGCGTCTTCGTCGACCGCCCCCTTCCTCGGCGATGCGGATGCGGTGCCCAGTGTGATGGCGGCGAGCATCGCACCCAAAGCTGCGAGCCAAGATCCCCGCTGCATGGTTCGAAACATGAACATACCTCCCTTTGTCACCCCTCAACCTCTCAGGAACGGCGTTGATTCCAACCAGAAACGTAAGGCTCCTGCGCGATATTCAAAACCCCCCAGATTGCGGGATTTTAGCGCCTCAGGCAGGGCAGGGTGATCAGCGCTCGCGTGTGGCGTCCGGGTTCGCTCTCGATCTCGATATTCCCACGATGCTCCTCGATGATATTCCGCACGATCGAGAGGCCAAGCCCGGTCCCCTGGCCCTTTCGCCGCGTCGAGAAGAAGGGCTCGAAGACCCGGCCGAGCTCGGTCCGCCGAATTCCGACACCATTGTCCTCGACCTGGATCTGGATCTGGTCCTGACCGTGGAGGCGTGTGGAGAGCCCCAGGCGTCCGCCCTCTTCGGGTGCAGCGTTGCACGCGTTGGTGATGAGATTGACGAAGACCTGGTGGAGTTGCCCATGCACGGCCTTCACCTCCGGAAGGTTCTCGCCGTACTCACGCACCACCGTGACGTTTGCTTCGTCGAGACTGTGCTCACAGAAATCTACCGCCTCGTCGAGGACCTCGTTGAGCGAGACGGGCTGCGCCTCTTCTTTCGAAGGGCGTGCATAGCTGAGCAGATTGCGGGTGAAGGACATGATGCGATCGGAGCTTCGCAAGATGCGTTCCAGGCGCTTGAGGTCGGCCTGCTCGGCCCCGCTTCGCGACAGCTTGCTCATCAGGTACTCCCCGTAGACCGAAATGCTCGTCAGCGGGTTGTTGATCTCGTGGACGATGCCCGCCGCGAGCTGGCCGAGAGTCGCCAGCTTCTCGGCGTGGATCACCTGGCCTTCGAGCTCGCGCACTTCGGTCCTGTCCTGACCAATCGCGATGACGCCGGCAACGCTGCCCTCGGAGTCGAGAATCGGTACCAGCGTGAACCGGAGCCGCGCGTTTCCGCCTCCGGCTTTGGGCAATCTGAGCTCGAACGGTGGTACCTCGCCACCGCGAAGTGCGTGCACGAAGGCCGACAAGACGCGCGCTCGCTCGTGTTGGCCCGTGAGCTGCAGTAAATCCTTGGAGACCAGCTCGGCCCGGTCGAGGCCGGTGATGCGACCGAAGGCGCCGCTGACCACGCGTACGTTGCGATCACGTCCAACGACCAGGACGGGGATGTTCGCATGCTCCAAGAGCTTGTCGAGGTAGTCGCGCAGGTGAAGCGATTCGCGGCGGAGACGGCCGCTCTCTATCGCGGCGCTGCCTTGGGCGGCCACAATCAAGAGCGCGTCTTCCAAGCGGGAGGGGAGCTCGTCACCGCGTACGAACTCCGCCGCGAGGACGCCGAAGATCTCTCCACCCCTCGCTAGTGCAACGTCCAGACCATCGGCAGCAACGAGGTCCTCGCCGGGCCCTGCCATCAAGATGGGCTCGTATGTCCGCCGCAAAACCATACTGGGCGGCGGCTCCGCCGTTTCGGTAAAGCCCGCTCGAACGAGCCCTGCTTCGGTGATCGCAACTTCGTCCAGCGCGTCGGGCCGAATGTGATGCGTCGTGGCTTGGACGATGGCGCTTCGCTCCCGCAGTCCGCGCGAAAGCCTCATCGCGAAGCGGATTGTCGGAAAAAGTCGCTCCAGGGCGTGCACGTACGCTCGAAGGATACTCTCGTCCGTGCTCGGCCCCGTCGTCTCGCGCTGCGCCTGAGTCAGCGAGGCGAGCACGTTAGGCAGGGTGAGGCCTTCGGAACGTTCGCTGCGACGTCGCCGTGGCGAAACGATCGACTTCACAGACGACACCCGCGGCTCAGGGTCTTGCTTCGAGACGGGTGGCTTTCTGTGCGCGGAGTCGTCCATCGCTCAGCCCTTTGCCCCCGGTTCACTCGACCCGTCGGCAGCACGATCGAGATCGAAGATCTTTTGATGGCCGACGTACGAGGTGGTTTCGTATCGGGTGATCTTCCCGATCTTGCGGACGATCTCTGCCATTCGCTCCGCTTCGCGGATCAGCACCCGAGCGGCTTTCGCCGCGGCGGAAGACGGCTCGGATTGTCGTAGGAGGAGCTCGGCGTAAGCCATCATGCTGGTCAAGGGCTGGTTCAGCTCGTGAGCCGCAGTGCCGGCCAGCTCCGCGAGCACTCCCTGTTTCTCGGTAAAAGCGAGCTTCTTCTGCGTCTCGGCCAGATGTTCTTCGACTCGGATCCGATCGCGCAGGTCGGCGAAAATGAGGACGATCGCGGACGGCTCGCCGTTCTCGTAGATGAGAGAAGCGGATAGCTGCACCGGGACTCGCCTCCCGTGGATGTCCACGAGATCGAGCTTCGTCGGTTCGAGCCGTCCCGTGCCGCCGTGCTCGGTGGAGAGCAGCCGTTGGGTGACGAGCTCGACCGTGGCACGGCCAAGAAGATCTTCGAGCGTCACTGACCCGACCACGTCTGATTCGTGGTAGCCGGTGATTCGCGCCGCGCTCGCATTGAACAAGCGAACGCGCTGTTCCATGTCCGTCGAAATGATCGCGTCGACGCTAGCGTCGATCAACGATCCCAAGAACTCCATCGTCTTGACGAGCTCGCGCTCGGTTTGGCGCTGAAGCGTTACGTCTTCGAACGACATGACGGTGTGGTCCTTCGCGCCGAACAGCGGAGCGAACGAGCAGCTGCACACGATGCTCACCCCGTCGCGCCGAAGGACCTGGATGTCCATCGCTCGAGGATATTGGCCCTGTGAGAGTGCGCCGCGAACCCTCGGAAGATCATCGGCCGAAAGCAGGTACCCAATATCCTGGGACGCGATTGTTTCCTCGCGGTGGCCCGTGATTTCGTGGGAGCGAGGGTTGGCGGTCAGGATTTCGAGCTCGGGGCCCAGGACCACGACGCCGATCGCCATCGAGGCGAACGCCTCGGAGTAAGGGCGCCGCAAGTCGTCCAGAGGGCTCCGAGCGTGCAGACGCTGGAGACGGACGAGCAGCGCCGCTCGGCGAACCGGTCGAAACACGAAATCGTCCGCAAACCGTTCGAGCCGATCGGCCTGCTCACCTTCCGAGATTAGGAGAACAGGCATCGCCTGGGTCGGAGTCCACGCATTTGCACCTGGGTGGGCAGCGTCGAGCACGAGCACGTCGTGCTGCAGCTCCCGATCCCCGAGACCTTCGGTCGCGAGCCACTCGACCGACCAATCGGTTCCCTCCAAGCTGGCGACGAGCTTCTGGCTGAGCTCGGGATCTTTTGAAATCAGTGCCAGTGTGGGCATCTCGTTCGTACCCTACCAGAGACGAGTCTGCTGGTGGCTCTTTCGGGACGGGTGTGTAACCTTGCCCCGGACGGGGCAGGTGGCAAAGCCGATCGGCATTTTTGATTCGGGTTTGGGCGGACTCACGGTGGCCCGAGCCATCTCTGGGTCGGTTCCCGGCGAGGATCTCGTTTATCTAGGGGACACGGCGCGGGTTCCATACGGGACGCGGAGCGCGAAGACGGTGGTCCGGTATGCGATCGCCTGCGCCGAGCGTCTGCTGAGCTTCGACATCAAACTTTTGGTGGTCGCCTGCAACACGGCGAGCGGCGTCGCACTCGGTGAGCTCCAGCAACGCCTGGACATCCCGGTCGTCGGCGTGATCCAGCCGGGTGCCCGAGCGGGAGTCCAGGCGACTCGAACGGGGCGCATCGGCATCCTCGCGACGTCGGGGACGGTCGCGTCGGGAGCCTACGAGCGCGCAATTCTGGCCGAAAACCAGTCGATGAACGTTTTTGCGAGGCCGGCCCCCCTATTCGTACCGCTCGCGGAGGAAGGCTGGGTGACCGGCGACGTCCCCAGGCTCGCGGCTCGTCGCTACCTTCAACCGCTGGTCGAGGTGGACGTCGACACGATTGTGCTCGGCTGCACCCACTACCCATTGCTCTCCGAGACCATCCATGAAGTCGCGGCGGAGCTGCTCGGCCACGATGTGACGATCGTTGACAGCGCCCAGGCGACGGCAAGCGCCCTCACCGAGATCCTCGACCTGCCTCTTTCGCGCGAGCGCGCGGCGGGTTCGCTCGAAATCCTGGTCACCGATCTGCCAGGCCAATTTGGTGCGGCCGCATCTCGATTCCTCGGGAAGCCGATCGAAGGCCTCAATATCCAGGTGATCGACCTCTGAGCTTGCGTTTTACAATATCATCAAGATATTATGTAAATACTGGCATGCGGGATTTGGGTGGTGGACAGGCAATCGTCTCGGAAGAGCCGCTGGAGGACTCGGAGAATCGTATTTTCGCGACCGGCGAGCTGCTCGATGGCGTCTACGAGATCGTCAAGCTCCTCGGCCGCGGGGGAATGGGCCAGGTCTTCGAGGCTCACGATCACCTGCTCAATCGTCGAGTTGCGATCAAAGCAGCGTGGCCGAATCCCCTGACCCCGCCGCTTCGAAACGAGGCGCGGGCGCTAGCTGCGTTCCAGCATCCAAGCTTGGTCAGCGTCCACACGCTCGGGGAGCACCGCGGGATCGACTACCTGGTCATGGAGCGCGTCTACGGCGTCTCTTTGACCAAGCACGCCGAAACCCGCTGGGGAAGCGGCGAGCCGTTCAGCGTGGCCGAAGTGGTGCAGATCCTCCTGCCAGCGGCCGAAGGGCTGAGCGTCGTTCACCGCGCAGGGCTCGTCCATCGCGACATCAAGCCGGACAACATCATGCTCACTCCGGTTCATCGCGTAGTGCTCATGGACTTTGGGCTCGTTTTGCCCGAGTTCGACGTCAACGGAAAGCAGCGTGTCGCGGGCTCTCCTCCGTACATGGCGCCCGAGGCTCTATTCAATACGGCCGCTCCTGGCAGCGGCCATCTCGTCGATATCTTCGCACTCGGCGTGCTCGCCTACGAGCTGCTCACCGGGTCCCGGCCGTACGACGGCAGGACGCTTCGTGAGGTGGTCGCCAACCACGAACGCGGGCAACCCGTGCCGCTCGCCGAGCTCCGACCCGATTGCCCTCTGGCGATGTGCCAGCTCGTGCACGAAATGCTCAGCCCGAACCCGCAGATGCGCAATCAAAGCGCCGAGGCCGTTGCGTGGCAGCTGCGTGCGGTCGGCGACGAGCGACCTCGCAGCCAAAGCACGAAAGAGACGAATCAAAAGGCGCCTTCGGTGTTGATTGTCGATGACGACGTGGACCTGGCGAAGATCCTCACGTTCTACGTGCGACAGATCCTTGGACCGACCGTGATTCGTGTCGCCCACGACGGGGAAGAGGCATTCCGCGAAGTCCAAAAAGAGGAGCCGGACGTCATGCTGCTCGATTTGCACATGCCCCGCATGAACGGCGTCGAGCTTTGCATGCAGCTCAGAGGCGAAGGCCTTGCGCAGAGCTGTTCCATCATCTCCGTCAGTGCCGGCGCGCAGGAGCACGATGTCCAGCTTCTTCATCAGCTCGGGATTCATCACTTCGTCGAGAAGGGATCGAACCTGCGAGAGCGACTTCGAAAGGTCGTCGCCGAAGCGTGCGGCGACCAGGTTCTGGCGAACGAGTCAACGGGCTCCTAGAGTTCGAGCATGCTGGACTCCGAACGGTCGGTCTCGACGCTCCGGCGTTGGGCGGAGCATCTCGTCACGCTGCTCGACGACCGGTTTCGCATCCCGGGGACGGATGTCCGCTTCGGGCTCGATCCGATCATCGGCATCTTGTTTCCGGGTGTTGGCGATGCGGTCACGGGGGTAGGCTCCGTCGGGCTCATGGCTTTGGCCCTCCGACGCGGAGTGCCTCGCGTGATCATGTTTCGGATGATTCTCAACATCTTGATCGACGTGCTTGCGGGCGCTCTGCCGATCGTCGGCGACATCTTCGACCTCGCCTACAAGTCGAACCGACGGAATCTCGAGTTGATCCGGCAGCACGAAGCGCCTGGGTCGAAGGCGACGGTCTGGGACTACGCGATCGCCACGTTGGGAGTAAGCCTTGCGGTCATCAGTATCATCGTACCGCTCGTCGCCGTCCTGTACTTCGGGCTCAACTACGGGCCTGCGCTTCTCGAGCATCTTCGGCTTCGATGATGCGCTCCTGAGCTTCCCGAAGCTCGCTTTCGAGATGCCGGATTCGCCGATGGAGCGCGCGCAGGTCGCGCTGAGTCGCCAGATTGAGTAGCTTGGCAAGCTGTCGTACGCGCAGGTCCATCGCGCCTTGAGCGCGCCCACGAAAACGAAGGCCCTTCACGAAGATCTGCTGAACGTTCGGGTCCTGCATCAGCTTGGCGACCCTCGGGTCCTGAAGCAGCTTGAATAGGCGGTCTCTAAGCTCGGTCATGGTCGTGAAATCGGGCTAGCCGATGACGGCCTGGAGCTTCGTGGCGAGCAGCGCATTGCCCTTGATCTTGATCTTGCCCTGCATGAAGAACTGCATCGCAGCTCCAGGTTTGTCGGTCATCGCTCTCCAGTCTTCGGTGGACAGCTCGATCGTACACTCGGCGTCGCCCGCGTCTCCCTCGGTTACTCCTGGTGCGTCCTTCATGTTCACGGTCCAGACGCCGCCCCCCTCTCCGTGGACGATGAACAGAAAGACCGCATCGACCGCTTTGGCCTTGTCTACGTCGCGGTCAATCGATCGGGGAATGTCCCGGGTAAATGAGGTTTGCGCGTCGGGCATCGTCGATTCCCCGGACGGGGTTCCTGCTGGGCGGGGAGCTAACAATGCGCTCCCGAGAGTGTCAAGCCGATCGGCCTCAGGTGCCGGTTTCGAGGTCTCTCGCGAGATAAGCCAAAATGACTTCGTCGAGTGTCTTTTCACTGAGCACCTCGTGCCCAAAGGGAGCCGCGGGCGCGAGTGAGATCCGCTGCCCCGACGCGCTGTTCGGACGCAACTGCTCGTACTGTGGCGAGCCGTCCACGAGACGCGCCGCGGCGTGCTCGAGGACTTCGGTGCTGACCTCGCCAGGAAGCGCGTCGCCACTTGCGCCATCATCTTCTGCTTGTTCGGAGCTCTTTTCGTCGTACGCACCGTCGCGCAGCCCAATGAACACACGCTTGTGCTGTTCGCGCATCAGCTGCTTGACGATTTCAGTGAGCCCTTCGGACTCGACGTGCTCTTGGTACGAGGTCTTCTCCGAGGCGATGATGCGGCCGCCATCCGCGAAAAGCTGCGTGATGACGTGCGGCCGCTTCACACCCGAATCTTCGGTTTGAATGTGATACAGCTTTCCCTTATGGCGCACGTTCGTGTTGTAACCCACGAGCGGTGAAGGACTCGCTCCCATCCCGAAATCATATCCCAGAAAAAGGGGACAGTCCCCTTTTCCCTGGGTTTGAGGAAGCCAGCGCTGGTTCATGGCAGGAAAGAAAAAGAAAAAGACCAAAGTGCGGCCGTTGCTGCCCCGTCCGGGGGCGCGATACACGTGCTTCGGCGACGGCCTCTGCTGCACCGACATCCATGGCATCGGGCCGCTGACCAAGAAGGAAGTCGCCGAGATGCGCCGCATCTACCGCCCTTCGGCCGGCTGGAATGACGACCACGACGACTACATGCTCAACACGGCGGCCGACGGCGGCTGTCTGTTTCTAATGGCCGACCAGCGCTGCTCCGTTCACGCACAGCTCGGCCCCGAGGCCAAGCCCGACGGCTGTCGACGGTTCCCCTTGGGCCTGGCCGCAACTCCCGTGGGTGGTCGAATCACGACCGATCACCGCTGCCCATGTCGAACGTTGGGTGAGCGGCCAGAGATCCGGCCCGAAGACGTAGAGCCATCCATCTCCGACGGCGGGAGCAGGCCCATCGCCGATCGACGCATCAAACGGATCCCCTTCACCTCGAACGAAGAGCTCGGTTTCTCGGATTGGGAGCCGCTCGAAGCGCAGTATCTGAACCGACTCCAGAGCCGAGAGCCCCTTCTCGCGATCTTGGACGCCAAGCCCTTTCCTGCTCTCCGCGGAAGTAGCTGGGAGAAGCAAGCTCGGGAATTCGTCGACGCACGAGACGGCACGCAGTTCGGCGTGGCGATGGCCTGGGTCGGCGACACCATCGGAGCGCTGCGAAACGGCCGAAGCCCTAGGCCTCCCGGGCGCCCCTGGAGCGCCGCCTTCGATCGCGCGGAAGCACGCTCGCCGAAAGCGCGCACGAGTCGCGCGGTGTTTGGTGACTGGGTCGCCGACGAGGTTTGGTCGCTCAAGTGGGCCGAGGACTACGACTTCGCGCTGGCGCGTACCGAGCTCGCTACGCGGCTCACGATCGCCGAAGATATTTGTGCTCGGTTGCGAGACACGGGGGCGAGGGCAGACCGTGCGGCAGCCGAAGCGGTGATGATGCTCGAGCTCGTGGGCGAATCCGATTTCTGGACCGAGGTCAAGGACCGCATGCGCCCATCATGAGCAGCGTGGAACGCGACGGGGCCGTCCTGGCCCTCCAAATCGGGCGACCTCTGCGCGCGACGTCGATGGTGCTGCGGAGGTGCAGCCTCGGCTTGCCCGTCATTGCCGAGGTCCCTCCGATTCTCGACACGGGCGAGCCGTTCCCCACGCGCTACTGGCTCACCTGTCCCCTTGCGCATCGTCGCATCGCGCGCGTGGAGGCGAAGGGCGGAGTTCGCGCGGCGCAGTCCAAGATCGACGCTGACCCTGAGCTCACACGAGCGCTCGAGGCGGCCCATGCCCGCTACGCCCGTGAGCGGGACGCACTCATTTCCCGCGACGCGGGCCGTCGCCCAGTCGGTGGCGTAGGCGGCTCATCGACGGGCGTGAAGTGCCTGCACGCACACTACGCGGACTTCGCAGCGGGCAACGCGAACCCGATCGGTCGCGACGTACACGAGGAGATCGGCGAGCCGTCCTGTCCGCTCCCCTGTGTCACGAACGTTGACGGCGAGCTGCAGCGCAACCCAGACTGGCGAGAGCCGACCGATGACCGCCACCCGAAATGATGCCCCGCAAGTCCGTCTCTCGCAGCGATTGCCTTGGTTGGCGGTCGTCGTGGCCTCGGTCGCAGTGCTAGGGGTGGCCGCGGGAATCGAACCCGATCTTCGCGGATACGGCTCGCACACCCAGCTCGGCCTGCCTCCCTGCGGCTTCCTTTTGCTTACCGGTGCGCCGTGCCCGGGATGCGGTCTCACGACGGCGTTCGCGCACGGTATCCGGGGCCAGTGGGCCATGGCCGCGAGCGCGAACCCCCTCGGCCTAGCTCTGTTCATCATCGTCTGCGCGTGTATTCCGCTGGGAGTCACCGCGGCTCTGCGCGGCTGGTCGCTCGGCGAGGTCGTCGATCGCTTCGGCCTCAACCGCTGGGCTCTTACCGTGGCAGCCTGTGCCGTCGCGGTCTGGGTCGTGCGATTCGCAGTCGCGATCTAAGCGCTGTGCGCGATCGCATGGCGCGTCTGCTTTAGGAGGTCTTCACCGCTCTTGACACCGGCCTCGGGCGTGCTGGTGTGACCGATCTGCACCTCGGGCCTAGGCGTGATCTCTCCGCCCCAGAGCTCCCCGCTCTGGATCTGGCCGTGCAAGCGCCGAAGCACGTAGCCGGCGCCTTTACCGTCGGTTTCCGGCAGCAGAATACAGAACTCGTCGCGCCGCAGGCGAAACAAATGGTCGACCGCGCGGATGCAGGACTTCAGCCCGCCGCCGATTTTCGCCATCGCGTGGTCTGCGGTGCCATCCTCGCTCGCGGCCGCAATTGTCGATGAGTTGCCAAGCCTAACGACGATGCAGCTCAGTGGATGTCCGTAGCGTTCGGCGCGCGTATGTTCGTAGTCCAAGCTGATCAGAAGCTGCGATGGGGTCCCGGCGCCGGTTACTGGATCACGCTGGTCGGCGGGTGGGGTGCTTTCAGGGATGCCAAGGCGGTCGCGCCGGGTCGCGCGCAGCACGGTGCGCACACGCTGCTGGATTTCGAATACGCGGTACGGTCGGGTGAGGTAGTCCTCGGCGCCGAGCTCGATTCCGCGACGCCGCGCTTCCACATCTCCTTCGTCGGTCACGAGCAGCACGGGAATGCTGAGGAGGCTGGCGTCCGACTTGAGAATGCGGAGAATTTCAAAACCGTCGATCCCCGACATCCGTGCGTCGAGCATGAGCAGGTCCGGGGGCCGGCGCGCGACCATGGCCAGCACCTCAGAACCGTCCGCTGCCGTCACGACATCGTACCCTGCTGCCTCGCACGCTTCATGAAGCAAGCGCAGGTCGAACGGATCGGGGTCCCCAACCAAGACCAAGGCGCTCATCGCACCGGCTCGCTCGCGCTTGGTCGCTCATTGCCCCGTCGCACCGATGCACCGTATCACGCCGTTCCCACAGCCTCCAATCTCCGTGCCCGAGCTCGGGAGCGGACTAAGCTATGCGCCGTGGTAGCCCAAGCCAGAGAGATCGCGGCCCGCGTGCTGCAACGGGTCGCGAGCGATGACGCCTGGGCGATGCCCACCCTCGACGCGGAGCTTCGTCGCGGATCGATCAAACGCGTCGACGCTGCGCTTGCGACACAGATCGTGTACGGCTCGCTTCGCACAGCGCCAACGCTCGAAGCGGCGATCGGCCGACATCTTCAGCGGCCGCTCAAGGTCGACCACTGGACGCGCGCTGTGCTGATGAGCGCCGTTTACCAGCTCCTGTACCTCGATCGTGTGCCCTCGCATGCCGTCGTCCACGATGCGGTGGAGCTGGTGCGGATGAAGCGCGGCAGGAGGCTCGCCGGGTTCGCAAACGCCGTGCTTCGAAAAGTCGCAGCCGATCGCCCCCCGATTCCTAAGCCGCCGTCGTCCCTGGCGGTCCCAGACTGGCTGAGTGCCGCCTTGGTCGCGTCGATCGGCTCAGAGCACACCGAGGGCCTCTTGCGTGTTGCGGAGCAGAGTCCGTCGATCGATCTGCGCGTGCGCGCGGACCTCGATCGTCAAGCCGTGGCCGATGCAATCGCGGCGGCGCATCCGGACGCCTCGCTATCGTACACGGAGCTTTCACCCCACGGCCTGCGTATCCGCGCTGCGGGCGACCCCCGAGCCCTGCCCGGCTACACCGAGGGCGCGTTTGCGGCTCAGGAAGAGGGTGCTCAGTTGATCGGCCTTCTGCTGGGCACGAAGCCTGGCGATCGTGTGCTCGACGCCTGCGCGGGCCGCGGGGGCAAGACCGCGCAGCTCGTCGAAGCGGTAGGTGAAACGGGCACTGTGGTCGCCACCGACCTTCACGAACACCGTCTCGAGCAGATCCCGGGAGAGCTCACCCGGCTGCGACTCGACCCGACGAGGCTGCAGACCGCGACGGTCGATTGGACCGTTGGAAGCGGCGGGGTCCGGGGCGAGTTTGACCGCGTCCTCGTCGACGCCCCCTGCACCGGGCTCGGAACACTACGCCGCAGGCCTGAAATTTTACTGCGAACCAGGCCAGGTGACCCAGCCCGAATGGGTGAAACACAACGCCGTCTGCTGAAGACGGTGGCTGCCCTGGTTCGACCAGGCGGCACGCTCCTCTATGCGGTTTGCTCGCCGCTTGCGGAGGAGGGCGCCGAGGTCGCGGGCGCGACGGACTTGCCAGGATTCGAGCTGCAGGCCGGGCGTCCTTCAGGTCTGAAATCACTGTGCTTTGAATCCAACGGCCGGTTGGCGGTCGGCCCCTCGGTCCAAGGGGCCGGACCCTGGGCGGACGCCTACCAAGTCTATATGTGGGTGAATGTAGGTTAGCTCTTTGACAGCGCTCGACGATAACGCTAGATTCCGCCGAGCTTGAAATACGGGGCGTAGCGCAGCTTGGTAGCGCGCACGGTTCGGGACCGTGAGGTCGGAGGTTCGAATCCTCTCGCCCCGACTAGAATTGAACACTGCAATCACAATTGCGGCGGAGGCAGGATGGCAAAGGCGTTACCCCCGGTAAGAGTACTCGTCGTCGACGACGACCAGGCGATCTTGGAGTTCATGGAGACCTTCCTCACCAAGGACGGCTTCGAGGTCACGACCCTCGCCAATCCGAAGGACGCGCCCGAGGAGGTCAAGGACGGTGGCTATCACCTCGTGGTGCTCGACCTGATGATGCCCGGCCTCGGCGGCGTCGAGGTTCTCGAGCAGATACGCCGGGTCGACAGCGACGTCGCGGTAGTGATCTTCACCGGCTATCCGTCTCTCGACACCGCAGTGCAGTCGATGAAGCTCGACGCGGTCGACTACCTCAAAAAACCTTTCAACCCCGATGAGTTCCGAGAGGTTCTCGATCGCGTGATGCGCAAGAAGGGCCTCCTCCGAACGCCCGAAGAAAACCTACACCGCGTGATCGGCGAGACCATTCGGGGGCTTCGAAAGGACCGCGGTTTGACCTTGAAGCAGATGGCCCGCCGTACCGGCCTCAGCGTCTCGCTCCTGTCGCAAATCGAGCGCGCCGAATCGAGCGCGTCGATCAGCTCGCTTTACAAAGTGGCGACGGCGCTCGACGTGCGGATTCAAGATCTATTCGGCGAGTACTGATCCCCGCCGTCTACTCCGCGTGAACGGAGCGCTCGAGCACGGCGATAAGGTGTTTGCGGAGCTGTGGCTCATCGATGACCTCCAACGCGCGTCGGCCCCGGTTTCGCGCAAGCTCGACCTGATCGTCTGCTGCGAGCAGCTCGACCAGGCGAACTCTGGCATATAGGTCGTCCGGGGCCGAAACCGTCCATCGTTCGAGAACTTCGATCGCCGATCGGCGCTTGCCTTGCGAAGCCAACCTTTCGGCCAGAACGCGCGCCCGAAGCCCCGCCGCGTCGAGCCCAGGCGCCTTGACGGCTGCGTAGTACGCCGCTGCCTCCTCGAAGTGCCCCGCACGCTCGAAAAGTGCCGCGAGCGTCGCTCGCTCGAGATCTCGTTTCGGATCGAACAGACGAAGGCCCGCTCGGAGCGCACCCTCTTGGAGAAAAAGCGCTGCCAATGTCTCTCGAACCGCGAGCGAATAGTGGGGTGCCTGGCTCAGCGCTTCAGCGGCCGCGCCGCGTCGACCTAGCGCGCTCGCGCACTCCGCAAAGTCCAAGCGTGCGGCTTCGAAGCTCGCGGCGCCGAGCGGGACCGCCGCGAACACCGAGGCAGCTTCGACGAAGTTCCCTTTCAAGAGCAAAGCACGCCCCTTGGAGTATTCCGCCTTCGGAGAGGGCGGCACGGAATTCAACAGAGCCAGCACCACGTCGGCTTCACCGATCTCCAAGAGCAGATCCACGCGCTTTGACCAATCCCCAGTCTCGGGGTTGGTGGAGGCTGCCAAAAACGATGCGACTTCCGCGCGGCCGCCGCTTTCGAGCAGAGCACGAAGCCAGACCGCGACGTGTTGTGCCGTGTCGAGCGCCGGCGCGAGCGTCCGGGCCGCCAGCGCAGGCTGGCCGCGCCTGAGGGCGAGCTTCCCGGCGCGGAGAGCTTGCTCTGCGCGACTCGAATGCGCGCCGAGCGCAACGGCAAGCCGCCATGTTTCCACGTCGCCGCGGCGACGCGCCAGGTCGAGGAGAACGCCTCGTGCGCGCTCCGAACGCACTTCGTTGGAAGCGCGCAAGTACGCCAACAAGACCGCGCTCGCTCGCTCCGGACGACCGGAGCCGATCAGGGTTTCCGCAAGTCCGATGACCGGCTCGTCCCAAGTCGATGCCTGCGACTGAGCCCGGAGAAACGCTTCGATGGCGTCTGTTGTCTCGCCCCGGTGCTGCGCGATGCGACCCTGTGCAAGTGCGACCCAGGGCGAGCCAGGATGAGAGCGACGTGCCGCCGCAAGTGTGCGATCGGCGCGGCGCGAGTCCCCGCTCAGCTCGTACTCCTCAGCCAAGCGGGTCATCAGAAGCGCATCGTCCGATGGCGCCGCAGCAGCGTTCTCGAAGGCCATTGCGGCTTGACCGTGTTGGTCCTGGCTCGACCAGGCTTCACCTTCGATGAACCACTCGTAGGCATACGGCGAAATGAACGGGCCGTGTTCGAGATTTCCGTCCACCACCCGAGGGACGGTGCGCAGCGTGGGGGCCGTGCACGCGGCGACCCCGAGCAGTACTATGGAAGCCAAGCGACTCACTCTGGAATAATAGTCGAGAGGGTCATTCGAAGCCCGAGCGTTCCCCGGACGCGGGGTTTGACTTCGCCGCGCCACACCCCTACACATTTGCGAAGCGCGAGCCTCCGTTGTGCCATTCCGCGCTTGAACTCAGGGAGAATACGATGGGTCCGATTTGGATGACGTTGCTGCTGGTAAGCACGCTCGGATTTTTCTCATGGTCCGCGTTCCGGCGGCTCAGGCAGGTCAAAGTGGGGGTCCCAGACCCTCGGTTCAGCTGGGAGCCCGCGCAGATCGTCGACCGGGCGAAAACACTGCTGGTCTACGCCTTTGGGCAGAAAAGGATGCCCAACTACACGTTGGCGGGTTTTGCCCACGTCGGTATCTTCGTCGCCTTCCAGGTGCTCTTGCTCAACAGCCTGATGCTCTGGGGCCGCGGCTTCGACCCGGACTTCGACTTCTGGGGCTTGCTGAGCACCGACCACCTCTTCGGCAAGCTCTACTCCTTCGCCAAGGAGCTCGCAGCGTTCGCCGCGATCGTCGGCTCGGTTCTCTTCCTCTATCTCCGCTGGGGCAAGCGCGGCGTCGACAGCGGTGACCCGAAAGCCGTCAAAGACAAGCCGCGCATGACGCTCGGCCACCATGCCGATCGTTACGTCTTCACCGAGCCCATCCTCATTCTCTTCATCATCATCACGATGATGGGTGCGGACTTCCTCTACGTCGGAGCCTCCCTGGTCCTGGATTCGCGTGCGTACGGGGAGCCGATCCATGCAGGCTGGTGGGAGCCGTTCGGCGGCATCTTCGCGCAGCTTCTCTCAGGCACCGACAGCGACGGTGTCGTGCGCGCGTTCCAGCACGCTGGTTTCTGGTGGCACTCCGCGTTCGTCCTCATCTTCCTGAACATCCTTCCCTACTCGAAGCACTTCCACGTGCTCACGGTGATCCCCAACGTCTTTGCGTACGAGCGAAGGCCGAATGCCCTGCCCAAGGTCGACGACCTCGAGGGTAAAGTAGAGCGAGAAGAGTCGCTCGGCATCAACCGCATCAGCGATCTCACCTACAAGCACATCATGGACCTGTACACCTGCACGGAGTGCGGGCGGTGCAGCGACAACTGCCCAGCATACATTACCGGTAAAAAACTCTCTCCGAAGCACCTCACCCTGGCGATTCGAGATCATCTCTACGCCACCGAAAAGGACATGTTCGGCAAGGAGTCTCTCGTCGAAGAACCCGGTGATACGCCCGCGGCCGAGCCCAAGCCGAGCGCCGGGGAGGAGCCGATCCACACTTTCCCAGCTGCGCCCGAGGGAGCCTATTTCGTCGGCGAGACTGTCGTCGACCTGGTTCCCAACATCCTCCATCCGGATGTGATTTGGGGCTGCACCTCGTGTCGCGCGTGCGAAGAGCAATGTCCCGTCATGATTTCCTACGTCGACAAGATCGTCGGCATGCGACGCGAGGAAGTCATGATGAAGAATGAATTCCCCGGCGAGCTCCAAGGCGCTTTCAACGGGATCGAGACCAACGGCAACCCCTGGAACATCTCTGCGATGGATCGGGCGGATTGGGCTGACGGCCTAGATATCCCGCTTCTGAGCGACAAGCCTGACGCAGAGGTCTTGTACTGGGTTGGCTGTGCGGCCAGCTACGACGACCGCGCCAAGAAGGTGGCCCGCGCGGTATCCAAGCTTCTCAAGAAGGCCCGCGTCGACTTTGCGATTCTCGGCACAGAAGAGACATGCACCGGCGACCCCGCGCGTCGAGCCGGCAACGAATACCTCTTTCAGATGCTCGCCGAGCAAAATGTCGAAACCCTCAACGGCTACGAAGCGTCGAAGAAGACCATCATCACGGCTTGCCCACATTGCTTCAACACACTCGCCAACGAGTACAGCGATTTCGGAGGCTCCTTCGACGTCGTGCATCACACCGACTTCCTCAACGGACTGTTGGTGGCCGGCAAGCTCATTCCGTCGAAACCCGTTCGGGGCAAGGTCGTCTACCACGACAGCTGCTACCTCGGCCGCTACAACCAGGTCTACGATTCGCCACGCCAAATCCTCGAGTCGATCGAGGGCCTGGAGCTGACGGAGGTCGATTACTGGAATCGGAAGAAGGGCCTCTGCTGCGGCGCTGGGGGCGCGCAGATGTTCATGGAAGAGCAGGGCGACGAGCGCGTAAACAACAAGCGCACGCTGCAACTCCTCGACACGGGCGCGACCACGGTCGCCAGCGCGTGTCCATTCTGCATGACCATGCTGACCGATGGCATCAAGGACGAGGAAAAGTCCGATGAGGTCGCCCAGCGCGATATCGCCGAGATTCTCGCCGATGCGATCGAGCTCGAGGAAGTCGAGCAGACGCCCTTGGCGGCCGAGTAGCCTTAGTGGCAGCGCTGGGGTGGCAGCGCTCGTCGCAGCGGTTGACACCAGCGGCCCGGGCATAGATCCTCGCGTCGCATGACGGTGCGCGATTACCTGCACGCTGCGTTTCACGATCCGCGAACGCAAGCGTATCGGGTGGTCGAGTCCGCCGTTTGGGTCCTGATCTTCTTGTCGATCGCGCTCCTCGTCGCCGAGCCCTTTTTTCCCGAGGGCTCGAAGGGCGATCAAATCCTCCAGCGAATCGACCGGGTCATTCTGTGGTTGTTCGCCATCGAGGTGAGCACGAGGATCCTGACCTATCGACCGCCTGTTCTCGAGGTGTTCGAGAAACCGCCACTTGGAAAGCTGCGCGCCGAGATCTTCGGTCGGGTTCGGTTCGCTCTCACGCCCATGATGCTGATCGACGTCCTCACCGTGCTCGCCTTGGTCCCAGCGCTTCGCGGTCTACGTGCTCTGCGTCTCTTGCGTCTTCTGCGCACCCGCAGGTTCTTCCGCTACGCGAACCCCTTTCGCGGATTGATGCATGCCTTTGAAGAGGACCGCCTCCTGTTCACCTTTGCGTTCTCGGTTCTAGGCGTGGAGACGATTCTCGGTGGAATCAGCCTGTTTCTCGTGGAGCGTTCATCGAACCCCGAGATCCAGAGCGTTGGCGATGGGCTTTGGTGGGCCTTGGTGACGATCACCACGGTCGGTTTCGGCGACATCACGCCCGTGACGGCCCTGGGGCGGGTCATTGGCGGCGTGATGATGGTCGGCGGCCTGTTCACCTTGGCTCTTTTCGCAGGCGTTATCGGCCACAGCCTGTTACACGCGGTCCTGAGCATCCGAGAGGAGCAGTTTCGAATGAGCGGTTACGTCAATCACATCGTCGTCTGTGGCTACGAGCTCGGCAGTGGAATGCTGCTCAGCGTGCTCAGCACGGAGATCGATTTCGAGGAGCAGCGCGTCGTCCTCTTCGGCCCGTACGAGCGTCCGCGCGAGCTCGCTCCCGAGTTCATGTGGGTTCAGGGCGACCCAACCAAAGAGAGTGAGCTCGACAAAGCGCGCATCGCGTACTCTTCCACGGTGATCGTGACCGGTTCGAGGCGCGTCAAGCCGCAGCAGGCCGACGCGACGACGATCCTCACGGTGTTCACGATTCGCTCCGCCTTGACCAAGAGCCTGGAGGCACAGAAGCGCAAGAGACCGGTCCGGATCATTACCGAGGTTCTCGACTCCGAGAACGTCCAGCACGCGCGAACGGCTGGGAGCGATGAGGTCATCGAGACGCGCAGAGTCGGATACTCGCTGCTGGCGCACACCGTCGTATACCCAGGTGTCGCCGACGCTACGAGCCGTATGGTCTTCGCCGGGAATCAGAATTTGTACGTCGGCCCGGTGCCGGCAGACCTAGCGGCGCCGGCCACATTCGACCAGGTCAGCCGTCAGGTCCGTGCTGCGACCGGCTGTTTGGTGATCGGCGTCCGTAACCCCGAGTCGGGGGAGGAGAATATCAACCCCGGGGGCGAGCTCATGGTCGTGCCGGGGATGGAGCTGGTCTACTTGTCGTCCAAGCCGCGTCTGGAGAGCGCATGACCGTCCGTGCGCGGCGCGAACCCCTCCTAGTTCGTGCCGGCGCGCGATTCGACTGCGTCGGAGACGGCCTGTGCTGCAGTGACATCCATGCAGTAGGTGCGCTGAGCGACGAGGATTGCCAAATGCTGGAGATGATCTCCGAGGACGCGGTCGATCGGCACGAAGGCGAGGACGCGGCGGTTCTCATGATGCGCAGCGATACGGGGCGCTGTGTCTTTTGGGGTGAAGATGGATGCGCGATTCATGCCCGGATTGGCGCTCAGTTGAAGCCGACGCCCTGCATCCAGTTTCCGTACGCGCTCACCGCTACCCCATCGGGCGGTCGGATATCGACACAGCACCGCTGCACTTGCCGCACCCTGGGCCAGTTGCCACCCGTTCGCGCGGAAGCGGCAAAGCCCTGTTTGCTCGATTCCGACGGAGAGCTGAAACCTGAGCATGCGGTCTTCGACGAGGTTTTTTGGACACGGAACGAGCCGCTTTCCTTTGCTGAATACTCGGCCCGAGAGGCTGGCCTGATCGGGTCCCTGCTCGAGGGAACGAAGTTGACGACTGTGCTCGATGCGCAGCCGTTCCCAACGCTCGAGGCCATGAGCTGGTCGGAGGTGGCCGACGAGATGCTCGACTTCCAGGGCCCTACGCGAGCCGCCTTTGCAGCGCGATGGTTTGGCGACGCGATTGCCTTTTTGTCGGATCGTCGCGAGCGTACCGAGCGCGGACGACCTTGGGACGACGCGTTCGAGCGAGCGGGTGAGCGCGTCGTCGATCCGGTATCGCCCAACGAAGTCTTCGGCGATTGGATCGCGGACGAGATCTGGGCGATGCGCTGGACACGCTTCGGAAGCCTAGCCCGGGCCCGGAGCGAGCTCGCGACGCGGCTTGCCATTGCACGTCGAATCGCCGGCTGGCTCGACATCAGCTCCCCCAAGCAGGACAACATCTCCGCGGCCGAAGCGGTGATGATCGTCGACGTGATTGGCACGACGGATGCTTGGGAGCAGGTGCAGGAGGCGTTCCCAGAGCCGTAGGGCTGGGTTTAGTTACACCGCCCGCCCACCCC
>SHLP01000107.1 GCA_004283055.1 Deltaproteobacteria bacterium
GAGGCCATCCTCGATGCGGCCGAGCGGGTGTTCGGAGAGGAGGGCTACGAGGCCACCAAGGTCCAGCGGATCGCCGCAGAGGCAGGCGTCTCGCTCACCACGCTCTACGGCGTGCTCGAGTCCAAGTGGGAGATTTACCGGGCAGTCCACCGCCGCCGACTGAGCGAGGTGATGCGCCTCACTCAGGGCATCCTCGAAGCGGATATGTCCTCGCTCGAGATCCTGATCGCGGGAACTCGAACGCAGCTCGCGTTCTTCATGGAGCGCCGCGACTTCACCAAGATGCAGCTCAAGGAGGTCACGGCCTGGTCGACCATCGAGCTCTTGCGAAGCCCGGAGCAAGTGGAGGCGCTCGGCGTCGGCCTCGACCTCGTTGCGAGCTTGCTCCGCAACTGCATCGATGATGGATACTTGATCGACGACGACCCCCAGCTCATGGCGAGGATGATGATCGCGACGCAGCAGGTGCGCCTGGCGATGTGGATGGAACGAGGCTGCAAAGAAGATCCGGAGCGCGTCGCCGACGCAGCGCTTCGGCATTTGCTCCGGAGCTACTGCAAGGCCGGGCAACTGACATCGGCGCTCGAGGTCGCGGGGTTGGGAGCCGAGCCGTGAGCGTCGTGTTTCACGAGCTCGAGGTCAGCGCCGTCATCGTCGAGACCCCAGAGTGCAGCTCGTTCGAGCTCAGGGTGCCGGCCGACTTGGAAGAGGCTTTTCGGTACCGCGCAGGCCAGCACCTCACGCTTCAGCTCCCCTGGGAGCAGTTGAAACTGACCCGCTGCTACTCCTTGTCGAGCTGCCCTGACCTGGGCGAAGCACCGAAAATTGCGGTGAAAAGAGTTCCGAGCGGGCGCATCTCCAATTGGCTCAACGATGAGCTCGAAGCGGGAGACACGGTCATGGCGAGTGTGCCCGAAGGTCGCTTCGTTCTCGATCCACAGACACGGTCCGGAGCTCCGCTCTTCCTCTTTGCGGCCGGAAGCGGCATCACGCCGATCATCGCTTTGCTAAAGAGCGCGCTCGCCGCGACGAAGCGCTCGATCACGCTGCTCTACGCCAATCAGGATGCGGACTCGGTCATCTACGGGGCCGAGGTCTCCCGTCTTGCCGCCGAGAACCCCGGCCGGCTCGCCGTGCATTTTCACTTCGATTCGACCAATGGTTACCTCGAGCAACACGACGTGCGCGGGCTTCTCCATCACTGCGAGATCGCGGAGTTCTACATCTGCGGCCCCGAACCGTTCATGGAGCTCGTCGAAAAGACACTCGAACACGCAGGTGTCCACGAAGAGCTCGTATACACCGAGCGCTTCGTCTCGCCGTCCGATCCTGACCGCGTCCATGGCGATTCGGCAGCCGAAGCTTCGCTGGACTCACCTGACAGCTTCAGTCTCTGGTTGAACGGTCGCTCTCGCACGGTTCCATACGTGAAAGGCAAGACCCTTCTCGAATGCGCCCACGATTCGGGGCTTCAACCGGCTCACTCCTGCGAGTCGGGTTACTGTGGCTCTTGCATGGCGCACGTCAACACGGGGAAGGTCTACATGCGAACGCACGAGGCGCTGTCCGATCGAGACATCGAGCGTGGCGTGGCACTTCTTTGTCAAAGCCTGCCCGCAAGCGGCGAGCCGCTCGAGCTCGATAGCGATTCAACCTCGTTTCGCGCGGCATCGGCCGTGAAATCGTCCTACAGCAAGCGCGCATCGCGGCTCGCCGCGCTTGGGATATTCGCGTTCATGCTCGCCGGAACGCTCATTCTCCGGCTCGTGGACTAGGTGGTAAGGTGAACATCCAGAAATCGACATGAAGGTCCTGTACGTCATTCTCGTCAGCTACGCTTCGGCCGGCCTCGCGCAGGCGGCGCTCATGTATGCCTACCGATCGAAGGCGGCGCAGTCGTACATGATCAGCGACGACGCCCACCGCTCGAAAACCGACCGGGAGCTCTACTGGCGGGTCGCGCTGAACGTCGCCGTCTCGGTCACGCTGATTTTCTCCGTGATGTTCGGCCTGGGAGACTACCTCTACTACGACCATCCGGCGGCCGTCTGGCGCTACCCCCTCGAGGCCATCACCGTCGTCTTGATCTACGACTTCGCTTACTACTTCATGCACCGCTACCCGTTCCACGAGTGGAAGCTTCTCCGAGGTGTCCACTCGGTCCATCACGCAGCGCGCAACCCGAGGCAAATCGACAGTCTCTTGCTGCACCCGGTCGAGACCATTCTCGGGCTAGGGCTCTTCTTCGGCTCGGTGGCCTTGGTTGGCGGAGTGCACATCTATACGCTCGCTGCGCTTTTCACGGCATACACTGCCCTCAACATTCTGAACCACGCGGGTATCGACGTACCGCATTTCCCGTTCAAGACCTTGGGAGTTCTGGCCGCAAAGCACGACCGGCACCACCACAGCATGCTCTCCGGCAACTACGCATCGATTACGCCCTTGCCCGACATCATCTTTGGCACCGTGGAGTAGATGATGACCGTGAGCTTGGTAACGGGAGGCTGCGGCTTCGTGGGGGCCGCGATTGCTCGCGCGCTCAAGGCGCGCGGGGACCGGGTCATCGTCCTCGACCTGGCGTCCGAATGTCCGGTCGAGGGCGTCGAATTCCGTCGGGTGGACATTTGCGACCAAGCGGCCGTCATCGAAGCCTGCCGCGGCGTCGATGTGGTCATCCACAACGCATCGATCGTTCACACCAAGCAGAACAAGCAAGATGTGGTCTGGGCGGTGAACCTCGGCGGAACCGAGAACATGCTCGAGGCGGCGCGGCGAAACGAGGTCCCGCGCTTCGTGTACATCAGCTCCGGGAGCGTGGTGTACGAGGGCAAGGACATCGAGAACGGCGACGAGAGCCTTCCCTACTCCTCGGTTTCACAGGCGCCCTACGCCGACAGCAAGATCGCGGCCGAGAAGCTCGTGCTCGCGGAGAACGGGAAGGGTGGGATGGCGACCTGTGCCCTGCGACCCCACGTGGTCTTCGGCCCTGGCGACAATCGTTTCATGCCGACGCTTCTCGCAAAAGGCCGCAACGGGCAGCTACGCGTCCAGATCGGACGAGGCGTGTGGCTCTCGGACTACACCTATGTGACGAACATGACCGATGCGGTTCTCCTCGCCGACGAAGCGCTTGCGAAGGACGGCTTGAACAGCGTTGCCGCCGGCCAGGCCTACTTCATCACCAACGGCGAGCCGATGCCATTCTGGGATTTCATCCGCAAGGTCGCCGCGCGCTTGGGCTTCCCACCCGTGAGATACACCGCCCCCAAGTCACTCGTCTACGCGATCGCGGCGATCAAAGAGGGCTTCGACACGCTCAAGGGCGGCACCCTCAACGCCGAAGACGGGCTGACGCGTTTCGCGATCCGGTACATGTGCACCCACCACTACTTCAGCATCGAGAAGGCGCGCAGGGAGCTTGGGTATGACCCAGCGGTCTCGGTCGACGAAGGCATCGAGCTCACCTGCCAGCATCTCGAAGCCACGGGCATGGTCTAGGCGCCGCAGAGCCCCATCTCCTGACTTTCTAATCTGGAGGGGTTTTCGTGGGCGCCTGAGGCTGAGCTGCCGAGGATCTCCGACAGTTCTTTACATTCCTATTCATCCTTTGCGTGTATCGAAAAACGCAGCCTGTGGGGGCGCCGCGCCCTTAAAGGCGGCTCACACGCCCTCCGACCCCGGCGATCGGCGGACTTGCTGCGGGTGCGCCAACTGATAAAGAGGCAGGCGTCAGGGGGGCTTTCGAACCAGTCGGGGGCGAGTCGAGTGTCTATCGAGATTGTCATCCTACTTGCGGCATGCGGGCTGCTCATCGTGCTGGGCGTGCTCGAGCTCGTCCTTCATCGGATGCGTCTCAAGCGAATTCCGATTCGCATTCACGTAAACGGCACGCGCGGAAAGACCAGCGTGACCCGGCTGATCGGCGCTGGTCTTCGCGAAGCCGGAGTCCGCTGCGTGGTCAAGACCACCGGCACCGTCCCCCGGTTCGTGCTGCCGAATGGACGAGAGGTACCGGTTTACCGTCCTGGCGGCGCCAACGTGATCGAGCAGAAGCAGGCGGTCACCATGGCGGCCGCTCAGCGGGCCGAGGCGCTCGTCGTCGAGTGCATGGCGCTCCAACCGCAGCTTCAATGGCTCTCGGAGTCCAAGCTCGTTCGCGCCACGCACGGCGTCATCACCAATGCTCGGCCTGACCATCTCGACGTGATGGGGCCCACCGAAGAGGATGTCGCTCGTGCGCTCGCCGGGACGGTTCCGATCAACGGCGTGTTTCTGACTGCCGAGCAACATCACCGGCCCTTCTTCGAGGAAGTCACCTCCGAGCGCGGCTCGCGCTTCCATGCAGCTCGAGACATCAGCCGCCCGCTCACGGACGAAGATGTCGCCGCGTTTCCTTATCTCGAGCATCGGGACAACATCGAGCTCGCCATCGCCGTGTGCGAAGAGGTCGGGGTCGACATCGATACGGCCCTTCGCGGCATGTGGAGAGCCAAGCCGGACCCAGGCGCAATGACCGAATCCCAGGTCGAGTTTTTCGGTAGGCACATCGTTTTCGTCAACGGCTTCGCGGCCAACGACCCGACCTCCACGCGCTACATTTGGGAGCAGTCCCTCCGCCGGCACCGCGAGCTCGACAAGCGAATTGCAGTGTTCAACTGCCGCTCCGACCGCTCTGACCGCTCCGAGCAGCTTGCCGAATCGTATGCGCAATGGACACAGGCGGACGAGATCGTCTTACTCGGGACCGGTCAATACATCTTCGCCCGCGCCGCGGTCAGAAGCGGGCTCGACCCGACGCGCCTGGTTTTCGTAGACCGGACGCACCCTGCCGATGTGTTCGAGATTCTGCTTGGCCTTGCCGAGACCTCCGCCCTGGTGATGGGACTGGGGAACATTGCTGGGCCGGGGCTGGCGCTCGCCGAGTACTTCGCCAACCGAGGGATGGAACATGCCAGAGATTGAGTTGTTGACCCTGTCGATCGGGCTCGGCCTTGCCGCGAGCCTTCTTTATGGTGAGCTCTTCGGGCTTGCGGCCGGCGGCATGGTGGTGCCGGGCTACGTCGCTCTCTACATGAACAAGCCGGTCGACATCGGGCTGACCTTGCTCGCCGCGATCGTCACCTTCGGTTTTCTAAAAGGGCTTTCGCAGGTCGCGATTGTCTACGGCCGCCGACGAACCGCGCTCACGATCTTGGTCGGCTACCTGGTTGGCTTGAGCTTTCGGATGTGGTTGGACAGCACGATCACGCCGTTTACAGAGGGAGCGATCATCGGCTTCATCATTCCCGGGCTCATCGCGATTTGGTACCAGCGCCAGGGCGTCCTCGAAACGACGCTCAGCTTGGTTACGGCGGCGATCATCGTGCGGATGGTCTTGGTCCTATTCATTGGAGACGTGACGATATGAGAGGCATGTATTGGAAGCCGGAAGGCGCCTCTCAGGTCCAGCGCGCACTGGTCGCCGCCTTGGCGATCGTCGGACTCGTCGCGGTCGAAGTGTTCCCGACCGAAGAGCAGCAGCCGTACTATGGCGAAAAGAAGCTTGCCGCGGTCAAAGCGCAGGAGGCTTTTGCCATCATTGCCGACGCCTCGGAGCGAAGGGGCCTCCGCGTAGAGCCCAAGTTCGATCCGTCGGGCTCGAGACTGATCGGCGATCCTCTCTCCCCGATCACCAGCGGAAGCGGCAGCCTCGTTTCGAAGCAAACCACCGTAAATCCGAATTTTGCAGCGGTCGTCGTCGAATGGCTGAAAGATCTGAAAATAAAGAGCGGCGACGTGGTCGCGGTCGGCGTGTCCGGTTCATTTCCCGCGATGAACGTCGCAGTCTACTCGGCCATTCACGAGCTCGGCATCGAGCCGATCATCATCTCGAGCACCGCCGCCTCTCAGTACGGCGCGAACGACCCGAGCTTTACCTGGCTCGACATGGAAGCCGCGCTTCGCAGGGGCCAGGTGTTCCCTTACAAATCGGCCGCTGCATCGCTCGGTGGCGTCGGCGACGACGCGATTGGCCTGACCAAGCGCGGGCGGACCATGCTCGAGCGCGCAATCGAGCGAAACAAGATCCCCGTGCTGGCAGAGATCAAAGCCAAAGACCTGCCTCGCCAGGACGACGATGACGCCGAGCAGGGCGGATTGAACATCACGCTCGTCGACCAGGATCGCGTCCGTGAACGCGTTCGGCTCTACCACGAGGTCGCGGGCGACCGTCCAATCAAGGCGTACGTCAACGTAGGCGGCGGCACCGTTTCGGTGGGCACCAAAGTGGGCAAGCGCAAGTTCGTCCCGGGTGTCAACAATCGGCCGCCGAAAGGCATCGAAGACATGCCGCCTTCGGTGCTGGGCGCGTTTCTCGAGCTTGGCATCCCCGGAATCCATCTGACCCAAATGATGGATCTGGCCGAGAGGTACGGCCTGGAGATCGCGCCTCGCGTCACACCGGAGGTTGGCAACGGCGATATTTTTCAGAAGCGTCAAGCGAACCGCTGGCTTGCAGGCATCGTGCTCGCCTTGATTCTGCTCTCGCTGTTCGTCGTCGCACGCGCCCCCTGGGGTACGCGAATGCTGCGAACCACCATACCGCCGGAGAGCATCGTGCCCCCGGCGCCGCGGGCGCCAAGCGGCCTAGCGCCTCGCACCGACCAACGCGACGCTAGAGTCAGCGCATCGGACCCGCCGCGGAATTGATCGACTCGCCGACCGTGCTAACTCTCCGACAACTGGAGGTCATCATGCGTCGTTGCTTTTCTTTTTTTCTCCTTGGGGCCTCGTTCGTGCTCGCGTCGAGCTGCGCGAACGACACCGTCGTTCAAACCGCCTCCGTCGAGGTCCAGTTCAACCCCGACAATCTCGCTGATTTCCAAAATGCTCAGACCTTCAGCGTCGTCACGTCCGATATCGTCCCGCCGGAAGCGCTCCCGGACCTCGACGATGATCAGATGGCGTTCACCGACGCCGTCAACGAGCTCATCGTCGAGGCCATGCAGGCTGAGCCCGTCTGCCTGACGTACATCGACCCCTCGGAGGTTACCGAAGAAAACCAACCTGACCTCTGGGCGGCAAACGGAGTGTCCCGCGACACGAACGGTGGCTACGTATACCAATGCGTCGGCGGTTGGTGGTGGGGTTACTGGGGCTGGTACTGGGACTCCTGTGCCTATTGGGTTCCAACCTACGTGGAGTACGACGTGGGCAGCCTCTTGATTCCGGTCGGTCTTCCGATCGTCGGCGATCCACCTCCGAATTTGATCTTTGCCGGCCTCGCGCAGTCGGTCGTAGGCACGGGCGGCGACCCCGAAACCAAGGCTCGCGCAGCCGTCGAGGCAATCTTTGCGCAGTGGCCGGACAAGCGCACCTGCCCCTAGCGGCGCGGAGAGTGTCGTCGCTGCCGGCGGCTGCGCCGCTGCTGCTTGCTGAGCTCGGCGAGACCGCGCTTGGTCAGCGTTGGCGGGAAGACGTACTCTGCCAAGTACTTCAAGGGGTCCAGAACTTCCCCGTCTTGGAACAAGCCGAAGTGTAGGTGGGCGCCGGAGTCCTTGACCCCGCTGCGCCCAACCTCTCCGAGACGTTGGCCCGCGTCGAGCCGGTCGCCGACCTGGACATCGTAGCTGGCGAGGTGAGCGTAGAGTGAGACGACTCCGTTCCCGTGGTCGACCTCGACGAACAGTCCCCGGGGGCCCATGTGCCGTTCGTGCACGATTGCAGCCCCCCAGGGTTCGAGCGCGATCTGGGCGCGACGCTCCCAATCGACACCGGCGAAGGTCACCGTGCCCGCTGCGATCGCACGGACGGGCTCGCCGTGATCCGACGCGAAATCGATCCCTCGATGCCGGCGGCGGCCACCGTCTCGCGGCTCGCCCAGGCCACTGGTTGCGATCCGCGGATAGCCATCGAGCGGGCTCACGAACGGGATACCCAGGCGGGCTCCACCTGCCTGATTCAGTCGCGCATGGTTGCGCAACAGCCGCCGCCGGGCGGTCAGGACTCGGTCTTCAGGGCCGGTGTCCCCGACCCGATCTCCCCAGATGAAGTGAGACACCGCATGGCGGTGAGAGGCCGAATCAAACGCCCGGTCGATGTGCGGGCACTGCTTCGAAAATACGTTCAGAAACGCTGCGGCGAAATAGATGTTGGCGTCTGGTCGCATGAGCGATTTGCGACGAAACGGAAACGCGCTGACGTCGAGCTCTCTGCGCGCCCAGCCCTGGTCCGTCCAGACACCGTAGCGGTAGACCCCGTTTCGAATCTTGGCGGCATGCATGCCCTCGTTGATCAAGGTGAGGCCGGTGCCGTAGCTGTTGTCGAGCTCGTGCCTGCAATTGCTCTGCGTATACACGAGCGCGGCGAGCATCCACGGATCGACCGAGAACTCCTCGCCGGCCCGAACGATGACCTCGGCGTAGGTCGCGAGCTCACGTGCCTCGGTGGAGGCCGGGCATAGCTGCGCCATCGCAGCGGCAAGGTCACTGGCCAACACGCCTGACGGCGCGGCCGGCTCTTTGGGCCAGTAGGATAGGTCGATCAAGCCGCCGCCCCGCGGGCGCAGGCCCAGGCGGCGCATCTCGTCGGCGGTCAGCGAGCCTTTCTTGTCATCCCTTCGAACCGCTGGAGAGTCGTTCAGCACCACTCCCGTGCGTAGGCGTCGATTCCAGGGCGTGCTCTGCGCCTGGCTCGGCCGCAGAGCCGTCGTGAAGCCGACGAAGCAGACGAGGGTTAAGAAAACTGCGAGGAATCTCAAACGGCTCTCCGGACCTTAACAGGATGCCGTCGAGCTATCGTGATTCCAAGTTATCGGTCTAAGTTTCCGATCGATTTCGGCTCTTCAAAGGTTTTGCGACCTACGGCCATGTCCGCTAGGGTGCCGTTCGGGACATGCAGCGAAGCATGAGATGAGCACACAGGTAGGGACAGATTCATCGGGGGAGCGTCTCGCTTCGCTTACAAACCGCCAAGAGCTTTTCGCTCGGCGGCAATACGAGCCTGTGATCTCTCGACGTGCGCTCGAGTCCACCGAGTCGACCTGGTTTGGCGTTGGCGTCGCTGCGGGCGATGCGAGCTGCGGCCTTCCCATCGACGTGCTGATTCTCGTTTTTGCCCAAGAGATGGTTCGCCGGGAGCTCGGACTCGCCAAGAGCTCGATCCTCATCGCTGACAGCAATGCCTGCAATGCCGGTGTGCCTCGGCTCGACGTTCACCGAGCGGCTTCGCTCGCACAGGCGCCCTTGGAAGCGCTCATCGATCGCTTTGGGTTTCCGGTCGACATCCGACGCTCGTCTTCGTTGGCGCCTGCCGCCGAGGTCGAACGCAAGCAAGAGGCGCTCGAGATCGAAAACGGATACGTCGCCCAGCAGCTCGTGCAGACCGAGATCATGCGCTCTCGTGGCGCGGCGGTGAAGGTCGGTTGGGCCCTGTCCGCGTGCACCTACGACGAGACTTACTTCGATCGCCTCTACCGGAATCGCTTCGGCGAGCAGGTCACCTTCGCCTACACCATCGGTGGCAGGACGCTCAACGCACAGCGGCCGCGTGCGTGTCCCTACCTTTGCCGCGAGCCCGAAGATCGCTTGCTTCTCGGAGCCCGAGAGAACGCTGTCCGAAAGCTCTATGGCGACGCGACATCACCGGCGGTCCGCGGCTACCGTCGCCTGATCGGCAAGCTTGCGCGGGCCTACCGCCATCTCACCGGGGACGACCCCGGAACTCCCGAGAGCTTCCTTCAGTTCGTCGTGGACACCTCTGCTCCTCCCGCTACTGCAGGAAAGCGGGCAGCCCGCGAATCGCGAGCGGGCGCCCCGTCGAGCTTCGCTCCCTGATCGCCCGGGCCTGCGCGCCCGTCAGCGCATCAGCGCCGCGACCACTTTCTCCGGTCCGAAGAAACGACTCCGGGCGCACACCGCGCTCGAGAAGCAGCGCCGTCGCGTGATCGAAGATCGACTCTCGCTTCTTCATTGCATCGAAGCTGCTCTCGTCGACCGCACGGTCGAGGCAGCGCTCGTCGCAATCCCATTCGAGAAACTCGATGATGCCCTGGATCGATGCCTTCCGATCGCTCAGAAGGTCTTCGTAACGAACGATTCGCACGTCCGGGTCCGACGCTCGAGCCCGCCAGCCCGCGACATGGTCGAACCAGGATCCGTACTGCAGGCGGCCCTCGATGAAACGCTGGTGGAAATCGTCGATGGACCCCTCGAAACCCAAGTACGCGCGGTAGAAATGGAAGTACGACAGCAATACGTCGGAGCCGTCGCGCTCGACGTAGAGATAGCGAGCGCCGTCTGGCAGCCACTCCCGGGGCAAGTGGCTCTTGAAAACCCGGGGCGACGGGAAGCGCTCGAAGTCCGAAGCGCGCAGCTCTCCGATAGCCAGTGATCGCTCGAACCAGGGCGAGACTTTCGTCAAGTGTGTGGGGTAGGGCTGCGCGTCCTGCGATAGAAGGTAGAGAATCCACTGGGTCAGAGTCGTGCCCGAGCGCGGGTAGCTCGAAATGAAAACATCGCTCTCCCGAACTTCGAGCTCCATTCGGCCTTGCAGGAACTTGGCGATCCGACCGGCGTTGTCCAGATTGCGAGCTGTGCGGTCGAGCGCGTCGGTGACCGCGCCGAGAATGCGGCTCGCCGTCTTCTGCAACGGGTCTTTCGCCTTGTTCATCTTGGTTGGCCGCATGATCAGACGCTGACTACCCTAGCACCGCAGATGGAAGCCCTAGCACATATCACGACACCGGAATTCGCGATTGCGTTCTTCGTCAGCTTCCTGGCCGCAGCGCTCCAGAGCACGGTGGGTTTTGGCTTCGCACTGCTCAGCGTTCCTGTTCTTTCCCTTCTGAATCCCCTTTTCGCACCCGTGCCGCAGCTCCTCGTGGTGTTTCCGCTGACGCTTGCGATCGTGTTTCGCGAACGCCATGCCGTGGAGGTCAAGAGCACTCTCTGGATTTTCGCCGGGCGACTACCCGGGGCGCTGGTCGGCGTCGCACTCCTGAAGACGCTTTCGGGCGCGGCGCTCGACCTCTTGATGTCGTCGATGGTCATCGTAGGTGTGACTCTCGTCATCAGCCGCGGGACGTTTAGGCGGACGCCTGCGCGGGAGTTCGGAGCCGGTGTTGCTTCGGGGACCATGGCGATGGTCTCCGCGATTGGCGGACCGCCGATCGCACTTCTCTATCGAAACGACTCGGGCCCGACCGTCCGCGCGAATCTCGGCTTCGTGTTCGCGATCGGACTCTGCATCACGATTAGCGTCCGCGCTCTGGCTGGGGAGGTCAGTTGGGCCGAGGTCTTGATTGGCGCAGCCCTCCTGCCCGCGGTCGCGCTCGGGCTGAGGGTCAGCCAGGTGCTGATTCCTAGAGTCGACGGCGCGCGGCTGCGTAATGCCATCGTCGTGGTGGCGGCGGCTGCGGCCCTCCTGCTGTTCACGCGAGGCGCCTTCAACTGGTGAAGTAGACCCAAGTGGTTTCCGGCTGGAACCGGACGGCGTGCCAGGCGGCGGGGACCTCGGGCTCGCTCCAGTAGTAGAGCCAGCGTGCATCGACCGGCGCGATGTTCGTGCAGCCGTGGCTGCGCACCTTGCCGAAGTCGGTGTGCCAGTACGCACCGTGAAGCGCATAGCCGCCGTGGTAGTACAGCGTCCAGGGAACCTCCTCGACCTCGTAGAAACCGTCGATCGGGTCCTTCGCATTCATGGTGGTCGAGATGTACTTCTGCTGGACTTCGAAGAGCCCGGTCGGAGGTTCGTACCCTTCTTTGCCGCTCGAGATCAGCGTCGCGTACACGGGCTTATCGCCTTCGTACGCGACGAGTGTCTGCTCTCCCAGATCGACGTGAATCCATTTCCCGTCGGCCGGTACATTGCTCGGACGCTTGGCCTTCCGCGCCACGCGCACCTCGTCTCGTTTCACGGCGCCGGGCTCTCCGGACACGTAGGCCACGCCATCCACGCTGCGTTCGTCTTCGACCACGAAGCGACCGTGTTTCTGGGCCTTGCCGGTCACCCGTGCGTTCCCGTCCTTCAGCTCGAGCAGGTCTCGCTCGTCGCCCCAGACGAACGCGATGGGGAGATGCCAGCCGTTGCGGCCGAGCTCTTCACCTCGCACGACGTCGGGATTGCGAAGCTCGACGTCGCTTTCGCGCACGAATCGGCCTCGGACCGTCCGGTAGAAAACGGCCCCGTCGGCCTCGCGGGTTTCCTTTTCGGCGAGCGCGAGGAAGTAGTCGCCCTCCATGAGCGACGAGACCACCTCGGGCGTCGGCCCCTTCTTCTCCATCGCCCGTCGGGCCTGCTTCTCTTCTTCGACCGTCGGCATGCGGTAGTAGCGCGGCGCCCTCTTGGTCGTTACGCGCGAGTACTGGTAGGGCAGGTGGCTCCTCACCTTGGCGGGCGGCACGCCATATCGGTTGGCGCTCGGCGAGTCGCTTACGTGGAAGCCAAGAGAGGTGCAGACGTAACCGAACGGCGTCGCCTGGTACCAGGACCCGTCTTTGCATCCGGAGCCGCTGACTTTCTCGCCCAGCTTGAGCACGTTGCCGCGACGCACGACGCCGGTGACCTTCGGGTTGCTCGCAGCTTTGTCGTAGACGAAGGCGTCATAGTGAAAGGCTGCGCCAAAGCGACCTGTCTTGCCTGGATTGTTGTTCGGGCTCTGCTGAAGCTCGTTCCAGCTGTCGATACCGGGTGCACGCAGCCGTCGCTGGCCGTCCACGATGTCGGCGCGATGCCGTTGCTCGTTTGATTCGTGCTCACCGAAGGCGACCGCGCCACCGCTGATGGCAGCGACCAATACGGCAAGACATAGCAAAGACCATCGATTCGAGAGAAACCGCAACATATACCGTGCTTTGAAATGAGGGCCCGACCCCTCGGGCGCCGACTGCCGAGGATAGCGCCACTTCTCCCTGATTCAAAAGATCGGCGGGCTCGCGGGCTTTCAAGCCTAATTTCTGCGATCTCCGCGGCCCTGGCCGCGTGGAGACGACGAGCCAGGCTGAACGCCGCCTCGTTCGCTAGCCCGCCCTCATCGACGCTTGCCTTCAATCGGCCTGTACGCCAGGTCGGCCTGAATGATCGCACCGTCGCCTGCAAAGGTCCGGGTGCGGCCGGTTGGCAT
>SHLP01000108.1 GCA_004283055.1 Deltaproteobacteria bacterium
CGATGGTCACGTGTGCGCGTGCGTCGTGGGCTGGGATGATGACGAGCTCGGGGTTCGCGCGCTGAAGCTGGTGCAACAGCACCAACTGCTCCCGTACCCCGGCGGCATCGAAATCGACCATGCGGCGAGCCAGCCAGGGCTTTTCGGCCGGCCAGTCGACACCTTCTCGGGTCCACGCGGTGTCGCCGATGACCAAGAACCGTTTTCCGTCGGGCACGGTGACGAAGACCCCGACCGAGCCTGGGGTGTGCCCGGGCATCGGTACGACGACGACGCTCCCGTCGCCAAAGAAGTCGTGGCTCGCCGGAAATGAACCGTAGCTGTCACCAGCGAAGCGCAGCTCTTGGAGCTTGAACTGACCGTCCGCTTCGAGCTGGCGATAGAGCTTCCCGCCGGCGTCATCGGACCGGGCATGTGCAAGCTCCTCTGGGGTGATCCAAACCGGCACCTCACGCAGGTCCTCGAGCCCGCTTACATGATCCCAATGGGAGTGAGTCAGGACGATGCCGCGAAGGTCTTGCGGCCCAAGCCCGCGGGCGATGAGCGCGTCCAGAGTCGGCGCCTTCACCGTCAAGTTTGCCAGGGTGCGCAAGAGCAAAGGGGTCGTCTCGAGATGTTCCACAACCCGTCGCCCTACGCCTGCGTCGATCAACAAGCGTCCCCTCGGGTGCTCGACCATGAAGGCGACGAGTCCACTCGTGAAGCGTTCCGTCAACGAGCCACCGCGGACGCTGAAGCCCTCTTGGCTTTTCATCTCCGCGCCCCGAATCACAGAAAACGACAGGCCCTCAACCGAAGCCGGCGGCGGGAGCGCAGGCCCAATCGCCTTTGGGACCGGCAAAGGCCGCTTGACGAAGGTCCAAGCTAGGGCAGCGAGCAGAGCGACCACGAGCAGGAGTGCGATCCGGATCTTCATGAGGGGCGAAGATAGTCCCCGGGCGCCCGGCTGTCGCGCGGGGCACAGCGACCGCCAATCCCCGCGGCGATGGGCGCCGTCGGCCCCGGCGAATCCGCCGCTACCCTGGGGGCTAAGCCTTCGAAATCCGTCGTTCCAGCCCTGGCACGACCGGTGCATCTCAGGCTTGGTCATGGAGCTCCCACGTGAACGGCTCTCCCGTCTCGGAGCAACCACCCTCACGGATGCGGAGCTGGTCGCGCTCATCCTGGGCACCGGCACGCCGGGCGAGGACGTCGGGTCGTTGGCCTCCCGCCTCGTGCGAGATAGCGGCGGGCTGTGGGCTCTTGCGCGAATGAGCATCTCCGAGCTGAATCGCATCGCCGGCATCGGCCCTGCCAAGGCAGCGCGCCTGGCGGCGGCGTTCGAGGTCGGTTCACGCAGCCTGGTTCGGCCTGACCCGAGCGCGACGCCGCTTTCGAACAGCGAAAAGGTCTTCGAGCGCTACGGGCAGCGGCTCATGGCGAGCCCAATCGAGCGCTTCATGGTGGTTTGCGTAGACGCGAAGAACCGACCACGGGCGGAGCGAGAGGTGGCTCGCGGCGGGCGCACCAGCTGCCAGGTCGATCCGGCCGAGGTCTTTCGGCTCTTGGTGACCGAATCGGCGTCTGGGGCGATCTTCATTCACAACCATCCGAGCGGGGACCCGGATCCAAGCCGTCAGGACCTCGAGCTCACCGAGCGCCTCATTGCGGCGGGCTCCTTGTTTGAAATCCGAATCCTCGATCATCTCATCGTGGGGAGCGGGAGATACACCAGCCTTCGAGACGCTGGTCTCTGGCCCATTAGTTCTGTAAAATCAGGAGGTTCCATGGGTGTCACGGGCTGATTTGGGCGACTTGACACCCCAGGGACCCCGTGCTTTCTTCCGGCACTCTTATTTCTCGGGAGCATTGCAGTGAAGCGGACCTATCAACCACATCGCAAGCGCCGTCTTCGGACACACGGGTTCCGCGCGCGTATGAAGACCAAGGGCGGGCGGAGCGTGATCAACGCCCGTCGGCGTAAGGGGCGAAAGCGTCTTACGGTGTCCTGCTACAAGAAGTAGCTCGAAACCGTGCGATCATGCCTCGCACATCACATACGGCGAGGGGTGTTCGCGGAAGACCGGAGCGGTTTCGACGCGCCGATCGGCTGAAGAAGCGATACGAATTCAAACGGACACAGCTCAGCGGGCGACGAATCCACACTCCCCACTTTCTCATCGTCGTCCTACCTAATGCAGTACAAAACACGCGACTTGGGATCACCGTGACGAAGAAAGTGGGAACCGCCGTTCAGAGAAATCGCATCAAGCGGGTCGTTCGCGAAGTATTTCGTCGCAACCGGCAGCTCTTTCCGGCCTCCCACGATTTGGTGTTCATTGCGAAGCGTGGGGCCACCGAGATCGACTACAGCTCGCTGCTGGAGGAGATAGAACGCGCTTCGCGGAAGCTAGCGATCGGAGCGGCGCGATGATTCGGTCGGCGCTGCTCTCGTTGATTCGGCTCTACCAAATGACGCTCTCCCGTCTGATCGGCCCTTCGTGCCGGTTCGAGCCCTCTTGCTCGCACTACACCGCGACGTGCATCGAGCGCTTTGGCGCGCTGCGAGGCTCGTGGCTGGGGATCAGGCGCATCGGGCGCTGCCATCCGTTGAACCCTGGCGGATATGACCCGGCGCCCCACGCCGAGCAGCCGCGGAAGCACTCACACGAGGCGCGGCATGGATGAACGAAAGCAGCCGCCGGTTGCCCTCATGATGCTTCCCCTCCTGGCGCTCGGTGCGATGCTGGCGGTTCAGTATTTCGCCCCGCCCAAAGCACAGACGGAACAGGCCCCCGCCGGCGAGGCCGCAGTGCAGGCTCCCGAGCTTCCCGAGGGCGGATCGCGCGAAACCTTGCCGGCCCAGATTTCGCCGGCCGAGGCCCGGTCACGCGCCGACTCTCAGAATCTGTACCGCTTGGAGAGCGATCGCTTCGTCGCCACATTCACGGATCTCAACACGGCCATGGTCAGCCTGCAGGTCAAGGGCGAGCGGTACCTCGACGAAGAGGGAGAGCCGTTCGAGCTGGTGACGACCGACAAGGAGCGGTACCTGCCCCTCGCGCCTGTGCTCTCGGGGGTGAAGATCCCGGCGGATGCGCGCTGGCGACTGGTGGAGTCCTCCAACGAGAGGCTCCGATTCGAATGGGCAGGCGACGGAGCCTCGGTGACCCGTACCTGGGAGCTCGCCGAGCCGCCCTACCAGCTTCTCTCCTCGATCGAGGTTCGCAACGACGATCCCAGGACCCGATCCATCGGCTTGGGGATCGCGTCCGCGCACTACGTCCGACGGGCCGACGAGAAGGGAGGTCTCATCGGGAGGCCGTCCCCGGTCCTCAGCCACGGGATCTGTCAGCAGGGAGACGAAACGTTCAGGGAGGATCGCGAGGACCTCCTGAGCGAGGACGAAACGCGGCCGATGCAGCCCCACAGCTACGGCCCGGGAATCGAATACGTAGCGCTTAGCAGCGTGTACTTTGCCATCATTGCGGCGCCCGAAGGCGGCACAGCCGAGCGATGCGACATGTTGTCGACCGATCGCGGGGGCACGAAGGACGACCCGGATGGAAGTCTGTTCGAGGCGAAGCTCGTCTATGCACCGCAGGAGGTCGGCTCCGGCGAGTCGGCGACCTTCCGGACCGCGGTCTACGCCGGACCGAAAGACTACGACGCTCTGCAGGAGTTCGGTCACCGTGCCTCTGAAGTCATCGACCTGGGCTGGTTCAGCTTCATCGCCCGGGGGATGAGCTGGCTGCTGCGCACCATTTACGGCTTCATTGGGAACTGGGGTGTTGCAATCATCTTGCTCACGCTACTGGTTCGAGTGCTCCTTCTTCCATTCGTCATTCCTCAGTTCCGAAACATGGCCAAGCAGAGGGCCCTCAAACCCGAGATCGACAAGATCAACGAGCTCTACAAAGACGATCGCGAAAAGAAGGGCGCCGCGATGATGGAGCTCTGGCGGAAGCACAAGGTGAATCCGCTCGGCGGATGTCTCCCCGTCCTCCTACAAATGCCGATCTTTTTCGCGCTCTATCAGACTCTGTCGACGAGCATCGAGCTCTACCATGCACCCTTCGTCCTGTGGTGGACCGATCTCTCCTCGCCGGACCCGCTCTACGTGCTTCCGATCGTGCTCGGCGCCTTGATGTTCATTCAGCAAAAGCTTACGCCGGTCCAAATGGATGCGGCGCAGGCCAAGGTGATGCTCTACGCGATGCCGCTGATGATGACGTTCTTCATGCTGCTCCTTCCGACAGGCCTTTGCCTGTACATGGTGACCAGCTCCGCCATCGGCATCACCCAGCAGCGATACATGTACTGGAAAATGGACCAAGAAACGTCGGCTTTGGCGACCAGCACGGACGAAACCGACGATGACGACGCTCAAGCGGCAGAAACAACCGAAGCCGCCACCCCCAAGCAGGCCAAGCCCCGCAGAAAGAAGAGGACTCGCCGTGGACGAGCTTAAAAGCAAACCCCGTGATGGAGCGCTGATTCTCGATCAGCAAACGCAGGACGACCCGAGCCGGTTCGCCGGTGACGGAAAGGCAGAGGAAGCCGCGGAGATTCTCGAGGAGCTCATCAACCTGATGGACCTCGACGTCCGAGTCGAGATTCGTGCGGACGGCGAGCGAATCGAGCTCGACGTGACCGGGGAAGACTCGGGCCGCGTCATCGGCAAGAAGGGCGCCACGCTCGACGCGCTTCAGTTCCTGATCAACAAGATGGTGAATCGTTTTCCCGAAGCGCGCCGACACGTGATCGTCGATTCCGGCGACTACAGGGAACGTCATGACGACGGTCTCGTATCGATGGCGAAACGCCAAGCGGATCGAGCGGTTGCCGAGGGCAAAGTGGTCACCCTGCAGCCCATGAACGCGCGCGACCGTCGCGTCGTCCACATGTCACTCGCGAAGTTCGAAGGGGTGAGCACGATGTCGCAGGGCGAGGGCATGCGACGTCGAATCCAGATCATCCCGGCCCGCAAGCGCCGGTAACCCCGCGTCCTAGCGGCGGTAGCTCAGGATGCTTCGTGGCGCCCCGCTGGACGGCACCGCGTAGTGCACGCGGCGCGCCAGGGTCAAACCGGCAGGCGGATCAACGTCCGCCCCCGCGGTCAGCACCCAGATTTCATCGGCCAATTGCGCGCCAATTGGCAACCAGTCGTTGGGAGCGAACGTCGCGCGCGAAAGCGCAATCCGAAAGGGGGCGCCGTCTACGCGTGGGTTTGCCGGGTCGACGCGCTGTTCGAGCATGGTGGCGCGGCTCGACAGCCCGAGCGCGCCGGCCGCAGTCCTCAGAAACGCGGTCCGTATGCGCCTCGGCTCGACGAGCGTGGCGCGCAGGCTCGCATCCGCGAGCAGGAGTGGGATGGTTGGCGCACCAACGCCTGCGCCCACGTCGACGAGCGTGGCGCGGCCTTCGACCCAGTCCCCGCGAATCACTAGGGCTGCGTCTAGAAACAAGATCTCGGCAAGCTCCGTGTCCGAACGGGCCGCGGTGAGGTCCGTTCGCGCATCCCAGGACTGCGCGATGCCGAAGTACGTGTCCCATCCTCGTGGTTCGGCGATTCCGACCTCGGCACAGAGCTTGCCGACCGCCGGCACCGTGCTCATTTGGCGCGTGCCCGGTGCCAAGCCGCCCTCAGCTCGGCCATTTCGGTGAACCTCTCTGCTTTTTTGCGGTGCATCGCCCTTTCGATCACGCGTGCGATCTCCCCTGGCAGATCCGCGACCGCGTCGATTGGAAGGCAGTCCCCCGCGTCGATCTTCATCATGAGTCGACCCAGATGCCTGTCTTCGAATGGCTTTTTCCCGCTCAACGCTTCGTAGAGCAGGACACCAAGCCCATACACGTCGATGCGTTGGTCGACGTCGGTCTTGCCTGTCAAAACCTCGGGCGCCATGTAGGCCGGGGTCCCGCTGACTTCCCCCGTCGCGGTGAGCCGGTCGAGACCGAGGATCTTCGAAGCGCCGAAGTCCACTAGACGTGGCCTGCCCTCGTCAGGCCAAATGACGTTTCCCGGCTTCAGATCTCCGTGGAACACCCCATGTTCATGCGCTGCGCCCAAGCCGCCGCTGAGGGCATCGACCAGAGCGTCCGCATCGACGATCGTCACCGGGCCCGCCGAGAGGCGCTCGGCCAGCGTCTGCCCTTCGACGTACTCGGTCACGAGGAACACCAGGCCCGCGTCGTCGATCCCGAGCTCGAAAAGGCGGACGAGAGCCGGGTGGTCGAGGGCCTTGAGAACCGCGCCTTCTCGGCGGAACCGACGCCGCATGGATTCGTCTGAAAGGTACTCGGCGCGAAGGAGCTTCACGGCCGCCTTGGATCCGCTCAGCCGGTCGAGCGCTTCGAACACATCGCCCATCGCGCCCCGGGCGAGCTCCCCGACCAACTCGTAGCGGCCGGCCAAGATGGTTCCAAGTCCAATGGAAGTTGGGTTGCTCATCGCTCGGTTGGAAGATAGCTCTCTTCGCAAATGCGCCCAACTGACGTACGCTCCGTCGGCCCATGACAGCGCCCAGACTAGACCACGCGCTCGCCGAGCTGTACGGGCTCCCCCTGCCCGCCTTCGAACCGATCAAGCTACGCGGAGACGCGTCGACGCGCAGCTATTTCCGAGTGCGGGTCACCGAAAAGATCGCTCGAAGCCCTCAAAGCGTCATCGCGATGCAGTTGCCTGAGGACGCATTCCGCAGCGACGAGGGAGGCAAACCCGCTGACAGCGAGCGTCTTCCATTTCTCGAGGTCGCAGCCTTGCTGGCCTCCAAGGGGCTGCCCGTTCCGACGGTCTACGTCGAAGACCTCGACAATGGGATCATCCTGCTCGAAGACCTCGGAGACCTGACTTTCGAAGGGCGCCTGTGCGAGACGTCGCGCAGCGACTGGCCGCGGCTCTACGAAGGGGCCGTCGACCTCCTCGCGGACCTGCACGAACGCTGCGAGACCATTCCCAGTGCGTCGATCGTCTCGCGGCGTCGTTTCGACCGCGAGCTGCTCGACTGGGAGCTCGATCATTTCCGCGTCTGGGGTCTCGAAGCGCCGTTTGGGGTGCTCGACGAGGATCAGAGCGCGACTCTTCAGGGCGCCTTTTCGAGGATCGCCGCTGCGATCGAGGCCATGCCCGAAGGGTTCGTCCACCGGGACTTTCAATCGAAGAATCTGATGGTCGGACCCGGCGGGGGGCTCACGCTGATCGATTTCCAAGATGCGCTCTGGGGGCCACGCGTCTACGACCTGGTCGCCCTGCTCTGCGACTCCTACGTCTCGCTCGACCTCGACCTGCAGGAGTCCATGATCGACCGCTATGCCGCACTGCGTCGTATTGAGCCCGCGGAGCTGCGTCGTGAATTCTGGCTCGTCACGCTCCACCGAAAGCTAAAAGACGCCGGGCGATTCATCTTCATCGATCGAGCCCGCAAAAACCCCGATTTCCTGCAATGGTACCCTCAAAGTCTCGTGTACGTGGGCCGAGCCTTGGAGCAGTGCCCCGGCTTCGAGGAGCTCGGAGGCCTTTTGGCCGGGGCGATTGCCGGCTTTCCGAACCGCGTCACCGAACCGGCGCCGGCTTTGGAATAGAACCGGACGAGACGACGTTGACCCCATGAGCGGCGGGGGTGAAACCGCACAGCCAACTGTACGCTCTTCTCTCCCACTATCCGACATCCAACACCATCGGTTTCACCCCCGTCGTCGTCCCTCCCGAACTTGGGATTTGTTGCGGGCTCCAAGAGGAGCGGTAGACTCTGATTTCGTCTTCATGAGAATCCCTCTCCACGCGCTCGCTCTCGCCGCGATGCTTTTGCTGGACGCCGCATCGGTCAGTGCAGCGGACTGTATGTGCGAACGTTTGTCGGCAGAGGGTTGCAGTGACAGTGCGCAACTCCACGAGGAGCCCGCTGGACCACCGCTGTGGTGCGAACGGAGCGACGATCCGCGCTGCATGCCGGCGAACACGCACGGCACCTCGGTCCACACCCTGGTGCCCGTAGCCATGAGCTGGGCTCAACCGATTCGATGGGACGCGCCTCCCCGCGCGGGCAGCCGACTGGAAGTCCGCGCCGACGGAGACCCGCGGACCGAGTACTCACGAAGAGTCGAACGACCTCCCCGCTAGCACCGGCCGCCCTCACCGGGCGGTCGTCCCGGCATTTGGTTCGTTCATTTGAACGTTGAGTTTGTTTCAAGCTCGCCGCTCAGTCGCGGCGCGAGGATATCAATATGAGTAAAGGTTCATCAGTTCTACTTGCCATCGTGATGGCGATCGCTGGATTTGCGGTCGGACACGTCGTTGGCTCACGCTCGGGCACCGAGGTCGCCGATACCGGCGGCACGGAGGAGGCGCAGGCCGCGGACGTCATCGTCGCGGGCGACGTCGAGCGATACAAGGTCCCGGTCACGGACGCGCAACCTTCGAAGGGGCCAAAAGACGCTCTCGTCACAATCGTCGAGTTCAGCGAGTTCCAATGCCCCTTCTGCGCGAGGGTTCTTCCGACCACGAAGCAGGTCATCGACACGTACGGAGACAAGGTCCGCATCGTTTGGCGCAACAATCCTTTGAGTTTCCACAACAACGCGGCGCCCGCCGCGGCGCTGGCCATGGAGGCCTACGCACAGGGTGGCAACGACAAGTTCTGGGAGGTGCACGACGCGCTCTTCGCCAACCAGAAGGCGCTCGGCCGTGCCGAGCTCGAAGGCTACGCTGAAAAAGCCGGACTCGACTCGGCGAAGGTCAAGAAAGCCCTCGACGAATCGACACACAAGAAGGCGATCGACGGCGACCAAGGCCTAGCGGCTCAGCTCGGAGCGCGTGGGACGCCGTACTTCTTCGTCAACGGTCGACAGCTCCGAGGGGCGCAGCCTTTTGCAGCCTTTCAGAAAGTCATCGACGAGGAGATCGCAACCGCGGAGACGCTTTTGAAGCAGGGCGTGAAGAAGGAACAGATCTACGCCACCGTCACGAAGAACGGCCTGACCAAGGCTGCGGCTCCGAAGCCAGCAGCTGCGAAGCCGGGCCAACCCGATCCGAAGGCGGTTTACAAGGTTCCCCTCAAGGGCAACGAGCCGCAGAAGGGTCCGAACGACGCGCTGATCACGATCGTCGAGATCAGCGACTTCGAGTGCCCGTTCTGCGGTCGCGTCACTCCGACGCTCAATCAGGTGCAGGACAAGTATGGCAAGGACGTACGAATCGTCTGGATGAACAATCCGCTTCCGTTCCACAAGAACGCGAAGGGCGCGGCGAACGCGGCTCTCGAGGCCCATGCGCAGAAGGGCAACAAGGGCTTTTGGGCGATGCACGATAAGATGTTCGCAAACCAGAAGGCCCTGACGACCGAGAACCTCGAAAAGTGGGCCAAAGAGCAAGGGTTGAACGTTTCGAAGTTCAAAAAGGCGCTCGCTTCCGACAAGTACGGCAAGACCATCCAAGAGCAGCAAGCGCTTGCCAGCAGCTTGGGCGCTCGTGGCACCCCGGCGTTCTTCATCAATGGCCGCAATCTTCGGGGCGCTCAGCCTCTGGCGGCCTTCACGGCGGTGATCGACGAAGAGATGGCGAAAGCCAAGGCCCTCGTCGCGAAGGGCACGCCCCGCGCCAAGGTCTACGAAAGCACCATTGCCAAGGGCGAGACCGGTCCAAAGACCGCACCCGCGAAGCCGGCACCGGATGCCAACAAGGTTTACGACATCGCGGTCCCAAAGAAGGCCCCGACGAAAGGCGCAGCCAAAGCAAAGGTCGTCATCCAGGAGTTCAGCGACTTCCAGTGCCCCTTCTGCAGCCGGGTCAACCCGACGATCGGACAGGTGATCAAGGAGTACGGTGACAAAGTCCAGATCGTATGGCGCGACTACCCGCTTCCTTTCCACAAGGACGCACAGCCGGCCGCTCAGGCGGCACGAGAGGTCTTTGCACAGAAGGGCAACAAGGCCTTCTGGGCCTACCACGACCTTCTGTTCGCCAACCAGAAGACGCTTTCACGAGAGAACCTCGAGAAGTTCGCGGAGCAGGTCGGAGGAATCGACATGAAAGCCTTCAAGGCAGCGCTCGATTCCGGCAAACACAAGGCTGCGGTCGATGCCGACATGGCAGCCGTCACCAAAGCCGGCGCCCGAATTGGCACGCCGTCCTTCTTCATCAACGGCAAGCTCATTCAAGGGGCGCAGCCCTTCGCGGCGTTCAAGGTCGCGATCGACGACGCTCTGAAGAACTAGGCTAGCGAAACATCGTCAGCGAGGGGCAGGCCTGCACGTCGGGCCTGCCCCTTCCTTTTGACACGAAGGGGTGGACACACTACATTCCGTCTCGTTCTGAAAACCAAAGTATTTTCAAGGTGTTGACGCATGGTTCGAGCGAAGGCTGCCGCCTCTAAACGACCTCCCAAAAAGCCAACGGTCGAAGAGCTCTACTTCCGGAGCGACAGCGCCTACCTGTGTCTGCTTCTCAATCGTCGAACGCGATTCATTCGCGTCATCGACTTCCGGGCCGGCGCGCTTCCCGCCAAGCGCCTCTACATTCAATCCGTGGCTACGCAGGAAAACGTCGAAAAAGTGATCACGCTCGTCGAAAAAGACGAGGTTTCGTCGTGGACGCGCGTGGGCTTCGTTCGCGAAGGGACGATCCCTGGCTTCTACAAGCGCAGCGACGGCCATCTCTGCGGATGCGTCATCGGCGATAAGACCGCTTCCGTCGAGGTCAGCGATGCGTCGGCAAAGCTCACCGAACGGACCATCAACGCGGCCAAGAAGGCAGCCAAGGACATTCCCGAAAAGATCAAGGGCGCTACCGTCCGGGCGGCCACCGAAAAGGAAGCCTTGGCAGCGCGGGACGCAGCATGGAAAAAGAACCCAGCCTTCGGCTCGTTTGACATGTTTGGGCGTGACGCCGAGCGCATTTATTTCGACTGCAGCGTACGGCGGAGCAAGACCAACTACGTCTCCGCAGAGTTTCAGGACTGCTTCGGGCACGCCCTGGTCGAGGTCTTGCGACTTCCAACGAGCGAGAACGAGACCCTTGCCGTGATCGCCGCCCTTCGAGTGCTCGCGAGCAACCTCCAGGAGCGTGGGATCGTCGCCATGTTTGCCTTTGCGCCGAACGACAACGCCGAGATTTCCAATGCATTCGTCGCTGCCGGCTATCGCAAGACGGGCCTGCTCGCACAGGCAATCCTCGATTCCGAGGGCGGCCGCAAAGACGCGATCTTGTGGTCTCACAAGTTTGCGAGCGCCAATGGTGATGAATACGAGTGAGCCTTGACCGTCTCGGTTGGAGGCCGTTAGGCTCGTAGGCGAGCAAGGAGAGGCGCATGCGCTCACGCGATGACATTGAATCGTATTTGGCTCGCGCCGAGGTTCCCTACGAAGAGGTCGGCGAGGATGGGATGTGGCTCGTCCGTGACAGCAGCCTAGGCGAGACCATCGCCATTCAGGCGGCTGACTCGCTCCTTTTGTTCCGAGTGAAGGTTCTCGAGCTCAAAGAGGTCAACGACAAGGCGGCGCTGTATGAAGCGCTTTTGCGACTCAACGCTTCCGATCTCGTGCACGGAGCATATGGGATCTCGGACGCCGCCGTGGTGCTCACGTGCACCCTCCAGCTCGAAAATCTCGACTACAACGAGCTCCAAGGCGTGCTCGACGACTTCTCGTTGGCGCTTGCCAATCACTACGAGAAACTGAGCAAGTTCCGGGTCGCCACCTAAAGGACACGAGCAATGGGGTTCCTCAGCCGACTGGCACAACTCATCAAGAGCAACATCAACGACTTGATCAACAAGTCGGAGGATCCGGAGAAGATGCTGAATCAAGTCATCGTCGATATGAATCAGCAGCTGATCGAAGCAAAGAAGCAGGTCGCGGTTGCCATTGCCGACGAGAAGCGGCTGAACAAGCAGTTCGCGAACGAGGTGGCGAAGTCCAAAGAGTGGGAAAACAAGGCCATGCTTGCAGTCCGGGCCGGAGACGACGGGCTCGCGAAGGAGGCTTTGCTCCGCCGCAAAGAGCACGATGCGATTGCGGCGCAGTACCAGGAGCAGTGGGCGCGTCAAAAGGCGCTGACCGATCAGCTGAAGACCGCACTCAAGGCGCTGAGCCACAAGATCGGCGAAGCCCAACGAAAGAAGAACGTTCTAATTGCGCGTAAACGCCGGGCCCAGGCGATGCAGAGCATCCAGGAAACGATGAGTGGCCTGTCCGACGCAAGCGCATTCGAGACCTTCGATCGGATGGCTGAGCAGATCGATCAAATGGAAGCCGAAGCCGAGGCCGGGGCTGAAGTCGCCGAGCAATACACGGGCGATATCCTCAAACACCGTTTTTCAGAGCTCGAGGCGAGCGCCGGTGCCGACCTCGAGCTAGAGGCCCTCAAGCGGAAGATGGGCTTGGTCCCCGCCGAGCAGCCCTCTGTGGGTGCTCGGGTCGCAACCCCGGATGCGCAGCACGAAGAAGAGGAGCTTGCCGAGCTCGAAGAGGCCCTCGAGGAGCTCAAGCGCAGAGGAGGCTGAGCTTGACAGACAGCCTCCGCCGCTTAAGTTGGCGGACCAATCTTCGCTATGCCCACTTACGACTACAGCTGCGACAACTGCGGGCACGCGTTTGAACGCGTTCAGCGTATCACCGAGAAACCTGCCAAGAAGTGCCCCAAGTGCGGCAAGCTCAAAGCCCGCCGGATGATCGGGGGCGGCGGCTTCATTTTGAAGGGCGGCGGCTGGGAGTCCGATCTCTATTCGGGCCCGTCGAACCGAAGCGCCAAAGCTTCCAAGAGCGGCGACGCCGGTGCCAGCGCTAGCGAGTCGTCGTCGACCAGCACGCCGGCCAAGTCCGAAACGAAAGCCAAGTCTGAATCGAAGTCCAAGACGGCCTCTAGCGGCAAGTCGGACTCCTAGCCGACGAGCCTGGC
>SHLP01000109.1 GCA_004283055.1 Deltaproteobacteria bacterium
AGGCAGCCGCGCCGACCACTCCCCCGCCCGAGCCCGCCTACGTCTCGGTCAACTCCGATCCCTGGTCGTATGTGATCATCGACGGAAGTCGCGTCAAGACCACACCGCTTCGAAGCCATCGCATCGAGCCGGGGCGCCATCAGGTCGTCCTTCAGAACCCGGAGGCGGGGCTCGAGCGGCGGTTTGAAATCGAGGTCGACCCCGGCGAGACCAAGCGGCTCAGCGTAGACCTTCGGGGGCGTCCATGACCACGCGCGCGACCCGCACCCTGATGGTTGGCGACAAGCCGCGGCGCAAGATTCGTCGCTATCGCTTGAAATCGGCCGATGGTCCGACGCACGATTTCCAATCGCAGCTCGTTCGCGCGGGCTCCCGACCGGGCAATGAGCTCGTCCTCGACGACAGCGCCGTCAGCCGAATTCACTTTGAGATCACCGTCGATGACGTCGGCTACCGCATTCGGGACCTCGACAGCCGCAACGGGACATGGGTGGACGGTTACCGAGTCGTCGAGATGTACTTGCCGTCGGGATGCACCATCCGTGCGGGCAGCACCGAGCTTCGGTTCTCGGTCTTGGAAGACGAGATCGATATCCCTGCGACGGTTTCGGACGGCTTTGGCCCCCTGGTCGGTTCGAGCCTGCCGATGCGGGAGCTCTACGCCATCATCGATCGTGCGGCGCCCACGGACGTCACCGTTCTGATCGAAGGCGAAACGGGTACCGGCAAGGAGCTCGTCGCGCACGCCCTTCACGAGCGGAGCCCGCGCACCGAAGGGCCCTTCGTCGTGCTCGACTGCGGTGCGGTCCCCGCCAACCTGCTGGAGAGCGAGGTCTTTGGGCACGAAAAGGGCGCTTTTACCGGCGCCAATGCGAGGCGAAAGGGTTTGCTCGAAGAGGCCGACGGGGGGACCCTGTTCATCGACGAGGTCGGCGAGCTGCCGATCGAGCTTCAGCCCAAGCTCCTCAGGGCGCTCGATCAACGTGAGATTCGTCGACTGGGTGGGCGTGAAACGATTGCGCTCGATCTGCGCGTCGTCGCCGCTACGAACCGGGACCTTTCGGTCGAAGTGAACCGAGGAGCGTTCCGAGAAGATCTCTTCTACCGCCTGGCTGTCGTGCAGCTGACCCTGCCACCTCTGCGGGACCGCCGAGACGATGTGCGCGCGCTTGCCGAGCACTTCGTGCGAAAGGCGTTCAAAGGGGATGGTCCTCGTGCGGCCGAGGTGCTGTCCGGAATCGACGCCGAGAACTGGAAACGACTCGAGCTCCATCCGTGGCCGGGCAACGTGCGGCAGCTCCGAAACGTCATCGAGCGGACGCTGGCCTTGAGCGAGCCTTCTTCCCTGGCTTTCGATCTTCCGGGCTCCGAGGCCGCAGCGCCCGGGCCGTCGTCGAGTGCACCCCGTGTGGACCTGGATCGTCCGTTCGCGGAGCAGAAGCACGAGGTCATCGCGGGCTTCGAGCGCGCCTACCTCGAAGGGCTCCTGGCGCGACACGGGGGCAATTTCTCACGTGCCGCCGCGGCTGCGGGCATCGACCGCATGTATTTCAAGCGGCTCTTGAAGAAGTACCGCTGAGACCTCCCGTACTCATCGATCCCCCCCCGGGGCGAGACTCCGCGTCCTCAGCGCATGCCCGAGGGCGCGAAAAGCTCCGTGTTTTTCGGCTCCGCTGTGTTGGCACGGGGCGTGCACATCTACTGGCCAGGAGGTTACTCGATGTACAAGAACACATTTCCTTTCTTAGCCGCGGGCCTGTTGCTCGCCTGGGGCTGTGGCGACACGGCAGAGCCCAGCGCTGAAGGCAGCGCGATTGCAGAAGCTCTCGAGCAAGACAACGGCGGGCTCACGATGGACGATGAAGCCCCCGCGTTCGGCGAGCCCGAGGCATTCGATGAGATTGCCGAATACGAGGACGCAAACGACGAGACGGCCGACGATCCCGAGGTTGCGAGCATGCGCGAGCGGCCCGATGCAGCGCAGGTCAATCTCATCGTCGAATGGGGCCAAATCCCTGGAAACCCAGAAAACGAAACGCCAAGGAACTGGAGCGGGGTGTTCCACGTCAACCGTGGCGCTATGGTCGTCCGCCGCGTGATCAAGTTCGAAGAGCGGACTGACCATCTGCTTCCGCGTCCCGATCGGCAGCACGTGCCGTTCACGTCGGTCACGCTGCCCCATCATGACGGCATGGTCCTGACGATCATCGACCCGGAGCCTGAGAGCGAGGAGCCGCTCGTTTTTTCCTACGTGAGCCCTTTGCCACGAGCGGACGATCCGCCGCGCCTCGACCCCGCGACCGACGCAGGCGACCGAGTGCCCGAGCAACCGCAAACCATCGTTCGTGTGCCTGTGCGTGACTTGCTCGACGGTCGCGTCGAGCTGCTGGTCGACGACGCCGGCAATCGAATGGTGGCCGCTGCGATGGCGCGGCCCATCGACCTCTGCGAGCGCGGCTTCCTGGCCGGCCGTTGGCACCGGGTCGAGGAGGGCCGAGGTCGCTTCATCGGCCGCGTGATGAGCGATGAGGGCGAGCCCGCCGGCCATATCCGAGGCATCTACGGGCGGCGCGACAACGGCGAGCAGGTCTTCTTCGGGAAATTCATCAACCTCGACGGCCAGTTCAAAGGCATCTTCCGAGGGGAGTATGGCGATGGGCACTTCGGAGGCCGTTGGCTTCACCGCTCCGGCGAGCGCGGCGTCCTCGGAGGCGTCTACCGCGAAGGTATCCCCGGTCCCGAGACCGGAGGCCATTTCGTGGGCCGCTGGGCAGAGACGAGCTGCAACCTCGACATCTAGTTGCCAACAAGAACGACCAGCGAGCGGGCTGCTGCTTGGCGGCCCGCTCGCTCGCGTTCATGGGGCGAGTCGCACGACCCGCCAGCCTGAGCCTTCCCGCTCGTACTTGAACCGATCGTGGAGGCGATTGGGTTGGCCCTGCCAGAGCTCGACGCTGTGTGGCACCACGCGGTAGCCGCCCCAGAACGACGGGAGCGGCACTTCGCCGTCGAGGAACTTGCGCTTCATCTCGTCGAGCTTCATCTCGAGGACCTTGCGCGAAGTGAGCACCTGGGATTGACGAGATACCCAAGCGCCGAGTTGACTGCCTCGTGGGCGCGTCATGAAGTACTTTGCAGCTTCAGCGCTCGAGATGCGCTCGGCGACTCCATTGATTTCGATCTGCCTTTCCAACTCGGGCCACCAGAACAGCAGCGCTACCCGTTGGTCCCGGTCGATGTGCTGCGCCTTGCGGCTCTCTAGATTGGTGAAGAAGACGAACCCCTCGTGATCGAAGATTTTCAGGAGCACCGTGCGAACCGCCGGCGCGCCATCGCGATCGACGGTTGCCAACGTCATGGCATTGGGTTCGACTTCGATGTGCTTGCAGGCTTCCTCGAACCATTGCTGAAATTGCACAATTGGATCCTCGTCGAGCTCCTCGATCTCGAGAGGGCCGCGAACATAGTCGCGGCGCGACTGGGCAATCGGGCGCTCGTCAGTCATGAGGCGTCCCCGTAAGGATACGAGAGGCGCGATGAAGGCGCTCGCGGATTCGCCGTCGCTGAGATACGCGCCGCTCTTCCATCAGCCGATCGAGCGTCCCTTGCATGGCATCGAGCACACGCTGGTGGCACTCCTGCACGTAGGTCGCGTCGCTAGCAGCCTCGGGACCGGAGCGCTCGAAGTGGATGGGCTCGAGGACTTCGATGAAGACAGGGACGGGCAGGGGAACAAACGGCGGCGCGCCCACGGTGAGCCCCCAAGGTACCGACACGGTGATCGGAAGCACGTCGGTTCTTAGAAATCGATGTGTTTGCAAGAGACGGGACAGCCACCGGCCGTCGCTGACGACCCACCAAACGTCGTGCGATCCCGCCGAAACCACAGGGATGATCGGGACACCCTCGCGGAGGGCAAGCCGCACGTAGCCACGCCGCGGACCGAACACCACGCGACCCCGGTCGCGAGACGGACGAAACGCATCGAGGTCACCGCCGGGATAGACGAGCACCTTCCGACCCGCGTCGAACACGCGATGGGCATTTTCTGGGTTCGCTGCGATGGCGCCCATCGCCGGTAATAGCTGGTTTGTGAACGGCGCTTCCATCACGACCTGGTGGGCGAGCGCATAGGGCACGTCGTCGGTCCCACGCTCCCGTGTCAGAGCGACGGCCAGGATCCACGTGTCGGGCGTCATGAAGCCGCCGTTGTGGTTGCAAACGTAGAGCGCACCGCCGTCGGGAATCCTGTCGAGACCGCGAACGCGTGGGCGAAACCACTTCCACAGAATCGGCCCAGCGATGTCCGCAAATCGCTCGAGCACCTTCGGATCGCGATTGTCGAGCGAGTTGACGTCGTGGAAGCCCGCGAAGCGCTGCCAGAAGTGGATCACTACCTGACAGAATACGCCTCGCGCCGGACGGCGCAATGGGCGAGTCGCTCGCATGCCGGCGCGCGACCCCTAAGGGGTAACGATCTCAAATGTGCCTTTGGGCTTGTCGATCAAGCGAAAGAACGAGACCAGGTCGAGCCGGCTTCCTTCGATCTCCAGGTCGTCGGAGAACAGGGTGTCCTTGAGGCCTGCCTTGCCGGTCAACATCTCGAGGTAGAGGTCCTTCGTGACCTTCATCGTCACGTTGGCGTCGGGGTCGGCGTCGCGTTTGTAGTGCCGCAGGACCGAGTTTTTCAGCTCGAGCACATGAGTCTCGCCGATGTCGGTGAAGACGAGATTCACGATCATGTCCTTGCCTTCAGCCTTCGGTGCATTCAAGCGCGCCGCCAAGGCCGTGAAGAAGCTCTCTATCGGGGCGTGCTTGATCATGTCCCAGGACGCTGCCGGATCGACTCCCTCCGTCGGGCCGCCGTGCCGAAGCTCGAACGCTCCCGTCAGGTAGACGTCGCGCCAGGGCCCAGACTCCGCTTGATAGCCGAGCTGATCGTAGGCCTTTGCGAGAAGCTCGCGCGCATTTTGGTTGTCGGGTTCCGCGAATACGAGATGGTTGACGACCTCGGCGACCCAGCGGTATTCGCCCTTGTCGTACGCGGCCCGAGCGTTGCCGAGGAGCTGGGCCGCGCCTCCGGCGAGCTCGACGTACTTTGCTCCGGCGGCAGCGGGCGGGAGCGGATCGAGGTTGGCAGGATTGCCATCGTACCAGCCAAAGTAGCGCTGGTACACTGCCTTTGCGTTGTGCTTGAGCGTGCCGTAGTAGCCGCGATTCGCAAACGAAGTCTCGAGCGAAGGGGGAAGCTCGAGCTCTTCCGCGATTTCTCGGGGCGTGGCGCCATGGAGGGCGAGACGCACGGTCTGGTCATTGATGAACTTGTAGGTGTCGCGCTGCTTCTCGAGGAAGTCGATGATGCGTTCGTTGCCCCAAATCGGCCAATGGTGGCTTCCGAAGTAGACCTCGACATCCGGGAACATCTCGATCGCCTCATCGATGTAGCCGCTCCATCGAATCGCGTCCCGGACCTTCGCGCCGCGGAGCGTGTAGAGGTTGTGCATGTTGTGCGACACCACTTCGGCTCCGCAAAACGTCTTCAGATCGGGCAAGTAGAAGGTCATCTCCGACGGAGCTTCGGAGCCGGGGGCATTTTGAAACAGGAATTTCACCCCATCGATGTCCATCTTCGTGCCGGTCTTCGTCACGATTTTGCTCGGCGGAAGCAGGCCAAACGTGCCGTAAACCAACCCCTTCCCAAGCCCCGTGTCGACATGACCCCGTTCGCTTTTGGGCAGCCTCGGCCCCATCATGAAGAGGGACCGCCGCGCCATCGCCACGCCCGCCACCACGTTCTCACTGGTCGCCTCCTCGAGGAAGAGCTCTGGCGCGATGATGGGCACTTCGCGCTCTGCGACTTCTTCAGGGGAGATCACACCGAGGACCCCGCCGAAGTGGTCGATGTGGCTGTGCGTATAGATGATGGCAGACACCGGCCTATCGCCGAGGTGCTCCCGCACGAAGGCCATCGCCTTTGCGCCGCTCTCTTTGGCGGTGAGCGGGTCGACGACGATCCAACCCGTCTTCCCTTCGATGAGCGACATGTTGGCAAGGTCATAACCGCGGATCTGGTAGACCCCCTTAGTCACCTCGAACAACCCATGCATCGCGTTCAAGCGGGCTTGCCGCCACAGGCTCGGATTCACGCTGACCGGTGGGTCGCCCTCGATGAACGCATAGGCGGGCATGTTCCAGAGCGGCTTGCCTTCAGCGGTCGAAATACGCAGCTCCGGGTCGCTTGCGATCAAACCTCGTTTCGCATCGTCGAAGTCTTGTTCATCCGACAGCGGCAGGTTCTCGCTCACGGCGGCGTTGAGCGCAGCGGTGGTTGCGCTCGGAGACGAATTGCCCGCAGCATCCGGTGGAAGGTTCTCGCCCTCGTACGTTGGGGTTTTCTTCGCGTCGGTGCAGCCGAGCAAAGAAACGGCGAGAACGAGCGAGATCGCCATCAGCTGTTGCATCCGAACCTGACTCCAATCCATTCGCGGACTACGTCGACTGCTCAAAACCACTTGATGCTGAGATCGATGAGCTTCTGTTTGAGCGCGGTGTAGGGCGCCGTCATGAATTCGAGACCACCGTACGGCCACACCTGTTCGAGCACGCCCCTCGGATTCGAGAAGGCCTGAAAGCCGAAGAACCCGTGGCCCTTGCCGATGCCGCTGTGGTTGGAGCCGCCGAACGGCAGGTTGTTGTTGAAGAAATGGACCGCATTGTGATTGATGCAGGTGCCGCCCGCGCGCGTGCTTCGAATCACGCGATCGATGTTCTTCCGATTCTTGCTGTAGATGTAGAGCGCCAGCGGCTTCTCTCTCGAGTTGATGACGTCAATTGGCTCGTCGAGGCTCTGGAAGCCGTACACGGGCAAGACCGGCCCGAAAATCTCGTTGGTCATCACGTCCGAGCTGGGATCGACGTTGGTGAGAATCGTCGGCTCGATGAAATTTTCACTGTCATCGACGACGCCGCCTTCGACGACCGTTGCCCCGGTCGCGCGGGCGTTCTCGAGGTAGCCGGCGACGCGCTGGAAATGCCGATCGTTGACGATTCGAGCGTAAGACGGTGATTGCCGTGCGTCGTCGCCATAGAGCGAGTGGATCTGTTCCTGCACTTTCCCGATGAGCTCGTCTTTGCGCGACTCGTGGACGAAGAGATAGTCGGGCGTGAGGCAGATCTGGCCGTTGTTGACGAACTTCGCCCAGGCAATTCGACGCGCAGCCGCGTCGAGGTTGGCCGATTCATCCACGATCGTGGGTGACTTCCCGCCGAGCTCGAGCGTAACCGAACCGAGATGCTCCGCTGCGGCCTTCATCACGATTTTTCCGATCTCAGGCGCTCCGGTGAAGAAGATGTGATTGAACGGACGAGCGAGCACAGCCTGGGCCGCCTCGATGCCGCCCTCGACCAGGGCGATTTCATTTTCGTCGAAGGTCGCATCGACGATCTTTTTCATGATCGACGAGGCGTGTGGGGTATTCTCCGACGGCTTGATCATCACGCAGTTGCCCGCGGCGATCGCTGCCGTCAGGGGTCCGAACGTGAGATTAATCGGGAAGTTCCAAGGCGAAATGATCAACGCCACGCCTTTGGGCTCATACCGAATGTGGGATCGCGAGCCGAGCAAACCCATTGGCGTCTTCACGCGCTGGGGTCGCATCCAGCGGGACAAATGCCGGAGCGCGTGTTTGATTTCGCTGGTGACCGGGTAGATTTCGGTGAGGTCGACCTCGCTCGGGTGCTTTCGAAAGTCCTCGTACAAGGCCTGCCGAATTTCTTCTCGATGCCCCAGCACGACATCCTTCAGTCGCTTCAGCTTTTGTTTGCGCTCTTTCGCCGTGGTCTGGCCGACTGCCTGCTGGTTTGCGAGCTGCGCATGAAAGATGCGCTCGATCTCGCTTGGGACGACCATCGGAACCGTCCTCGCGAGACTTCGTTGCTGTGGGCCACCGTTGGTGGTTTGCACGTGGGCCATGGGCCTAACCTTTCGTATCGATGTCCTGCTGGGAACCAGCATCGCACACCAGCGCCCCAGAGAAGTCAAGGGCGCCTGCTACATGGACGGTTGCTGTGCAGAACCAGCGGCAAAGCCGCCACGAGGCGTGCAGCTATTCGAAGCTGAAGCTGTATTCCGCGCCCATGCGAGGCGCGGAGAACTTCGGAAAGTTGATCGCGATCAGCTTCCGATTGACGCAGTTCTGAAAGGGCTTGCTCCCCGGCTTGGTGGTGGCACCCGTGATCTCGCCCTTGCCTGAGATCACCATTTGAATGGAGATTCGGCTCATTCGAGTCTTTTTGATCTCTCTGAGCACACAGCCCTGAAAGATGTCGTTCACATGCCGGTTCATGATGTCGGAGACTTTGGTCGAGCTCAGGTGTTGTTGGCCTTCGTCGTTGGTCAGGTCGCCGAGCTCTGCCGGTTCGAGCATAGCCTCCACGTAAGATGGTAGCTCGCCCTTGGCGCGCTTTGCTTTCGATGCGGTGAAACCGAGTGCCGAGTCGCTGCCGCTTGACGAGCCGGGGGGCGGTAGCGTCAGCGCGTACACCTTTGCGCTTCCCGGAACCGGTCCATTCGGCATCGCTGCGAGCGCTTCAGGTTCGCTCGTGCTCGTCGAGCCGGTGGCACAGCCGGAAGCTGCAATCGTGAATGCCGCGCCGAAGGCGAATACATGCTTCGTGAAAGCGTTCATCATCGTCGCGCCTGCTTCATCTTTTTGTCCTGCGCATTGGCGCGCTCTTTCGCGATCCTTGCTCGCTCGGCCGCGCCCGGATGGGTGGCCTTCAGGGACTTCTTCCCGCTCTCGCCGCTGAGCTCGGCGAGCTTGCTGAACGCGCCTTCCATGGCGTGGTAGTCGAAGCCGTGCTTGACCATGAAGTTGAACCCGTACTCGTCTGAAGCCGACTCATCGTTCCGTGAGAACTTCGCGTTCATCACATCTTCGAGGAACGCGCCGAGCTGGCTGTCCGCCAGGACTTTACCGGCCGAGCCCGAGTTTGCGCCCGCCGCGTCCTTGCCTGCTGCGACGGAGTAAGCTTTCTGGTACTGCTTCTTTGCGTGCTGGAGCTTCACGTGTCCGATCTCGTGACCGATGACGCTGCGGACTTCGTCGTCCGTCATGATGATCATCAGGCCCGCCATGACCCGAATGCTTCCATCGGGTGTCGCGAACGCGTTGACGTCCGACACATTGTAGAGCTTGAAGTTCAGCGCGAGCCCATCTTCTGATTCGAGCCCCTTGACGATGTCGTCGAAGCGTTTGGCTAGGAGGTCGCCGTCGGGCACGACTGGATTTTGTTCATCCATCGACGCCACGGCTTCTCGGGACAATTTCGCCATGTCTTCGTCTGAAAGCGTGGCAGCCTTCACGGCATTCTGTGCTGCGGTGACGTTGTCTTTCTTCAGGAACTTCCGGCCGAAATCCGCCTGCGCTCCTACCGCGAACGAAAGTATGCAAACTACGAGCAGTATCTTCTTCATCGATGTGAACCCCCAGCGCTCACGGTAGCAAAGCGCTGGACCGGTTCGCACGGCTGTACAGGCCTTCAGTGTCGGGTCGAGAGAGGTAGCCCAAAGGGACCTGTTACGATGGGAATGGCCTCCGGCGCCGCATCTAGCTAGGCTACCGGGCGGCTGCAGAACGGCACGACGAGCAGCCGACCTCAACCACCCGCAAAGCTCCACCGTTACCATGGCTCCGTCCAAAGCAGCGTCGACAGACAAGAACAAGGCCGAAAGAACGAAAAGCGTCGAGGCTCGTGGGAGCGAGCCCCTGCTCGTCGAGACCGCCTGGGAGGTGTGCAACCAGGTGGGCGGCATCTACACGGTCCTGCGCTCGAAGGTTCAGAGCATGGTGGGCCGATGGGGTAACCGGTACTGCCTGGTCGGTCCGTACAACCCGGAGACCGCGGAGGTCGAGTTCCAGCCGGCGCCGCTCGTCGGTCCGTTCGGCAAAGCGGTGCACCAACTCCTCGAAATGGGGTACCGGGTGCACTACGGCCGGTGGCTGGTCAGTGGCCGCCCGCTCGTGGTGCTACTCGACGTCGGGTCGGTCGGCGGAGCGCTCAGCGAGATCAAATACCGCGCATGGGCCGACCACGGGATCCCCGCAAGCGACGACACCAAAGTAGACGATGCGATGGCCTTCGGAGAGATGTGCCGGGCGTTTCTCTCCGTGCTCGCGGAGGCCGAAACCCCACGCCGCCCGGTCGTGGCCCACTTCCATGAATGGCAGGCGGGCCTGGCGATCCCGATGCTGCGTAGCCAAAGCTGGCCGGGGTCGCTGGTATTCACGACACACGCGACGCTGGTCGGTCGCTATTTGGCTACGGGCAACCCGTGGTTTTACGACCACTTGTCCTTTCTCGACGGCGACGAGCAGGCCCAGAGATTCAACGTCCACGCGCAGCACCGAATCGAAAAGGCCGCCGCCCATGCTGCCCAGGTCTTCACGACGGTGTCGGACATCACGGCGGACGAGTGCACCCACCTGCTCGGGCGGACTCCCGACATGCTGCTGCCAAACGGCCTGGATATCCGTCGCTTCACCGCCATGCACGAGTTCCAAACGCTCCATCAGCAGTACAAGGAACGGCTGCACGAGTTCTCGATCGGGCACTTCTTCCCCAACTACAACTTCGACCTCGACAACACGCTCTACATGTTCACCTCGGGCCGGTACGAGTACTTCAACAAGGGCATGGATTTGACGATCGAGGCGCTGGCCCGGCTCAACCACCGGCTTCGCGAGGCATCGAGCCCAGTCACCGTCGTCTTCTTCATCATCACGAGGGCGCCTTTCCGCTCGATCAACGTTCACGCGCTGCAGAGCCGAGCGATGCTCAACGAATTCCGCGCGGCTGCCGACGCGGTGAAGGAGTCCGTGGGCGACGGACTTTTCTTGGCCGCTGCGTCCGGAGAAATCCCCGACCTCAACGTCCTGATGGAGGATTACTGGCGTCTGCGCCTGCGCCGCGCGATCCACGCCTGGAGAAGCCGTCCCCGCCCCGGTGTTCTCACCCATGACCTCGTCGACGAGGCCAGCGACCCGGTGCTGAACCAGCTGCGAACCTGCAGGCTTCTCAACCACGAGGACGATCCCGTCAAGGTCGTCTTCCACCCTGATTTCGTACAGGCGACCAACCCGCTTTTCGGGATGGAGTACGATCAATTCGTGCGCGGCTGCCACCTCGGCGTGTTCCCCAGCTTCTACGAACCCTGGGGTTACACGCCGCTGGAGTCGATTGCGCTTGGTGTGCCTGCGGTGACCAGCGACCTCTCGGGCTTCGGCTCTTACCTGCAGCAGCTGGTGCCTGACCACGCGTCCAAAGGCATGTATGTGGTGCCCCGTCGGCACAGCGACTTCCACGCCGCCGCGGAAGAGCTGACCGAGCGGCTCTTTCGCTTCGTGTCCCTCGGGCGGCGCGACCGGATCATCCTCCGCAACTCGGTCGAGGCCTTCAGCGAGCACTTCGATTGGAGCAACCTGAGCCGGCACTATACCGAAGCACACGACTTGGCGCTGACCCGCGTGAGCCGGTAGCGACGAGGGACGTGATGCGACTCGCTGGCAAACGGGCGTTGGTGACTGGCGGCGGCACCGGTGTGGGTTTTGGATGTGCGCAGCGATTGCTCGAGCACGGCGCCGAGGTTTTGATCGTCGGTCGTCGCGAAGACGTCCTCGAAGAGGCCGCCGGCCGCTTGAAGGCCATCGTCCCCGAGGGCAAGGTCGCATTTCAGGTCTGCGACATCGTCGTCGAAGACGACGTCATTTCTGCGGTCGCCGCGGCGGCCGGCGACAACGGCCTCGACATCCTCGTCGCGAACGCCGGCAGCGGCTACCCAGGCCCCATCTTGGAAGCGCCGGTCGACGCTTGGCAATTCTGCTGTGAGCTCAACATCGTCGGCACGGCGACCTGCATCAAACACGCCGGGCTTTCGATGAAGGACCACGGTGGCGGCAGCATCGTCACCATCTCGTCGATCGGTGCGACCAAGGTCGAGAAGTGGATGGCTCCGTACAGCACCACCAAGGCCGGCCTCGAAATGCTGACGCGCTGCGCTGCGATCGAGCTTGCGCCCTTTCAGATCCGCGTCAACTGCATTGCCCCGGGCTACATCGATACCGAGTCCATCTCCGATAATTTCTCGAAAGAGTTCATTCAAGACCTCGTCGCCGAGACCCCGCTTGGTCGCGCAGGGCAGCCCCAAGAGGTGGGCGACGCCGTCGTGTACCTCTCGGCCGACTCCGGAAAGTGGGTGACCGGGCAGATTCTCGGCGTCTGCGGCGGCATGATGATTCCCGAGGGCCAGGACTTTGAAGAGCTCAACCGCATGATGTACGGCGACGAGCTCATGGATTCAGTCATCGGCAAGAAATGAGCCGGGCCGAGGAAATTCGCGTCGGCGAGCCGTATCGGCCCCTTGCCGTGAAGCTGATCAATGCAGCAGGGCGGGCGGCCCACGCGCTAGGCGTGCAGCCCGTCAAGCTCGACGCCGAGAGCATCGTGAGGAAGGCGACCAAGAAGGCCGGCAGCGCCGATTTCGCGGATGGCGACGTTCGCGAAGGGCTCACCCGCTTTCTCGAGAGTGCCGACCGCGAAGGCGAGCTCACCCTGCTTGGTCGGGTGATGGTCCAGAGCTACGCCACGGGCAACCTCGTGAATCGTCTGAGGGTCGTGGAATGGCGCAAGAAGCACCTCGACGTTGAAAAGGAAGAAATCGTCCGGCCCCTCTTCATCGTGGGTCTGCCCCGAACCGGCACGACGATTCTGCACGCCGTGCTCGAGCAGGACCCGGCGAACCGTTCCCCGTTGAGCTGGGAGGTTCAGCACCCGGTTCCACCGTCGACTCCAGAGACCTGGGGCCGCGA
>SHLP01000023.1 GCA_004283055.1 Deltaproteobacteria bacterium
TGACGCTGGCACTGGCACTGGCACTGACACTGACACTGACACTGGCACTGACCCTGACACTAACACCGACACGGAGCCTGCCGCTGCCACAGTCACCACAAGTAGTTGAACAGACCTCCAGTATTCTGCTACCCACAATCACGGACGCCACGACGGGCGATGGCGAAGGAGGATGGGCAATGAAGAAACGGCAGATTCTTTGGGCGATCGTGTTCGGCTCGATGTTGGCGATCACGGGCTGCGGCGACGATCCCGCCGAAAACGGCGGGGAAGCTGGGTCGGGCGGCTCGGCAGGCTCAGGAGGCTCCGGGGGTACGGGCGGCAGCGCGGGTTCCGGTGGCACAGCCGGCTCGGGTGGCTCTAACGGCACCGCCGCGAGCAGTTGTGAGGCCATCTGTGGCACCACGTGCTTCTTCGGAGGAATCACTCCCGGTGGAGATTTTGGTCAGTGCGTCAGCACCTGCGAGACCAACGCGCCCGAGCTCGACGACAACTGCGGTCCGCAGATGGAGAGCTATCTCAGCTGTATCGTTGGCGATGATTGCAACATCGCTTCGTTTGATTGCATCGCCCAAGCCAGCGCGTGGGCCACTTGCCAAGGGGGGTAGTGGCTTTCCGGCGTTTCAGAGCCCGGCCCGGGAGGCGATCAGGTCGATCGCCTTTCGGGGGTCGGACTCACCGCTGGCGCTCAGCAAGACCACCGCGCGCTTGATCCCGAGGTCCTCTAGCTCGGGTAGGGCGTCCGGCCGTTTTGCGATTCGCCAGTTCGTCGTGATGTCGATCGACTCGAATGGCCGCCCCGCCTGGGCGGCCATTTCTTTGAGGAGCCCGATCTTTTCGCTGAGCTCCTGCTGCGAATCGCTCGGGGCGTACCAGCCGTCCGCGGCGCGGACCACGCGTTCGAGGGTCTTGGTCGAGGTGCCGCCGATCAGAATCGGCGGATGGGGCTTCTGCGCGGGGGTCGGATGGCTTTTGAAGCCGTGCCAGGAAAGGAATTCGCTCTCGTGCTCGACCACTTCGCCGCTCCAAACCTTTTTCACGGCCGCGAGGTAGTCGTCGAAGCGCGCGCCGCGACGCTTGAACGGCGTGCCCATCGCCGCATATTCCTCGGCAAGCCAGCCGATTCCGAGGCCCAGCGTGAGCCGTCCACCGCTGAGCGCATCGAGGCTGGCGGTCTGCTTCGCGAATAGAAGCGGATTGGTTTGAGGGAAGATGTTCACGCCCGTCCCCAGGCGAATGGTCTTCGTCGCGGCCGCAACGTGGGCGAGCGAAATCAGCGGATCGAGAAACCAAGCCTCTGGCGGAATACCCATCTTCCCGGACCGCGCGTAAGGGTAGGTCGAGTCGTAGTCGGTCGGCACCACGACATGCTCGAAGGTCCAGGCCGATTCGATGCCGGCAGCCTCGGCGTGCTGCACGACTTCGACCATGTTCTCAGCTGTGCTGGGGCCGCCCACATTGATGGAGACGATTCCAATTTTCATCTCGAATCTCCTGCGACCGGCCTACCGCCTTCAGCCTGCCGGAAGGCAGCGTCACTCAACTGGAGCGCTAGCCTCGAAGCGGGCAAGCAGCTTCTTGTCGGCAAAGAGCATCAGCTTGGAGCCGTGAACTTCGTAGCGGGTGACAGCGCCGAGCACGGTGAAGAGCTCTTGCTCCTGGTCCATGCCCTCCGGGCAGGCCATGCGGGTGGCGCCCATGGCGCCGAGCGTGAGGGATTGACCCGAGGTTTGGTACGTTCCGAAGAAGCGGTTGCAGCCGCCAAACCCATACGCGCTCGCCTTCTTCGAGTTGAGCTCCAGGTACGGCGCCTTGTCGTTCACGTCAACGCGGATCGTCTTGCCGTTCAGCTCGAGCAGCGCCCATCTCGTGTCTTCCAAAGTCACGGGTCCCATGCTTCCACACGTCTCCCTCGGCCATGTGCGTACGAAGCGCTGAACGATCAGGGTCGTCTCCTTGCCCCTGCGGTCGACTCTAGGCCTCGAGTCCAACCCGCCTTCGATCGTGACGAGCAGAGGTGAGCCCGGCGCGATCTTGGCTTCGCCGTAGGCTCGCTCCAACGATGCGTTGTCACCTTCTTGGGCGACGGGCCAGCGTTCGCGGGTGGCGCAGTCTTCGAAAATTCCGGCGTCAGCCATGTACGAGTACATCCCCTGAAGGCTCATCGTGCCCGAGGGCGGCGCAGGCTTGCGCTTTTCGGAGGCGTTGACCGTTTCCTTGCCCTTCTTGCAGGCTGAGACGGTGGAGGCTGCGACCAGCAGGCCCAGCACGAGCACGGCATTGATGGACAACCCCCTCATGTGTGGGGACTTACCACTCAAGTCCCCAAACGCTAAGCGATTTCGATCGTGTCAGGCTCGAGCGCTTGGTCATCCCGAAAATGGGATGCGCTCGCGCAGCTTCTTCGCCCGTTCTCGCGCCAATGGGATCTTCGGCTCGTCGGGGTGATCCAGGAGAAGCTGGTAGGTGCCCGCGCCGGTAGGCTCGATGGCGCGCATTCGATCATAGCGAACGATGAAACCGCGGTGTGATCGGAAAAAGGCTTCGGGGTCGAGCTCCCCCTCCAGGGTCGCCAGCGTCTTGTCGATTGCGAACCGATCCTCCTCGGTGACCGCCCATACGAGCTCGTCTTTGACTTCGAAGTAGATCACGTCTCCGAGCTCGAGCACCACATAGGCGCCCTTGCGGCGAACGGCGATTCGTTCCAGTCGCTCGTGACCGCCCTGGGCTCCCTCGGCCTCGCCCCGAACGCGATCGACCGCTTGACGCAGCCGTTCCAGTCGCACCGGTTTCAGCAGGTAGTCCACGACGCGCGCTTCGAACGCGCGCAGCGCGCCTTCGTCGTGCGCGGACACGATGACGACTTTGAGCGCGGGATGGTTCGCCATGAGCGTCTCGGCGAGCGCAACGCCATCGGGCCCGGGCATCCGCAGATCGAGGAACGCGACGTCCGGATGCTCTTCGTCGCAGAGCTCCTGCGCCTCGGGGGCATTGCGCGCTTCCCCGACGACTTCGATGTCTTCGCACTGGCCGAGCATGAATCGTAGCTCGTCGCGGGCGAGGGGTTCGTCGTCGACGATGATCGCGCGAATGCTCATGTCGGCTCTCCTTCGAGCTCGGACTGCTTGGGTAGCTCCACGGTCACCAAGGTACCGCGCTCGAGAGAAGAAAGTCGAAGTTTGGCCCTTCCTTCGTACTGCTGGTCGAGCCGCTTCCGAAGTGTTTGAAGGGCGAGCCCGGATCCCTGGGTCGATGGACCTCGATGTGGGCCATCGGCTTCGTCTTCGACCTCGATACGCAGGCGATTGCCCGCGTTCGACGCTCGAATGGTGATTCTTCCAAGGCCTTGTTTCGGCGTGATCCCGTGTTTGACCGCGTTTTCGACGATTGGTTGGAGCAGTAGCGCGGGGATGCGCGCGTTGCGCACGCTCTCGTCGATCGAAGTTTGGACCGCGAGCCTTTCGTCCCCGAGCCGCGCCTTCTCGATCGCGAGATAGGCGCAAGCGTGCTCGACCTCGTTCGCCACCGATGCGTCGTGCGGGTGGTGGAGCAGATACCGATACAGATCGGCAAGGTCCGACACGAGGTTCCGCGCTTGCTCAGGGTCTCTGCGAATGGTCGCCCGGAGCGTGTTGAGTGCATTGAACAAGAAATGCGGCTCTAGACGACTGCGCAGCGCCGAGAGCGAAAGGGCATTGGCGGCAGCCTGTGCTTCGACCAGCGCCACCGCTTGTTCCTGACGGGAGATCACGACGAGGGCAACGTTGATGAAGAGCGAGACGCCAACGGCGACCCCTGCAAGTTGAGCGGCCAAACATGGCAGCGCATGGATGGGATCGGAGCCGGAGAGCGTCATTCCGGCGGCGGTGACCGTCAAGCCCGCGAGTTGGACGACCGCTGCCGAGCCGAGGACGCGCCAACCGACGAACATCTGCTCCCGCCTCACCGACATGCGGCCGGCCAACCAACCGTCGAGAAAGGAAGCGAACACGGCCCAGGGGAAGGCCTCCGGCGCTACCCGGGTCACGTAGAAGCCGCCTCCGAGCAGCCCCGTCACGGCGCCTGCGCGAGGCCCGCCCAGGATCCCCGCGATCATGATTCCAATCGCACGAAGATTGAGATGATGGCCCAGCCACTCGAAGCCCATCGTCGAGCCCCAGAGCGAAAACAAGAGACCGAAGACCATGACGACTGCGATGTCACGCGGCTGGCCTACGCCCAGAAGGCGGTTACGGAGCGGCGGCACGAGCACTCCGAGCAGCCCAGCGGTCGCGATGAGGCTCAGCTTCTCGAAGAGCTCCGGGATCAGCAGCCGGATATCCACGGCCGCAGCCTAGCAGCGTTTGCGACCTCAGGCGTGGTCGAGCGTCGCGCCCTGCGCTATCGTCCCGCCGATGACTGGCCGACTTTGCTGGCTTCCACTCTGCCTTTGTTTGTTGGGCTGCGGCGGGGACATCCGCCGCAAACAGCTCGACGAGCCATGCACTCGAACGGCACAGTGCGATTTGGGCTTGTCCTGCCTTGCTGGTGTGTGCAGACTCACAGCCGATGCGGGGGCGGACGCTGGCCCTTGAGGGCTACGGGTCCTGTTGTGGCTCCTGCGGAGCGTCCAGGAGTTGGCCCCTTTGGTCGATGTACTCGAATCCATTGCGGACCACGAATACCGAACCGTTGTCCGCGCGGATCGTCACGTCCACCATCCCGGGGGTCCATTGCCGCGGAGTCACCGCGAGCAGCGCCTTGTCGTTCTGAATCGAGACTCGCGGCGAACGCAGCTTGCCGAAGTAGACCGCGTAGCCAATGTCCAGTCGAATGCTCTTTCCGACGACTCGAACCGTCTTCCCGCCCTGCAGGCCACCGAAATTCGGATCCAAGCGCAGGAACGTCATCGCCGGCGTGGGCTTTTCACAGGCGCCCAGCACCAGTACTGCGCCGATGATCACGCCAAAAATGCCACCGAGCTTTCTCATCGCAACTGTGTCAATTTACCACGTTGTGCAGCAGAAGGCATGCTTGACATGGGACTGTGCCCATTCGCACACTCACGCTGAACGAAGGTTGCAGTGACCAAGCAAAACCTCCTCGTCGTCGATGCCGATCCCCGGAGTCTCCGCGTGCTCGAGGTGAGCTTGCGGAACGCTGGCTACAACGTCGCGGGCTGTCCAAGCGTCGGCAAAGCGTTTGAGATTTTGCACGCCAACAAGCCCGACTTGATTCTCTCGGACACGACCTTCAACGACATGAACGGCTTCGAGTTCGTCGAGCAGCTTCGGCAGAACGCGGATTGGGCCGAGATCCCCTTCATGTTTCTATCGAGCGACGGGTCGATCGAGAGCAAGATCCGAGGCCTCGAGCTCGGAATTGAAGATTATCTCACCAAGCCGATCTACATCCGTGAGGTGATCGCGAGGGTGGGGATCGAGCTCGCGCGTCAGGCCCGCGCGGGTCTCGCGCATCGGAGCAGCGATTCGAGGACGCGATTCAGCGGCTCGCTGTCCGAGATGAGCGTCGTCGACCTACTGCAAACGATTGACGTGAGCCGGAAGTCCGGGGTGCTCACCCTCATCGCGGACGATGGGCAGGAGGGCATGATCTCGTTCGATTCCGGCGCGGTCATCAGCGCGACCGTGGAAGACCTCGTTGGCGAAGACGCTGTCTACCGACATTTGCTCTGGCGCGAGGGGACCTTCGACCTCGAGTTCAGAGGTGTGAGCCTGAGTGAACGCACCGTTCACCGAACGACGCAGGCGCTCTTGATGGAAGGGATGCGCAGGCTCGATGAGTGGAGCCGGCTGTCGGAGCTCTTGCCTCCCTTCGACACCCTGCTGGAGGTCGACGCCGAGGTGCTCCGCGAGGGGCTGCAGGAAATGCCCGACGAGCAGAATGAAATGCTCCGGCTGATCGACGGGCAGCGGACGATTGACGAAATTCTGCTCGCACACGGAGGAGACCACGTCGAGGCCCTCCGAAAGGTCGTGGACCTGTACTTCGAAGGCATGGTCCGGGAGGTCGGGCGAGATCAAGACAGCATTCCGGTCTTGACCGAGGTTTCGGTTCGCTCGTCGCCCCAGCCCCCCAAAGAGGCAGTGAACACCATCCCTGGGCCTGCGGGCTTGGCGCGGCCTCCGGTCGGCGTGCCCGCGGCGCCCCGCTTGCCGCAGGACATGGAGCTCGAGGCAGGGTCGGCGACCGTGCTGGAGCCGGCGCCCGGGCCCAGGTCCGATCGGATGTCCACACCGGTGTCCTTCCCTTCGCCGGTTTCCGAGGACGGCACGATCTCATCGGATGAGATCATCACGCCGTCCGACCGGCCCACCTCCCTTGCGCCGGAGGGTGAAGTGCCGTTTGAGGTTGGGTCCGGATGGCAACCAGCGCCGGGTCCGCTGCCGGCTCGATTCCGCCGAAACACCCTTGGGGGTTTCCAGGCGGCGCGCCCCGAGGGCTCGATGTTCAAGGGGGGAACGAATCTCGACTGGTCGGGTCGTGTCCCGGAGATCAACACGATCGAAGAGATATCGAGTCGGGAGACGCTCGAGGTAGGGCGCTGGGATCATTCGCTCGAAGAACTGCGCAAAGACCCAGAGGTCGAAGAGGCGATCGTCGCGATTGACTCCGATCCACCGCCGGCCGCCTTCGTGCGCTCATCGCCGCCGGGTGCAGCCACCACCGCCCGAGCGGCGATGCCGGGCAACGGCGAGCAGCCAGAGGCCCTCGTGGACTACCACGAGCCCCCAGAAGTCGATCCGCCCCCGCTCACCTACGAGCAGGTCTTCGAGGAGGAGGCGGGCAAGACAAGCCCGCCCTCAACGGGAGAGACACCAGCGCGCGCCGTTGACCCCGCCGCTTCCCGGCCGTCGATGCTGCCCTGGGCATTGCTGATCCTCGTGCTGGGCGGCAGCTTGGTCACATTGGCGTATTGGAAGTCGGTCGGGGACCTTGCGTCAGCCCCAGTCGCCGTGCCCGCGCCCGAGGCAGCGCTCGCGCCCGAGGCAGCGCTCGCGCCTGAGTCAGTGCCAGGGCCTGAGTCAGTGCCCGCGCCAGCGCCAGTGGCCGTGCCAGCGTCCGTGTCAGCGCCGGTGGCTGCGCCCGCGCCGGTGGCTGCGCCGCCGGCAGACCCGGCTCCGTCGCCGGAACCATCGACCGCCGAGCGTCCCGACGTCATCTACCCTCGGACCGGGGCGATCGACACCTTCGAAGCGCAGCTCAAGTTGGCTCGTCGTCTCAAGCGAGGGGCGCGGGCCGTGGCTGCGTACCGACGCGCTATCGAGCTCGATCCCAAATCTAGCCCTGCGCTGGCCGAGCTCGCTCGTCTGATGCTCGCGAGGAGCCACACTCGCGAAGCGTCGGAGCTTGCCGAACGTGCGACTGCGGTGGACCCGTCGAACGCGCTAGCCTGGGTAACCCTCGGCGCCGCGCGCCAGATGCGGGGCGACCGGCAAGGCGCACGGCAGGCCTACCAGAACTGTGTGAAGCTCGGCGAGGGGCAATACGTCTCGGAATGCCGCGCCATGCTCCGCTGACTCCTCGCGGTTCGCGCACAAGTTTCCGGGTCGGGCGCTCGTCCTGCTAAGCTGCTCCGATGAAACGGGGGGTCGCGTGAGTCGATCAGAGGCAGTGGGGATCGCCGTCGTCGGGGCCGGTGGTTGGGGCAAGAACCACGTTCGCAATTACTCGGCCATACCGGAGGCCGAGCTTCGATACATCTGTGACCGGCACGACGGGATTCGAGAGTCCATGGCTGCGCTCTACCCGAGCGTCAGCGTCGTTTCCGAGTTGCCCATCCTCCTCGAAGACCCCGCGGTGGACGCCGTGGTCGTGGCCACGCACGCACCCTCTCATTTCGAAGTATCCGAAGCGGCACTGCGCGCTGGCAAGGATGTGTTCGTCGAGAAGCCGCTTTGTTTATCGGGAGACCAAGCCGCCGCCCTGTGTGGGCTTGCGGAGCAGAGCGGACGCATTCTCATGGTCGGTCACCTGCTCCTTTATCATCCGGCCGTAGAGCGCCTCAAAGGCCTCATCGATGACGGCGAGCTCGGCGACGTGCTTTACATCTACGCGCAGCGAGTCAATCTCGGCGTCGTTCGCCAGGAAGAGAACGCGTGGTGGTCCCTGGCCCCTCATGACATTTCCGTCGCGAACTACTTGCTCGGGTCTTCCCCCGAAGCCGTCAGCGCAACGGGGTCCTGCTACCTGCAGTCTGGGCGCGGCATCGAAGACGTCGTCTTTGCGACCCTGCACTATCCCGACCGCCGGATGGCCCACATCCACGTGAGCTGGCTCGATCCGCACAAGACCCGAAAGCTCACCGTGGTTGGCGACAAGAAAATGGCGGTGTTCGACGACACGTCCGCGGACCAGAAGCTGGCGGTGTTCGACAAAGGGGTCGAGCCTCCGGCCACCCTGTCCTATGAAGAGGGCGTCCGAATTCGCACCGGGGACATCTTGATTCCAGCTCTGAAGATGGCGGAACCGCTCCGCCGCGAATGTCTCTGCTTTCTCGAGGCGGTCCGAACGCGCAGAGCTCCGGTTGCCGATGGTGCTTCCGGTCTTCACGTCGTTCGAGCACTCGAGGGCGGCTCCAGGTCTCTGGCCGAGGGAGGCGCGCGCATCGAGCTCCCAAGGGGCGGCTGATGAAGGCCCCGTACGTTCATGCGACCGCAATCGTCGATGCTGGCGCACGAATCGGCAGCGGGACGCGCGTCTGGCACTTCACGCATGTGTCGGCCGGCTCGGTCGTTGGTGCGCGCTGTGTGCTCGGTCAGAACGTCTTCGTCGGTCCGGGCGTCGAGATCGGTGACGGCGTCAAGATTCAAAACAACGTTTCGGTGTATGCGGGCGTCGTGCTTGCAGATGACGTGTTTCTCGGTCCGAGCTGCGTTTTTACAAACGTCCTGACGCCGCGAGCCCACATCGAGCGCAAAGACGAGTTTGCTCCGACCGCGGTTGGCAAGGGCGTCACCGTGGGCGCCAACGCGACGATCGTGTGCGGCCATCGTCTCGGCGAATACTCGCTCGTTGGGGCTGGCAGCGTAGTGACCAAGGATGTGCCGGCGCATGCGGTCGTGGTAGGCAACCCTGCGCGCCGATCTGCCTGGGCATGTCGCTGCGGGGAGATCTTGCCCAGCGACGGGGTTTGTGCCCGGTGTGGGGATCAATACGAAGTGACAGCCGAGCGCTGTCGATGGGTGAAAAGCCGTGAGTGAAGAAGCTATCCCAATGCTCGATGTCGTTGCTCAAAACGAAGCACTGATCGGTCGACTCACCGAGAAGGCCGCCGAGGTGCTTCGATCTGGCCGCTACATTCTTGGTCCCGAGGTCACCGCGCTCGAACAAGAGGTCGCCGAGTACATCGGCGTCGAGCATGCGATCGGCGTTTCGAGCGGAACCGATGCGCTGTTGGTCGCGCTGATGGCTCTCGGAATCGGGCAGGGTGATGAGGTGATCAGCACCCCCTTCACGTTCTTCTCGACCGGCGGGTCGGTCGCTCGCGTTGGCGCGACGCCCGTCTTCGTCGACATTCGACCCGATACCTTCAACATCGACGTTGACCAGGTTGCGGCCGCCATCACGGAGCGTACGCGCGCGATTCTTCCAGTTCACCTGTACGGACAGGCATGCGACATGGAAGGCCTCGTCGAGGTGGCCCGAAAGCACGACCTGCCCATCATCGAGGACGCCGCGCAGGCCATTGGTACGCAAAGTCCGCTCGGACCCGTTGGCAGCCTTGGCGCCTACGGTTGTTTTTCGTTTTTCCCTTCGAAGAACCTCGGCGGATTTGGAGACGCCGGGCTGGTCACCACTCAGGACGCGGGCTTGGCGGAAAAAGCACGAGTCATCCGCGCGCATGGAAGCAAGCCGAAGTACTACCATGCGCTGGTCGGTGGGAACTTTCGGATCGATGCCCTGCAAGCGGCGCTCCTGCGCGTGAAGCTTCCCGAGCTGCGAGGCTGGACCGCGGGCCGCCGGCGGAACGCCGCGCGCTACGACGCCGCGTTTGGTGCCGCCGGCCTGGACGAAGATCTCCTGCGCACGCCGCACAGACGATTCGACGGCCACATCTACAATCAATACGTGATCCGCAGCTCCCGGCGCGATGAGCTGCTCGCACATCTTCAAGAACAGAAGATCGCCACGACGATTTACTACCCGGTGCCTCTTCATCGCCAGGAATGCTTCGCGGCGCTCGGCTATCGAGCAGGCTCTCTCCCGGTTTCCGAGCAGGCCAGTCGCGAAGTCTTGGCGCTTCCCATCTTTGCGGGTCTCGGTGAAGCGCGTCAGGGGCGCATCATCGACACCGTAATTGCCTTCCTCAGGCGATAGAAGTGGCCTTCGCGTCGCCTCCGCCCTAGAGTGCGCAGCAGTCGATGACAGCGCGCTACCATGCACCCTTTGCCGAGCAGGGGTCACATTCGATCGATGCGGACATCGCCAATCGGCTGCTGAGGATCGCCCTCCGGAAGGGCGGCGACTACGCTGACTTGTTTTTCGAGTACTCGGTCAGTGGCAGCTACGTTTACGACGAACAGATCTTGAAATCGGCGAGACGCGCCGTGTCGATGGGCCTTGGCGTTCGCGTCATGAAAGGTGATGCAACCGGGTACGCCTATTGTGAAGACTTCTCATTTGACGCCATGAAGCAAGCGGCGGAGACCGCGGCGCAGATCGCAGCCGGAGGTCGGCCGCTCGCGCCCCTCGATGTGTCGATGCGTGAGATTCCCGATCGCTATCCCGTGCCGGCCGAATCACTCGACGTCGAAGGCGAAGCGAAGAAGGTGATGCTGGAGCGAGCGGATCGAGCCGCTCGTGCCTCCGATTCCCGCGTGGTTCGCGTCGATGCCTCGTTTGCGGAAAGTATGCGCGAAATCCTGATCGCCAACAGCCTCGGGCACATGGCGCGCGACCGTCAGCCCCTCATCCGGTTCGGCGTCCGCGTCATCGCAGAGGATGGCGGCAATCGACAGTCCGGGTCCTCCGGAGGGGGGGGACGAGTGGGGCTCGATTACTTCGATACGAAGACACCGGAGGCCCACGCTGAGCAAGCCGTTCAGCAGGCCCTGATCATGCTGGATGCGCGCGAGGCTCCGGCTGGCGAGATGGACGTCGTTCTGGGTCCGGGCGATAGCGGCATTCTGCTCCATGAGGCGGTCGGCCATGGCCTCGAGGCCGACTTCAATCGCAAAAAGACGAGCAACTATTCGGACCGGGTAGGCGAAGCAGTCGCGAGCGAGCTCTGCACCGTCGTCGACGATGCTTCGCTTCACGGGTCGCGCGGTTCGATCAACGTCGACGACGAGGGACAGCTTCCGACCCGCGCCGTTCTCATCGAGCAAGGTGTCTTGAATGGGTACATGCAAGATCGTCACAGCGCCGACTTCTTCGGCACGAGCCCTGATGGACACGGCCGTCGTCAGAGCTTTCGTTCGCACCCCATGCCGCGAATGACCAACACGATGCTTCTCGAGGGAAGCGACGCTCCCGACGACATCATCCGCAGCGTGAAGCGCGGCGTCTACGCGAAGAAGTTCGGTGGCGGCCAGGTCGATATCTCGAATGGGGATTTCGTGTTCTCGCTGACCGAAGGCTATCTAATCGAGGACGGCAAGGTGACCGCGCCGCTCAAAGGTGTGAACCTGATCGGCAACGGACCGGACGCCATGCGGAAGGTCGTGATGCTGGGTCATGACTTCGAGGTGTCCGACGGGATCTGGACCTGCGGCAAGGAGGGCCAGTCGGTTCCGGTGGGCGTCGGTTGCCCGACCATCAAGATCGCCGCGCTTACCGTGGGCGGAACGCAGACGGCAGGCGGATGACCAACGCCGAGCAAGAAGCAAAGGCCCTGCTCGAGCTCGGGCACTCGGTGGTCGAGCGCGCGACCTCCGCGGGTGCGGATGTTGCCGAAGCGGGGATGCACAGCGGGTCTCACCTTTCCGCGAAGGTCCGCATGGGCAAGCCGGAGCTGGTCGAAGAAGCTGGCTCGCGTGCGCTCGGCTTGCGGGTCATGGTCGGAAACCGTGTCGCTTCGACCTACACTAGTGATTTGAGTGAAGCGGGGAAGCGCACTCTGATCGAAGACGCGCTCGAGCTGGCGCGGCTCAGCGAGTCGGACGCGTTTGCAGGGCCGCCCGATCCGTCCGAGCTATCCTCGCCGGCGCAGTGGCACGACTTGGACGCATTCGACGAAGCGGTAAGCGGCATCTCCGCCGACGAAGCGCTCGAGCGCGCACTTCAAGGCGAGCGCGCTGCGTTTGAATTCGATCCTCGAGTCAGCAACAGCGAGGGCGCTTCGTTCACCCGCGCACGAGGGGTCAGCGCACTAGTCACCAGCGGCGGCTTCGTCGGCAGCGACTACGGGACCTACGCATCGATGGTCGTCAATCCGGTCGCCGATGACGAAGGCGGCAAGAAGCGAAGTGGCTACCATTGGACGGCGGCAAGGCATTACGCGGACCTCGAGGAGAGCCAGGCCGTCGGCGAAGAAGCGGCCCGTAGGACGATCGCACAGCTGGGAGCGAAGAAGCTACCCACCCAAGAGCTGCCGGTCGTTTTCGACAAAGATGCGGCGCGTTCGATCTTGGGTCTTTTCGCGAGTTGCATCCTGGGCGGCTCGATCTGGCGCAAGAGCTCGTATCTGGTCGATCGAGTCGGTTCCCGGGTCGCGAGCGACCTAGTGGACGTCGTCGATGACCCGCTGCTCGCTAGGGCGCCGGGCTCCCGCGCGTTCGACGGGGAGGGCTTGCTCTCGCGCCGCAACACGGTCGTGGAGTCTGGGATCCTGAAGAGCTACCTGCTAGACACCTATAGCGCCCGCAAGCTCGGATTGAAGAGCACTGGCAGCGCTGCCCGTTCCCCTTCTGGCGGCGTCTCGCCGTCGAGCAGCAATCTCATCCTGAAGGCCAGCACGCAGTCTCGAGACGAGCTGGTCGCCGACACCAGACACGGTCTGTACGTCACCGGCATGATGGGTTTCGGCTTCAATGCGGTCACGGGTGATTTCAGCCGAGGCGCCTCTGGATTCTTGATCCAAGACGGCGCCCTGAGCCACCCCGTTTCCGAAGTCACCATCTCGCTGAACCTCGATCAGCTCCTTCAACGGATCGACGCTGTCGCCAACGACCTAGATCATCGCACCGCGATCGCCTCCCCAACCTTCCGTGTGTCCTCCATGACCTTGGCCGGGTCCTGAACAGAGCAGCCGAGCCGTTCGATGGGACCTCGTGTCGCGTTCTGCGGGGCCCGATCCGCCCGTAGTCATGGGTCAGTCCCGCTGCGCCCTCGCGACCATAGCGTCGACGTAGCTCTCGAGCTCAGGGCATTGGATCCCAGTTCCTGCGAGCAGCTCGCGCGCGTTGCGGTCGTCGTAGATCACGTCGGTCTTCAAGTGGTCGAGAAACGCCCGCGTCGTATTCTGAAAGCGTTGCAAACCTGGCGCGCGCATGAGAGCGGTAGCGAGGTTCAGCGGGTCGTGCTCGCGAGGGCTCGGTCGGCCGGTGGCTTCGGCGAAGAGGCGAAGGGCGTGCTGCACCGTGACCGGCTTCGGGTCGACGATGTGGAACGTGCGCCCGACGGACTGCGCGTCCTCAGCGATGCGTAATCCCGCGCGGACGGCGTAGTCGACCGGCACGGCGCTGATTCGCACGCCCGTTCGGCTCGGCGTAGGAATTCGGTAGTCGTCTGGCGCACTGAGCAAGAACCGAATCAAGAGGTACAGCCCGTTGAGATCTTCGAGCTCACCCGTGAGTGAATCCCCGACCACGACTGCGGGCCGCAGAATCACGATCGGCAGCTCCTCGGCCGACTCGCGAAGCATCCGCTCCATGTTGTACAGGGACGCCTCGACTGGATTTCGAAATCCCATGGCGTCGTCGAGATCGGTTTCCTTGACGAACCCCTCGCGATGCCCCGACACCGTGACGCTCGACCAACACACGAGACGTTTCAAGCGCGGGGCCGCCTCGGCGAGCTCGAGGATCTCCGCGGCGGCGCGCACGTTGCCGGCTGCCTCTTCCTTGGTTGCGGCAGGGTCCGTGATCGAGGCGCAGTGGTGAATGACCTCGACGCCTTCGGCGAGCACTCCGAACTCCTCGCCGCTCAACCCGAGATCCATCGAACGCGGATCGCCGAGCCAAACCGAAACACGGTCTCGGGAGGCTTCGGGAAGTGCGTCGAGCAGCTCGATTGCGCGCTCTTGCCGGCCCTCGGTCACGAGGCAACAGACTGAGTGCTCACCACGGTTCGCCAGCTCTCGCACGAGATGCACAGCAGGTTGCCTGCCCGGAAACCCGGTCACGAGCGCCGAGCGCGCCGGCTTGCCCACTACGCCTGCTCCTTTGCCGTGAACCTCGTGACGAGCTGCTCGTGGATCGTTGCAACCTGCTTTCGCGTCGAGTCGAGGTCGCCGTTGTTGGTGACGACATAGTCGGCCACGGCCGCTTTCTGCTCGACCGGCAGCTGGGACTCGATTCGGGCGTTGGCCTCCATCGCCGTGAATCCGTCGCGCGCGATTAGGCGAAGCCGCTGGATCGATTCCTCCGCGCTCACCACGATGAGGGCCGAAAACGCCTCGTACGCGCGAGTTTCTACAAGCAGCGCAGCCTCGTAAAGCAGGTAGGGTGCAGGGCTGTCCTGATGCGCCATCATGTGTTTGGCGCCCGCAGCGCCAATGAGAGGGTGCATGATCGCGTTGAGAGCCTTGCGCGCTTCTTCGTCGTTGAAGACCATCTCGCCAACCTTCTCGCGGTCGAGGCCGCCCGACTCGTCGAGCACCACCTTTCCAAACTCGTCGACGATCATCTGCAAGCCCGGCTGTCCTGGCTCCACGACCTCGCGCGCGAGGTCGTCGGCGTCAACCACCGGAATGCCGAGGTCGGCAAACATGTCGGCAACGGTCGATTTCCCGCACGCAATTCCCCCCGTAAGACCCACAACCGGTTTCATCGCCGAGCAGTATTGGGCATCGCTTGCTCTGGGCAAGAGGATTCGCGCTGTGCTACGCAGACCGAATGCGTGCCGTCGTTCAAAGGGTCAGCGAGGCCCGTGTCACGGTCGAGGGAGAGCGGGTCGGGAGCATCGAGCGAGGCTTGCTCGTTTTTCTCGGCGCAGCGCAAGGAGATGAGGCGAAGGACGTGCAGTACAGCGCCGAAAAAATTGCGGGCCTGCGCGTCTTCCCAAACGACGATGGTCGCATGTCCTTGTCCGTCGTAGACATCGGAGGTGCCGTGCTGGTCGTTTCCCAGTTCACGCTCTTTGGTGACGTTCGACGAGGGAGACGGCCGTCTTTCGACGGCGCAGCAGACCCTGAAAACGCCGAGCGCCTCTACATGGACCTCGTCCAGCGTTTGCGTGACAAGGGTTTGCGGGTCGAAACGGGGACCTTTCGCGCCACGATGAGCGTTCATGCGACCATCGACGGCCCGGTGACCATCCAGATCGACAGCCGAAAGCTTTATTAGGCTTCGCGTTTTAGACGCGGCATAATCCCATCTCGATGCTGCGGTTCCTCAGCGAGCGACGCATTTGGGTGGTCGCGGCCTTCGTCGTGCTGGCGCTCGCGGTCGGCTTCTGGATCTGGGGAATGCCGCGCGTTTCTGCACGCGCGGCGGATGCCATCGCGGCGCGTCTCGGTGTCGATGTGCAAATCGAAGAGACCCGATTGTCCTTCGGCGGCGTCGAGCTTCGGGGTATCGAGCTGAGCGGTCGCCACGGCGGATTCGTCGCGCGCATCGAGGCTGTCGAGGCGCGCATGAACCCGCTCAGCGCGTTGCTGCACGGCGTGAGCTCCGTTCGCTCAGTCTCCGCACGCCGCGTCGAAGTGACGGCGGACCTCAGTCACCCGGGGTTCGGTGAGTCGATCGCGCAGCTTCGAACGAACGGTCCTCGTCCCAAAGCTGCTACGGCGTCTAGCAAGAGGGTCGGAGGCAAGGGCAGGACCTACGATCTCGACGAGTTGACGCTCCGTGTGATCGATGGCGATGGGCATCTCGTATCCATAGGCGATGCAAGCCTTCACAAGGATGGCGATCGGATGCTGGGGCGATTTGGGGACGCGCTGCTGGGCGAGCGGAGCGGCGACCACGCGAGCGTAGGCCCGAGCGCGCTCGAGCTGACACGCAGCGAGGGCGCTTGGAAGATTGGCGACCTCGAGATCCAAGGTGCAAGCGTGCGCTCTCTTCGAAACGGCGATGCCGATCAAAAAGCTTTGGCAACCAGGCTTAGAGATGCCGTTAGCGAGCTTCGCGACGCGCCAAGCGCCGCCGAGACCGCCAACGAGCCCCCCGATTCGATTGGCCCTCCGGCCGGCGCCCGCCTCTTCGCGCGCTTGACCCCTGATGTTCGCGTCGCTGTTTCCGGGGTGCAAATCGAGAGCAGAACTCCGGCGGGTCACGTGGAGCGCATTCGTGATTTCCGTTTGGCGTTGGACGGGGCCGACGACGGCTGGTACCGGGTACGGGTCGGTGGCCAGACCTCCGACCGCGGAGCCCTGAAGGTCGACCTCGGCGTCATGCCGAACGAAGCACGCGCCGAGGGGAGCATCGAGCTGCGCCAGATCTCACTTGCCGTCATCGCGCCGTTCGCGCCCGAGATTCCGTTTTACGACGAAGACGTAGGCACGCTTAGCGCCGAGCTCGAGCTTGGCGCCAGCTCTCGTGAGCGGATCAGCATCGAAGGGCGCCTTCGCTTGCGCAAGCTCGCGCTCGATTCCGAGCGCATCGCGGCAGAGCCCGTGGACAACATCAACGTCGACTTCCGAGGAAAGGGGAACTGGTACCCCGGTGAGCGTCTTCTTCAAGTCGAGCGAGGCGAAGTCCGCATGGGAAAGGTCAGCCTTCTCATCGACGGCGAGCTCGAGCGGACGCCGGACCACTACCGCGTCGACCTCAGCGCCAGGCTTCCACCCACCCGCTGCAACGACGTGATCGGAGCCATCCCCGAGGACGTCTTGAGGTCCCTCACTCGCTTCGAGTGGTCGGGCACTTGGGGCGCGCTTGCGCATCTCTCTCTCGACTCGAGGGCGCTCGACGCGACCGAGCTCTCGATTCGCGTTCGAGACCTGTGTCAGTTCGAGAAAACGCCCCGTTGGGTACGCATCGAGCGTTTTCGAGGACCCTTCCGTCACCGCGCCATAGAGCCCGACGATACCGTCTTCGAAATGCGTACCGGGCCCGGAGCTCCGAACTGGGTGGCCCTGTCGGACACGAGCCCGTTCATGGCTGCAGCAGCGATCAGCCACGAAGACGGCGCATTCTACGAGCACGGTGGTTTCGCGCCCTGGGCCATTCGCGACGCGCTGGTTCGGAACCTGCGGGAGGGCCGCTACGTCGTTGGGGCCAGCACGATCACGATGCAGCTCGCCAAAAACCTCTACCTGCAGCGCGAGAAGACCATCGCCCGCAAGGTGCAAGAGGTGATTCTGACCTGGTGGCTCGAGAACGCCCTCAACAAGGACGAGATCCTGGAGCTCTATCTCAACGTGATCGAGTATGGCCCGGCCGTGTATGGTCTCCGACACGCGTCAGCGTACTACTTCGGACGCCATCCTATCGAGCTCAGCCCTGCGGAATCCGCCTTCCTCGCGTGCATGCTCCCGTCGCCCAAGCGCTACCATGTGTCGTATGAACGGGGCGCGCTCACTCGCTCGATGAGAAGCAAGGTGCGGCGTCTCCTCGAGCACATGGCAAAGCGAGAGCGCATCGGTCCCGACGCGCTCGAGTACGGGCTGCAGGAGCTCGAGGACTTTCGCTTTCGTCGGAAGGGTGACCCTCTGCCCGACGCCCGAGCGCTCCCGCCGCTTGGCGCACCCGAGTTTCCCGATCCGGAGGCGCTCGACCCGTTTGAGAACCTCTTCCTCGAGCCGTAACCGTGCTCGCGTTTGAAAATTCTCGCCTCACCGGAGAGGCCGCCGGTCATTTATTGGGCGGACCCGAGGGCTGGGGGTAAACACGTCCGAGGCGCTGGGGTCGGCAGTGAATCGACTCTATTTCATTGCGTCCGAGGGATTATGCAACGGTTGCTTGGCGTTGGTGGGTTCGTGCGACTCGTTTTCGTGCTCGGTTTGCTGGTCTTCGCTTCTGAGGCGGCGGCGCAGGAGGATTCTCCCGGCGTCATCGTGATCACGGCGAGCGACGACGCGACCTCGGGGGCCGCGATTCGCATCGACGGTGAGCCATCGGGCAACGTGCCGCTGCGAATGACGCTCACGCCCGGACGTCACCTGGTCCAAGTGGGGAAGCGCGGCTTCGTGACCTTCTCGAAATGGGTGGACCTGGTGGCTGGGCAGGTCATCACCATCCCGGTGACGCTGCAGCCTTCCGAAGCGAAAACCGGCTCGCTCCTGATCACAGCCGATGTCACGGGGTTGCCTGTGTATATCGATGGACAGCGACGAGGGGGCACGCCTTTGGTCGTCGACGGCCTCACCGAGGGCGAACACGTCGTCGAAATCAAGAGCCCGGGCGAAGGCTACCAGCCGTTCTCCCAGGTCGTCAGCATCAAGCCGGACCAGCGCACGACCATCGAAGCCACCATACGACTCGCTCCAGACCTCGGCAGCCTACGTGTGATCGCAAACGTACCGGGTTCGATCATTCGTCTCGACGGCGTCGAGATTGGCGTGGCGCCCGCAGCAAAGGGCGGCCTGTCCCCCGGCGAGCATACCGTTACTGCCGAGGCGAGCGGATACGAGAGTGTCACCCAAACCGTCACCGTCATTGCCGGGCGAGAGCGGGTGGTCTCGTTGAGATTCACGACGCCGAGCACCGAGATCCCCCGCATCCTAGTTCGTGCCAGCGTCCCGGACGCGACGGTCACAATCGACGGAGAGGAATACGGGAACCCGCCGATCACCATCGAGCCGGCGGAGCTCGGTACGCATTCCGTCGTCGTGCGAGCACAGGGGTATCGTGAAGTGCGCCGCACCTGTTCGGTGGGTCCGAGCCGGAACTGCGAGATCTACGCCGAGCTCAACGCGATGGGAGTTCCGGTTCGAGTCGAAGCCAACGTCTCCAATGCGCAGCTCTACGTAGACGGCGAGCTTCGTGGTCCCGTGCCCTGGGAAGGCGATTTGGTTGCCGGAATCCATCAACTCGAGGTCCGAGCCGAAGGCCAGGAAGACTACGTCGAGCAGATTCGGCTTCAGAAATCGCCACGTGTCCGTCTGATTCAGGTCATCCTCACCCCGACTGTCATCGCCGATGCCTCCACGGGTCGAGACAAGACCCAGGCCCGTAACGACCCGCTCCGCAATACCGTCACGCACGCCGGAGGGCCTACCCCTGCGGGCGTGGCCACCCTCGATTTCTCGACGGGCTGGCCCTGGCTGGCCTGGGTTGGCCTGCGCGCCGGGCTGACGGATTTCCTCGACGTCGGGATATCGGTCCAAACCTTCGGGCGTCTCACCGATTTCACGCTGAGCACGAAAGCGGGATGGCGCGTGTCGCCGAATTTCTCCGTTGGCGGAGATCTGCAGATCGGCGGCGGCATTGGGCCGGCGCGCCGGGACGAAGACGGCGACCGGCGCCCGACCAACAACTTCTTCATCAGCCTCGACGCGATTTTCAGCGTTCACTTCCCGCCTCGCGGCGCCTTCTCGGTTTGGATAGCTGGGGACTTCAACAGCGACCGATGGGACTTCGACGGTCGCAATAGCGGCAACGCTGTGAGAAACTCCAGAGAGAACTTCGCGCGCGCCAGGCTCGGCGGCTCGCTAGAAATCGTCGTGACTAAGAAATGGAACGTTTGGATTGAAGTGGAGGGCATCGTCGCCGGCAAGCGTCGGCCCATGCTCGGTGACATCTTCGGAGCTGGCCGCCCGGACTCGCTGGTTTACGGGCAGTTCGGAGCGACCTTCAAGTTCGGTAGTCCGAAGGGGGGGTCGTGATCGACGGCCATTTCATCGTGATTGAAGGCATCGACGGATCGGGTACGAGCACGCAGTGCTCGATTCTGGCAGACCGCCTCACCGACAAAGGCCTCCCCGTTCACACCACGCGCGAGCCGAGCGATGGACCCATCGGGGTGCTCATTCGTCAGGTCTTGACGGGGAGGGTGGTCGTCTCAGGTCGCCAGGGGGCGCGCCCGTTCAACTGGGCGACCATGGCCGCGCTGTTTGCAGCCGACCGACTCGATCACCTCGAGGCCGAGGTCATCCCCAATTTGACCGACGGTGTCACGGTCATCTGCGATCGCTATGATCATTCCTCGGTGGCTTATCAAACCGTGAGCGGGGGAGGCGGTGAAGACATCTCGAGCTGGGTGCTCGCGCTCAACCGACACGCCAAGCGCCCTGACCTCACGCTCGTTTTCGATGTGGACCCCGCCGCTGCTGCGGGCCGCCGCGAGACACGATCCGGCAGCCCCGAGCTGTACGAAGTCGATGAAATGCAGGCCGAGCTCGCCGGGTTTTACGGGAAAATCGACGAACTTTTTCCAAATGATACCATTCGACACATCGATGCGAACTGCGGCATCGAAGCAGTCGCCGAGGCGGTCTGGGCCGAGGTGATGGCGCTGCGAGGAGAATCCACATGAGCCGTTACCTATTACTGTCATTCGCCCTTGTCTTGGTCGCTTCTATCGCTGGCATCGCGGGCTGCGAAACCACGAAGCTGCAGCGAGACATGCTCGAGGACTCCACCTGGGAGACCTCCGAGGGTGACGAGGACTGGAACGCCGAGAAGAAGCGGCGCAGTCGCAAAGAGAGGAAGCAAGACGAGGCTTGGGAGAAGCGCAACACGCCCACGGAGGCGGTGCCCGCCGCAGAGGAGCCGAAGCCCGAGAGCGATCTCGGACAGCCATACCGGCGCGTGACCGAAGGTGTGATCGCACGCGCGGAGCTGGTGCCCGTCCTCGACGGTGGCCTTGGCCGCTTCCTGCAGAACGTTCAGACCGAGCCGACGTTTCATCAGGGCGCGTTCGTTGGCTTCCGCATCGTCAGCCTGTTTCCCGGTGAGCCGGCTTTCGCATCGCTCGACCTTCGCCCTGGGGACACCGTCACACGCATCAATGGCAAGCCCATCGAGCGGCCCGAGCAGGCGATTGCGGTCTGGGAGGAGCTGCGAACGGCGTCGAATCTGATCGTCGACTATCGACGAAACGGTGAGGCCCACGCGCTGCGATTTGCGATCGTTGACGAGGGCTGAGTTCGACTCCATCGTTCAACGGTGGAGCCCGCCAATCCGCTTGCCATCCATCGGCGTTTTGCCATCGGAGCGTCCGCGCTTTTGGCCTACACGGTCGCAGTCGTGCTCTGGGGGGCCTACGTCCGTGCAACGCTCTCAGGAGACGGCTGTGGTGACCACTGGCCACTGTGCAATGGGGTTGCCATCCCGGTCGACCCTTCGCTCAAGACGGTCATCGAGCTGACGCACAGGGTGACCTCGGGTCTGTGTTGGATTTGGACCTTCGTCATGTGGATTGTCGCGCTGCGCGTCTTCGGGCGCGGTCAGGCGACGCGTTCAGCGGCAGGGTGGAGTCTGTTCTTCATGACCACCGAAGCTCTGGTCGGAGCGGGCCTCGTATTGTTTCGCATGGTGGCCGACAACCCTTCGACGGCGCGCGGCGCCTGGATGGCGGCTCACCTGATCAATACCTTCTTGCTCCTCTCGGCCCTCACGTGGATGGCGTACAGCGCCTGGCGCGAAGGAGGGGCCCGCTTCCCGAACGACACGCGTTCGCACTGGGTTCTCGGCGGGGCGGCGACGGTCGTTTTGTTGGTCGGTGTAAGTGGTGCGATCGCGGCGCTCGGCGACACCCTGTTTCCAGCATCGAGTCTCGCAGATGGGCTCCGCGAGGACTTCTCGCCGACCGCGCATGTCTTTTTACGCCTTCGTCTTTGGCATCCGGTGATCGCCGTATTCGGATCCGGCTATTTGATTTGGCTCGCAGCCGACTTGCTTCGACGCAGGCCAGACCCACCCGTCCCGAAGTTGGCGATGATCCTTGGCGGTCTGGTGCTGATCCAAATAGCAGTGGGGCTGCTCAACGTCGCGCTCCTCGCGCCGGTGCCGATGCAGCTCGCGCATCTCCTGATCGCCGATGCGACGTGGATCACTTTAACCCTTCTTGCACTTTCCTCACGGCCGCCCATCTCCGGTGCTAACCTGGCTCCGTGAGCGATCCATATCTCGGCAAAGAGGTGGCTGGCCAGTTCCGCATCGTCGAGAAGATCGGCAAGGGCGGCATGGGCGCGGTCTACAAGGCCGAGCAGCCCGACATGAATCGCTACGTCGCGATCAAGATCCTGCATTCCCGGTATCTCACCAGAAGCGACTTGGTTTCTCGATTTCGTCGCGAAGCTCGGGCGATGAGCCAGCTCTCGCACCCCAACACGGCGCGCGTGTTTCTATACGGTCAGCTCGACGACGGCGCGTGCTACTTCGTGATGGAGCACCTGGTCGGCCAGAACCTCGCGCAGCTGGTCCGCGCCGAGGGCGCGATGAAGCCCCAGCGCGCCGTTCGCATCATGTCGCAGGTCTGCGGCGCGCTCGAAGAAGCGCACCAGGCGGGGATTATCCATCGCGATCTCAAGCCGGAGAACGTATTCGTGACCACCCAGGGGGGCATACGCGACTTCCCGAAGGTGCTGGACTTCGGCCTCGCGAAAGTCACCGAGCGGCAGATGCGGCCGGGGTCGATGGTACTCACCCAGCAAGGCATGGTCTTCGGCACTCCAGAGTTCATGAGCCCGGAGCAAGCCCACGGCAAAACGCTCGATGCACGCTCCGATATCTACTCGCTGGGCGTCATCCTCTACGAGCTGCTCACCGGGAAGCTGCCTTTCGATGCAAAGCAGCCGATCGAATTCATCCAGCTGCACGTCAACGCGACGCCGATTCCGTTTGCGGAGCGCCTTCCGGGGGCGGTGTTTCCGCCGGGCCTCGAAGAGGTGGTCATGGCGGCATTGGCCAAAAACCCGGAGGAGCGATATGCGTCGGCGGCCGATTTTGCCGCAGCATTGGAGGGTGTGCTCCAGCTCGAGGCCGGAGAGCGGGCCTCGATCACGCTTCCGACTCCCGTTCCGGCTGCGCCCACTGCGGAGCCCGCGCCGCCTATCGCAGCGCCTTCGAGCCGGGCGAATCGCCGCCCGAGCCGGGTTGCGCTCCTCGTCGGCATCGTCGTCGCGGTCGCTGGCGTCGTCGCGCTGCTCGCGCTTTTGGGCCCTAGGTCCTGAGCAGGGCGCAGGCCATTCTTGACCAGTCGTCGCGCTGGCCCTAAGCCGCCCCCGGCTGGGAGTTTGACGGTGTCAGCGCGGAGCGTCAGAGTCCGCGCCCGCCTCCAGCCAGGACCAACATGACCGTAGCGATTCGCCAAGCCACGATGATGCTGACCGTGCGCGATCTGATCGCGCTCACCAAGCCGAGGATCACAATGATGGTCTTGGTGACGGCGGCCGGCGGCATGTGGCTTGCTCCAGGCTCGCTCGGCCTCGGCTCGATGATGGTGATGCTCCTCACCACCGGAATGGTCGTCGGCGCGGCCAACACGCTCAACTGCTACTTGGAACGCGATACCGACCGCCTGATGGCGCGGACCGCCAGCCGTCCACTCCCCGACCGGCGGCTCGAACCCTCCTGGGCGCTGGCGCTCGGGCTGGTGATGGGCCTGTTCGCAGTGCCAACCCTCACACTCGCGGTCAACCCGATGACCGGCCTCCTCGGCTTCATCGCACTGTCGAGCTACGTGGCGATCTATACGCCCATGAAGCAGTACACCCCTGCGGCCCTCTACGTTGGAGCCGTCCCCGGCGCGCTCCCACCACTCATGGGCTGGACGGCCGTCACCGGCAGCATCGACCTGCCGGGCCTGCTCCTGTTCGGCATCCTGTTTTTCTGGCAGATTCCGCACTTCATCGCGATCTCGATCTTCCGGCAAGAAGAGTACGAGCGCGCCGGCCTCAAAGTCTTGCCTTCAGTTCGCGGCATTCGCGCAGCCAAGGTGCAATCCGCGGTCAATGCGGGAGCCCTCTGGGCGGTCTCACTGCTCTTGGTGCCTTACGGCCTGGCGGGCGGCTTGTACCTTTCCGCCGCCGTGCTTCTCGGCGCCTACTTCTTTGGGATGGCACTGCTGGGCTTCAAAGCCGAAGATACGCAGGCCTGGTCCAAGAGGTTCTTCTTTGCGTCCCTCATCTACCTCACCGGCCTGTTCGCGGCCCTGATCATCGATGCGCTCTAGGGCACTCGGCTTCGCTTTGGTCACGGCCCTCGCGGTCTTCGCGCTCGTCGGCTGCACGAAGCGAAGCGCAGAGGACATCCCCGTCCTCGGTCAGCTACCCAAGTTTTCGCTCGTCGATCAAAACGAGCAGACCTTCGACCGTGCGTCGATGGAAGACAGGCTTTCGGTCTCGGCCTTCGTGTTCACCCATTGTCGGTCGTCTTGCCCGAGAATCACGGCCCATATGAAAGGGCTCCAGTCCCGGCTTTCGGACGTCTCGAGCGTCCAATTCGTCTCCGTCAGCGTCGATCCGCGCAACGACACCCCCGAGGTCATCAAAGCCTACATGACGAAAAACGAGCTCGACGAGAGCAACTGGCGTTTCGTCACCGGCGAAGAGGAGGTGATTCGGCGCGTCGTCGTGGATGGCTTCCGGGTCGGGCTTGGGGACGCGGACAGCAAGGCCGCGGGCGCCGAGGAGATCATGCACTCGAATTCTTTCGTCTTGGTCGACCAGGAGGCTCAGGTCCGGGGCTACTACCGAGCCAATAACGACGGCATTGGGGATCTCGAGCGCGATCTGCGGGCTCTAACCGCCGTCACGGCACCCAAGCGTTGATAGCGCAGCGCTTCGGTGTTAAGCCCGCGGCATGAGTGAACCCATCCCGGTCGCGCGGCGACTCAGCGTCGTAAAACCTTCTGCCACCGTCGCGGTTGCCCAGCGGGCGCGCGAGCTCAAAGCGCAGGGCATCGATGTGCTTTCCTTCAGTGTAGGCGAGCCGGACTTCGACACGCCCGTGCACATTCGCGAAGCCGCCAAGCAAGCAATCGACTCGGGAGCCACCCGCTACACGGCGGCGCGTGGGACCGTCGAGCTTCGCGAAGCGATTTGTGATGCGTCGGCAAAGCGACGTCCAGGGGCGAGCTACGAACCTTCCGACGTCGTCGTCTCGGTCGGGGCCAAGCACACGCTCTTCAATTTGGCGCTGGCGCTCTACGACGAGGGCGACGAGGTTCTCATCCCCGCGCCGTACTGGGTGAGCTATCCGGAGCAAGTCCGCCTGGCGGGCGCCGAGCCCGTGATCGTTCAAACGAGCGAAGAACAGGGTTTCCGCATGACGCCCGAAATGCTGCGCGCCGCGATCACCCCGAAGACCAAAGCACTCATCCTCTGCTCGCCGTCGAACCCCACGGGCGGGGCCTACTCGGGCGAGCAGCTCCGTGCGCTCGCCGATGTTGCGGCCGAGCACGACTTCTGGATCATCGTCGACGAGATCTACGGGCAGCTGGTGTATGGAGGCTTCGAGCAGAAATCGATCGTCGAGGTCGCACCCGAGCTCAAGGATCGCATCATCATCGTCGACGGGGTGAGCAAGACCTTCGCCATGACGGGCTGGCGCATCGGTTGGATGCTCTCTCCTGCGTACGTCGCAAAGGCGTGCGAGAAGATCCAAAGCCAATCGACCACCAACCCGAGCTCAATCGCTCAAAGCGCTGCCATCGCCGCGCTCCGAGGCCCCTGGGAGCCATTGGAAGAGATGCGCCAAGCCTTCGAGGCGCGGCGAAGCATCATCGTCGAGGGGCTCAACGCAATCGAGGGAATCAGCTGCGGGACACCGGAAGGGGCCTTCTACGCCTTCGCGAACGTGCAGGGCCTCATCGGTAAGCAGGGCGGGGGAAAGCAGCTCGAAACCGACCTCGATGTCGCAGGCTATCTGCTCGAGGAAGCGCGCTGCGCCGTCGTGCCAGGGACCGCGTTCGGCGCGCCCGGCTTCGTGCGCATTTCGTACGCGGCTTCGAACGACATGATTCGTGAGGGGCTGAAGCGCATCGGGGAAGCGGTTGGAAAGCTGAGCTGAGCTTCGGCAGCGCGAGCCGTCAGCGTGAACGCTGTGCGAGCGCGACCGCCGTTCTCGTGAGTAGAGCGACCCCGAGAACCGTCATCAAGAAGGCACTGGGCGTCCTCGGGGCGTAGCCGGCGCTCAGCAGTAAGAGGAGGGCTCCGCCGAGCTGTCTGCAAAGCCCGTCCTTCGACAGCGTCGCCGAAACGGTCACGGCGGCGCAGACGCTCAGCGGAATCGCATAGAGGATGAAGTCGCGATCGGGTAAGAAGTCGAGTCGGAGCGCGCCGTAAAGCAAGTCGGGGAGGTTTCGTCCGACCGCGTACTTCCACGCGATTATTCCCGCCGCGACGACCCCCCCAGCGAGCGCGGACAGGCCGAGCGCAGCCTTGCCGCGTAGCTCTCGCCAAGGGATCGAGATGGCAAACCCAAGTGCGATGGGGACCGCCAGATAGGCCAGCTCACCAGACCAGCGAAACGCGTTGGCGAGACGCTCGGTGTGCTCCCAGTAGTTACGTTCGCCAACCAGGCTCACCGCCATGGACAGGACGCCGCTCAGCGCAGCGACGAGCGTCAACACCAATGCGACCAAGACGGGGCGGGTAGAGCGCCATTGCATTCCGGCGAGGACCAGTAGGAGGATCGTTGCGTTGGCGAGGCCCGCGACCACGATGACCAGCTCGGGTCTGGTCCATGCGCGAGGCAAGAACGTCATCAAGGTGAGGATGGGAACCAGCAGCCAGCCGAAGCTCGCGATGCCCGCGCGCGCAGAGAACGGGAGGCCGCTCTTCGGCGACGAAAGCGATGCAAGGCAGAACCCCAGCGCGACGAGGGCGCTCACCACGCTGAGATTGCGCGCGAAGCCACCCCAGGTACCGAGCCGAACGAGCGCATCGGTCGACCAGGTCTCGTGGCCCATGAGAATCAGAACTCGATTGATGATCAGGTCGGCGAGAGCAGAGACGCCCGCCATCCACGCCAGGGGAGGGGCCAGCGCTAGCTGGGGCAAACCTTGCTCTTCTGCGGGCGCGACGGCGGCCACGGCGGCTAGCGATGAGTCGATGCCCTCGGTCAAGATTCAGGGACCCTACGCGGGCAATCTAGCGTATTCAAGGCTCTCTGCTAGAACCGCTCAGATGACCGCTGTGCGCAACGACTGGACGCGAGACGAAGCCCGTGCGCTTCACGATCTGCCACTCACCGATCTCCTGTTTCGGGCGCAAGAAGTGCATCGTGCGACGCAGCCGCGCGACGCAGTGCAGCTCTGCTCGCTGCTCTCCATCAAAACCGGAGCGTGCCAAGAGGACTGCTCGTATTGCCCGCAAAGCTCCAAGTACGACACCGGCGTGGAAGCGGAGCGGCTGATGGACGTTGCAGACGTGCTCGGCAAGGCGCGCGAGGCCAAAGACGCCGGCGCTAGCCGCTTTTGCATGGGGGCGGCATGGCGCAGCCCAAAGAAGGGGAGCCGGCAATTCCGGCAGGTGTTGGAAATGGTGCGTGGGGTGCGTGCGCTCGGCATGGAGGCTTGTGTCACTCTGGGAATGCTCGATGATGAGCAAACCCAGGAGCTGAAGGACGCCGGCCTCACCGCGTACAATCACAACCTCGACACCTCCGAGGAGTACTACGGCGAAATCATCACGACCCGGACCTACAAGGACCGGCTCGACACGATTGCTCGGGTTTCCGCCGCTGGGATCTCCGTCTGCGCCGGGGGCATCATCGGCATGGGCGAAAGCATCGACGATCGCGTCGGCATGCTGGTGACGCTGGCCAATCTCTCTCCGCAGCCCGAGAGTGTTCCGGTCAATGCGCTCGTAGCGGTCCCAGGAACTCCTCTGGGCGACCAAAAGCCGGTTGATTCGCTCGAGCTCGTTCGCATGTGCGCTACCGCGCGCATCATGATCCCAGGGGCGCGTGTCCGGCTCTCGGCTGGGCGGGCTTCCCTCAGCCGCGAGGCACAGCTGCTCTGTTTCATGGCGGGCGCAAACAGTGTTTTCTTCGGCGACAAGCTGTTGACGACGGGGAACCCGGACCACGACGCAGACCTCAGCCTGCTCCGCGATGCGGGCCTCTCGGCCTTGGTCTCGGCGTCCGACGCCGCTGAGTGAGGTCTTTTCACCTGGAATCATTCAGCTTTTGGCAGGCCAAGCTATTGAATTTGATTTGCAACATCTATCGCGTATAAAGAAACCATGCTCGTGTGCCACTGCCACGCGGTCAACGACCGAACGATTCGTCAGTGCGTCAACAATGGCGCGCGGAGTGAGAACGAAGTCCGAGAGGCCTGCGGCGCAGGCTCTGGCTGCGGCAGCTGTAAGCCGGCGATCGATCGCCTAATCGAGCTTCACCACGACTCCCAGAGCGGGCTCGGCGGCAGCGGCGCGCAGGGCTGACCTCCCCGCGCAGCGCTGACATCGCCCTGATAACGCATATCAAGTTCAGCTTTGATGCATTGCCACGGGCAACGGCCTTCTCTATGTTCCCGCGAAGGGAGATACATGAAGGGCAACGACGAAGTCATCACAGTGCTCAATGAGGTCCTGACCTCCGAGCTTACCGCCATCAACCAGTACTTCATCCATTCGAAGATGTGCGAAGACTGGGGCTTCCAAAAACTCGCTGCAAAGAAGCGCGAGGAGTCTATCGAGGAGATGAATCACGCCGACATCGTCATCTCGCGCATCTTGTTCCTAGAGGGCGTGCCGAACATGCAGCGCTACTTCCCGGTGAAGGTAGGCGAAGATGCGATTGAACAGCACCGGGCCGATCTCGAGGTCGAATACGACGCCGTCAAACGTCTCAACGCCGGGATCGCGACTTGCGCGGAGAAGGGCGACAACGGCACCCGCGAGCTCCTGCAAACGATTCTTCAGCAAGAAGAAGAAGGCATCGACTGGCTCGAAGCTCAGCTCCATCTGGTCGAAATGATTGGCAAGGAGCGATACCTCGCCGAGCAGATGGGCGACGGCGCCTAGCCCCCGCTCCCACGCCTGCTAAAAGTCTAGCGATGAACGCGCACCCGCTCGCCGGCCAGCCAGCGCCGACAAATGTTCTCGTCGACGTCGCAAAGCTGATCACTGCGTACTACGAAGACAAACCCGACTCCAATGAGCCGAGCCATCGCGTGAGCTTCGGCACCTCCGGGCACCGTGGCTCCTCGTTTCGCCGCAGCTTCAACGAGGCTCACATTCTCGCTACCACCCAAGCGATCTGCGACTATCGCCGGACCGAGGGAATCGACGGCCCGCTCTACATCGGCATCGACACACACGCGCTGTCAGCGCCGGCCGGCAGGACCGCGCTCGAGGTCCTCGCCGCAAACGGCGTCGAGACCTGCATGGCGCCGGAGGGCCACTTCACGCCAACGCCGGCTATTTCGTTTGCGATTCTCGAGCACAACCGAAACAGCGCGAGCGATGGCGACGGGATCGTCGTGACGCCATCGCACAACCCGCCCGAAGACGGCGGGTTCAAGTACAACCCGCCGCACGGCGGGCCCGCGGACACCGAGGTCACCTCCTGGATCGAACGCCGGGCCAATCAGCTCTTGGCGTCGGGGCTCAAAGACGTGCGACGCCTCACCTACGAGGCCGCGCTTCGCTCCGATTCCACGCATCTCCACGATTTCATCACGCCGTATGTAGAGGCCCTCGAGACCGTCCTAGACATGCGGGCGATTTCGAGCGCGGGCCTCAGAATCGGCGTCGACCCAATGGGCGGCGCGGGCATCGAGTACTGGCCCCGCATCGCGCAGCATTACGATCTCCGGCTGGAGATCGTGAACGACGCAATCGACCCGACGTTTTCGTTCATGACGCTCGATCGCGATGGCAAGATCCGCATGGACTGCTCTTCGCCCTACGCGATGGCCAGTCTGGTCGACCTCCGAAATCAGTACGACATCGCTTTCGGCAACGATACCGACTTCGACCGGCACGGGATCGTGACGAGTAGCTGGGGGCTCCTCAACCCGAACCACTACCTGAGCGTCGCGATCAGCTATCTGTTCACCGAGCGAGGCTGGGATGCGCGAGCAGCGATCGGAAAAACGCTCGTGAGCAGCGCGATGATCGACCGCGTCGCCAAGGATCTGCGCCGCCGGCTTGCAGAGGTCCCCGTCGGCTTCAAATGGTTCGTTCAAGGCTTGCTCGACGGCTCTTACGGATTCGGCGGGGAGGAAAGCGCGGGTGCCTCGTTCCTGCGCAAAGATGGCAGCGTTTGGACGACCGACAAGGATGGCATTCTTCTAAACCTTCTCGCCGCGGAGATCACCGCCACCACGGGCCAAGACCCAGGCGAGTGCTACCAGAGCCTCACCAGGCAGTTCGGCGCACCCGTGTACGAGCGCATCGACGCGCCGGCGACGCCCGAACAAAAAGCCGCCCTCAAGGGGATGAGCGAGTCGGACCTCGATGCCTCGGAGCTCGCCGGCGAACCCATCGAACAAGTCCTCACCAAGGCGCCAGACAACGATGCGGCAATTGGTGGGCTGAAGGTCACCACGGCGAACGGCTGGTTCGCCGCGCGGCCCTCCGGCACCGAGGATGTGTACAAGATCTACGCCGAAAGCTTCGCCGGCCGCGAGCATCTGGCGTCGATCCAAAAGGAAGCCAAAGAGCTCATCGGCCGCGTGTTCGAACAGAGCGCGACCGCTTGAGCGTCTGGCTCAATCGTGTTTAGCTCCGCCGCGTGGTAGCGCTCGTAACCGGTGGAGGCGGCCGCCTTGGTAACGTTCTGGTTCGAAGGCTTCTCGAGCGCGGTGAAAAGGTGCGGGTTTTGGAGCCAGGAGGCTTGCCCGAATCGCTGAGGGGTCTCGACATCGACTTCTCGTCTGGCTCGGTGCTCGACGCTGGCGACGTCGCGCGCGCCGTCGACGGCACGGGGGTCGTCTATCATCTCGCAGCCAAGATCGACCTCAGCCCAAAAAAAGACCCGATGATGTACAGCATCAACGTCGAGGGTACGAGAAAAGTCGTGGAAGCTTGTCTTGCTCGTAAGCTGAGGTTGGTTCACACGAGCTCCCACCATGCGCTCGTGCGCGAGCCCCTCGATGAGCCCCTCACCGAAGACAAACCGCTCGCTCTGAACGAGAAATGCGAATACCACCGTTCCAAAGCCATCGGCGAAACCATCGTCCTGGACGCCTGTCAGCGCGGGCTCGATGCCGTGATCGTGAACCCCGGGTCGATGATCGGTCCGCACGACTACGCGCCATCGATGATCGGCGCAGCTCTCATCGACATGTACCTCGGGCGCGTTCCCGTCTTGCTCGACTTGCTGAGTGACTATGTCGATGTGCGTGACGTCGCGGACGGCATGATCTCGGCTGCACAAAAAGGACGGCGCGGCGAGCGATACTTCCTCACCGGCGACGTCATTCCCATCATGGAGATGGCCTCGCTCTATGGAGAGGTCACGGGAGTAAAGATGCCTGCCCGTGCGTTGCCGCTTTGGGTGGGTTGGGCCCTTCTGCCAATCTCGCTCCTGGGTAGCGCCATCAGCAACAAGGAGCCCTTCCTCACGGCCGACATGCTGAGGGCCAGTGTGTCGAATGAAGTCGTCTCACACGACAAGGCGCATCGCGAGCTCGGGTACACGATTCGCGCGCTCCGCGAATCGCTCACCGATGCAGTCGCTTGGTATCGGGAGCGGGGCTGGCTCGACGGATGATGATGCGGGTTTCGCCGTTGACATGCTGCCCGTGCTACACATGAATCAGCCATGAGCGGAAGGGAGCCAAAGCGCCATCAGGACCTCGAAGACTTGATCGATGTCATCGCCGCGTCTTACGACGGCGACGAGGAAATCAACAACCTCGATAGCGCCGCCCTTCCAAACAAGCGCGCGGTCATCGAGGCCTTCAACCACATCACACCCGTTCTCTACATGGGTTTCTACACGACCCGCGCTTTGAACCGCACCAATCTTCGCTACGCGATCAGCGAGCACCTTTACCCAGCGCAAGACATCTTGGTGGAGCAGATCGATCGTGCGATTCGCTATCAAGAGCGCATGGGTCAGGTGTCTGACACGAAGCCTGAAGGCTGGAGCGAAGATGTCGTCTTGCGCCTCTTCCACAAGATCCCCGAGCTTCGGCGTGTTCTGAATACCGACATTCGAGCTGCGTACGATGGAGATCCTGCTGCCGCCAGCATCGAAGAGGTGATTTTCAGCTATCCGAGCGTCCAGGCCATAACTGCGTATCGTGTCGCCCACGAGCTGTGCATGTTCAACGTCCCAATGATTCCCCGAATCATCACGGAGCACGCGCACAGCAAATCTGGCATCGACATCAACCCTTGCGCGCAGATTGGCGAGAGCTTTTTCATCGATCACGGTACCGGGGTCGTGATCGGCGCAACGGCCGTCATCGGGCGCAACGTTAAACTCTACCAGGGCGTGACCCTCGGAGCGCTCAGTGTATCTTGGGACGAAGCGCGCGGTTGCCACGGGACGAAGAGGCACCCCACGATCGAGGACGACGTGACGATCTACGCCGGAGCGTCCATCCACGGGGGCGACACGATCATCGGGAAAGGCTCGGTGATCGGCGGGAACGTCTGGCTCACCAAGTCTGTTCCGCCAGGGTCTAAGATCTTCGGCCGGGCGAAGTAGAGGATCCGCCGAGCTAACTGGCTTCGGCGAGCTTCTCTTTGACCTTGTCGTAGACAGCCTTGAGGTTGATCAGCTCGCCGAGCTCGTCTTCTCCGATGGTAATCTCGTAATCTTTTTCCACATCCGCAACGATTTCGATCGCCATCATGCTGTCGATTCCCAAATCTGCGAACGGAGTATCCTCGGGGATATCCTCGACTTCCGTTACCTCGGTGATGATCTGCCTCAGCTCGTTTTTAAGCTCGTCCGACATGACGCCCGTATATGCTTTCGTTCCCGAAGAGCGTCAAGCATTTGAAAACTGGCCGACTGGCCTGTTTCGAATGTGGTCAAGACGGGAATTTACGGTACCTTGTGCCCCTCAGGTCCCATGAGTTGGATTTCCGAAAAGGCGCAGAGCGAGTTGACGCGCGTCCGCGACGCGCAAGCGAAGAAAATCTATCCGTATTTTCGTCCGTTCGAGTCCGGCGGGCTTCACACGACGATCGCCGGGAAGCCGATCGTGAACTTCAGCTCCAACGACTATCTCGGCCTGACGACGCATCCAAAGGTCAAAGAGGCGGCGAAGGGCGTCATCGATCAGTTCGCCTGCGGACTCAGCTCGTCCCGCGTCCAGGCCACGGCAACCTTGCACGTGGAGCTCGAGAACCGACTGGCGGCCTGGTTCGGATTCGAGAAGTCACTGATCTTCACGACCGGCTATCAGGCAATGGTCGGCACCATCATGTCGCTGGCCGACAAAGACACGACGGTGGTCCTCGACAACTTGAGCCACGCATGCATCTTGGACGGCACCTTCTTGGCCGCCGGCACACCGATGCGTGCACCCGAGGTTCGCTTCTTCAATCACAACAGCGCCAAGGCCCTCGATCGCGTCCTTAGAAAACGAGATCGAAAGAATGCGCTGGTTCTGATCGAGGGCATCTATTCGCTCGACGGCGACGAGGCCAAAATTCAGGAGTTCATCGAAGTCTGCGCGCAGCATGAGAACGTAGCGATCGTCTGTGACGATGCGCACGGCACCGGCACGCTCGGCGCCGGAGGCCGAGGCATCATCGAGAAGTACGGCCTTGAAGGGCAGATCCCTGTTGTGATCAGTACCTTTTCGAAGACGCTCGGCGGCATCGGAGGCATTCTGCTGGGCGAGGCCGACGTCGTCGACTTCATCAAGCATACGGCGCGCTCGTTCCTTTTCAGCGCGTCGTTGCCGGTTCCGATCGTGGCTGCAGCCAGTGCGATTCTCGACATGCTCGAGGCCGATGGCGAGGCTCTGGTCAGTGAGCTTCACGAAAAGGCAGCGTACATGCGCAAGGGCCTCATCGACATCGGCCTCGACCTCGGCGAAAGCAACACCCACATCATGCCGGTCATGATTCGCGACGATATCAAAGCGATGATGACCCACGTAGGCCTCCTGGAAAACGGCGTGCTGATGGTTCCGATCATGTACCCCGCTGTGAAAGAAGGCGAAGAGCGCCTCCGATTGAACGTGACTCGCGGTCACAGCTATGAGGACATGGACATGGCGCTGGACCTGCTGCGCACCTTCGCCAGTTCGTTCTCGCTCGTCGGCGAGCCCGCAATATCCGCCGCCACGTAGCCGCAATCGAAGAACCGTACGATCGGAGAAAGTCTCGCGACGGGCGTGCTCGCGATTGGGCGCCCCGTCGCCACGGCACCCCAAGTCGACATACGACTAGGCGCCGGCCCAATCGCTGTGCTGCCCATCCCGAGGCTTTCTCCTATTGAATGGATATGGATGGAGGGGCGCCGGCGAACGCGATGTGGGGGTTCGGCGGCGTGTGAGTGACAATCGGCAAGACAGTAACCACCCCCGATTGGCGCGAGCTCCGAGGGGCGGCTTGCGTGGCCCCAGGCCCCAAGCCACTCCGGCCACCTTTGCAAGCCGCCCCGTCCGTCGAACCCCCGCGTCGTGTTCGCCGGCGCTCCGGTACGCCCGCGAGCACGCCCGTCGCGAGACTTTCTCCGATCGTACGGTTCATCGTTGCCGTGCCGGCTGGGGGGGTTGGTGGCACGGCTCTCTAGCCTTAGGGATCGCCCAGCACAGGAGGAGACCGATGAAGCTGCAGGGCAATACGATTTTGATCACCGGCGGGAGCGCTGGGATTGGTTTGGCGCTGGCGAAGCAGTTCGCCGCGCTTGGGAACACGGTGATCATCACTGGCCGGAACGCCGATAAGCTCGAGGCCGCACGCAAGGAGACGCCAGCCCTCGAGATCATCCAGAGCGATGCGGCGGATCCCGGTGCCGTTCAGGCGCTTGCCACCGAGGTCGCGGAGCGTTTCCCCGCGATGAACGTCTTGGTCAACAACGCGGGCGTGATGATTCCGCGAAACCATACCGGGCCTGCCAACGATCTCGTCGCACTGACCGCCGAGCTCGATGTCAACCTTGCGGGTCCGATTCGGATGGTGTCGGTGCTGATCGATCGGCTCAAAGGGAACCGGGGGACCATCATCAACGTGTCGTCTGGGCTAGCGTTCGTGCCTCTTCAGCTCAGCCCGATCTACTGCGCTACCAAGGCAGCGCTCCACTCGTACACGATCTCGCTGCGCCAGCAGCTCAAGGATGAAGGCGTCGAGGTGATCGAGCTCATGCCCCCAGCTGTGCGTACGGAGCTGACGGCCGACATGCCCGAGGACGGAGACTTCAAGATCCTCACCACGGCCCAGCTCATGGACGAGACCTTCAAGGGCCTTCGCGCGGGCCGTCTCGAGATTCGTCCCGGCCAAGCCAACCAGCTCTACTGGATGTCTAGAGTTGCGCCTGGGTTCATCAACGCGCAGCTCGAAAAGGGCTCCAGGGCGATGGTCCCGCCGCCCGAGTCGCACTAGCCCGCGTCCGATTAAACGAAACGGGCCCCAAGCATTCGCTCGGGGCCCGCTCAGTGTGTCGGCCGAAGGTCTACTTCTTCGGCTTCTTCGATACGATATGGAACTCGACGCGTCGGTTCATGGCGCGCTCTTCCTTCGACTTCGCGTCTGTTACGAGCGGCCTCTTCGGCCCGAAGCCCTGCGCAACCAGTCGTGACCTGCTGACCTGCCCTCTGCCGACGAGGTAGCGCACCACGGTGTTCGCGCGCTTCTTGGACAGAATCATGTTGTACTTGAGGCTGCCGGTCCTGTCGGTGTGACCCTCGACCCGGATCCTCTTGATCTCCGGGTGCGCGATCAGGACCGAAGCGACGTTGTCGAGCAGTGCCCAGGAGCGCTTCTGTAGCTTGGCGCTTCCGGACTTGAAGTAGACCTTTTCGAGAATCTCGAGCTGACCCGCTCCGATGACGACGAGCTGCTTTTCTTGGCAACCCTGGTTCTCGACCGTCCCCGGATCGTCGGGGCAGTTGTCGATGCGGTCCGGTACGCCATCCCCATCGCGATCCGGGTCGGGACAGCCGTTGTTCTCGGCTGCTCCGGCGTCGTTCGGACATTGATCGTCAGCGTCCAGAATTCCATCGCCATCGTTGTCCGGGTCAGGGCAGCCATCGTCATCTTCGAAGCCGTCGATGTCTTCGGCGCCGTTCGGACACTTGTCGTCGGCATCGACGATGCCGTCTCCGTCGTTATCCAAGTCCGGGCAGCCGTCTTCGTCCTGGAAGCCGTCTTCGTCCTCGGCCTCGTTCGGGCACTGGTCGAGCGCGTCGGGGATTCCGTCACGGTCGACGTCGGGCGCCTTCTCATCGGCCGGCATCGTGTACCCGAGCATCGCGAAGACACGCCAATCGGGCGCCCCATACCCGGCCGTCACTCCCGCGCTCCCGCCCACGCCGAGCGTGAACCCGAAGTCCGGAAGCCACTTGAAGCCGCCGAGGACCTCGACCGGGGTCTCGTTCTTCGACCACATATTGACGGTGGGATTCGCGCCGGTTCGGCCGAAGACCTCGCCCGAGATCATGAAATGGTCGTTGCCGAGCATGACCAAGACACCGCCGCCGTAGGTGAATTCGTTGCCGACGAACAGAACCGCAGGGTCCCCACGTTGAGGGCCGATCTTGTAGCCTGCCTGGATCGGAATCCGCACGTAGTCCCCAGCGTTGAAGTTGAGGAGCAGCTCGAACCAGCCCCCGAGATACGGCTTCTGGTCTGCTTGACCGGCAAACGATTGCCGGCCGCTGGCCAGTGAGGCGGTATTGATCGTTAGCGTAGCCTGGGTCCCGATTTGGAAGATATCATCGCGGGTGCCGAAGAAGTTCAATCGGCCGCCGAAGTAGAGGTCGCCTAGGTTCGACTTCTTGAAGGCGCCGCTGTCCATCGGGTCCTTGATCATGAAGTGGTAGGGCATGTCCACGTAGAGCACGAGACGATCCCAAAGGCCGATGTTCAGCATCAGGTGACCGGTCAACTGCTGGGCGACGACTTCCGTACCGTTGACTCTGAGGGGGTCATCCGAGTAGTCGAGCCAGACTTGAAAACCAAAGCGCGCATGGCCCTGGCCGTCAGGCGTGCTCGACGCAAAGCCGTCTGTTGCAAGCTCGGCCGGTCGGAACTGATTGAGGTCGATCTGCGCGCCTTGCGCGGTGGCGCTCGAAGCCCCTCCGATCGCGAACGCCGCCAAAATCACAACCCAACCCCAGTTGAGCATCCTTGGGTTATTCGTATCCATCACGCTCTCCCTCCCATTCCCCGGCTGCGAGGCGCTAGAGCGCCTGCGAGCGACCCCTTTTCTAGCATTTCTCGGAGGAAATCGGAAAAAGGGGGCGCGCCTCGATGACGGAATGGATCCCTACTTGGTTGGGAAGTAGAGGCTCACAGGCTCGGCAATGCAGGCCGGCCGGTCTTCGCCTTCGATCTCGACGGTGACGCGAACCACTGAAAGGATGCCTCCCTTGGCCTCTTCGACCGACAAGATCTCCGCGCCGCCTCGGATCCGCTGGCCGACCTTCACCGGCGACGGAAAACGGACCTTGTTTGTGCCGTAGTTGACGGCGAATTCGAAGCCGCGAACCTCGAAGATCTCGGGCATGAAGGAGCTGACGAGCGACAGCGTCAAGTAGCCATGTGCAATCGTGGCGCCGAAGGGACCGGTCTTTGCACGCTCCACGTCGACGTGAATCCACTGATGGTCGTTGGTAGCGTCCGCGAACTTGTCTACGCGATCTTGTTCCA
>SHLP01000234.1 GCA_004283055.1 Deltaproteobacteria bacterium
CGTTGGGTACAATCACATTCAGCTCTGTGTTGCCCGCAGTACCGCCCTCGCCGCTCGTACAAGCTGCAAGGGACCCGATACATGCGAGCACGATCCATTGGGTAAATCGTGTCTTGCTCATTCGTTACGCTCCTTGAATTGGACAATTCGCTGCGACAGCCGCAGCACTATTGAACGGGTTCACGGAGGAGTGGCTATCTCAACACGATTCGGAAAGTCAACACCCTGAACCGCTGTTTTGTTCGGGGCCCTGGGCGCTTCTTCATTTTGTGTGAGCCGGCGCACAATGGCGCGCAAAAGCACACAAGGTGCGTTTGCTTACAAACCTGGAGGAGCGACTCGCGGATGCTCCGCAAATCCCTGGAGATCCCGAGCCTGCCTTCGCGGCGGCGCGTCTTGCGGAGCGGGCCCGCACCGGGTGCGACGCCGGTAACGCGTCGCGTTGTGCCCTGACAAAAAGTCGCTGGCTCGTTCCCGCGATCGAAGCTTCCAGCCCAAGAAGTCCGAAAACTGCCGATCGCGTGTCGAATCCGGACTTGAGACCGCAAAGAGCCGCCAAAAAAGGCTATTGAATCAGCACCGTGCCGCCCGGATTGAAGTCGAGGCAGGTCCGGTCGGTTTGGATGGGCACGCCATCCTCGAACACCGTTCGCTCGTAGTCCGAGTTGATGTCGGGGTTCATGTCGAAGATGACTTCTTGGTCACCACAGTCGAGCCCGCAGAGGGTGATTCTCATGTAATACCGCCCGAATCGCTGACCAGGCTCTGTGACGAGGAGGACGTCGAGGGTCTGGTTGCCCGCGGTGTTGATTTCGTCGACGGCGATGGGCTGGCCGGGCGCAAACCAGGCGTCCTTGAGCTCGATCCGCGCGTAGCGCGTCGCGGCGTTGACGGTGATCTCGGCTTCGATTTCATCGCCCGGACGCGCGGTGGCCTGGCCGTTCGAGTTCTCGGTGATGAACTCGGGCTGTCGGATGACCGAGAGGTCGGGCTGCTCGGCGGGGAACCTGGGCTGCACGCAACCTTGGACGCCTCCGTCGCTGCCGATGTTGACGACGTTCACCGGAGGGCCGGCGGCTGCGCCATCGCTTTTGCAGGCGGCGAGGGCCAAGGCGCCGGAGGTGAGCACGGCAAACGAGGTGAGGGCGTGTCGGACATCGATAAGCTTCATGGGGGCGTACCTTGTAAGAGAGAGCTGAGAAGGATAGGCCGGCACGCTTCGATCCTCAAGCGGTCGCAGGGAATCGATCTATACTGTCGCCATGATTCGAGGCTCCCGTTTGATTTGGCTTCGCGCCGCGCTCGCTTGTGCGATGGCTTTCACTCTCGGCTGCGAGCGGGACCCAACGGCCGTCAAGGCGGCGGCGCCGAGCACGCAGGCGACCGACGCTGCGCCTTCGGGGCCGAAACCGCGCATCGTGCAGTTTGGAACCGAAACCCTGCCCATCGATCGCATCTATCATTCGATGCAGGGCCCGTTCGACCGTGTCTACCTCGACGCCTCGGAGCTCGACTGGGTCACGGCCGCGCGCACCGATGTCGTCGAGCAGGCGAGCCAGAAGCGGATGGGCGACGAGTTTTTCTGCCACAGCCAGCTTCAGCTTCCGAACGGCACCCGGCTTCTCACCATGGCGACGGGGGCCGATGACCTCCGCTTCCCGAAGGGCTTTGCCATGCCGGTCTCGGCCATCGTCGAGGGGCAACCCGAGCCTCTCCGCGGGCTCACCTTTTTGGGGATGGTGCTCAACAACCACGAGGCCGAAATCAACAAGCAGACCAAGGTGGTGACTACGCTCGAGTACTTTAAGGACAGCGACTTCGGAAACAAACCCCGGCCCAAGAAGCTCTACATGACGAGCCTGCTCATGGAAGTCGAAAACCTCGAGGAGTACAAGCCGGGCAAAGACGAGCCGCCGATCAGCGACGATGTGACGACGCACTGCGCGCTCGTCGAACAACCGCTCGGCGGCAAGCTCAAGCTGCACTGGATGGTGCCGCCGGGCCTTCAAAAGACGCGAAAGCTCGACCGGAACCTGATCCCCATCGACGGCACGGTCCATTTCGCCTGGGCGCACTTACACAACTACGGGGTGTACATGCGGCTCACCGACGTGACCACGGGGAAGGTCCTCTTTCAGGCGGACGTCGAGAACGAACCCGACCGCGACCAGATCGCGAACATCAGCCAGTACTCGAGCGAGAAGGGCTTCCGGCTTTACAAGGACCACGTCTACGAGATCGAAGCGCTCTACAACAACACGACCGACCACGATGTCGACGCGATGGCGATGATGGTGCTGTACTACAACCCGGACGGCGACTTGAACATCAAGTACACCGGCAGGCAGTAGGGTAGGGAGCTAGTCTCGCGCGAAGTCGAGCGCCCGGCTCGCGCGAACCACCACCTCGATCGGCTTCTCTTTGGGGTCGCTGGTGGGCTGCTTGATCGTCTTGAGGACGTTTGCGCTGATGTTCGCGCTCCGCGGCGCGAGCCGGCTCAGGTCCCAGTCGAGCGTGCCGTCGGCTTCCCCGCCCATGAGCCGGAGGTCGCTGGTCAGCGGCAGGCCGGGGCTCTGGAAGGGCTGGCTCGCGGCGCTCTGCTGCTGCTCCATGGCGAGCTCGACGCGCTTGCCCTCGACCTTCACTACCTCCATGGTCGTGAGCTGGTTGACGTGAATCCCGCCCTGCATGAGGCCCTCGTGCACGGTCCACTTGGCGCCTTGGCCGAGAGGCTCTTCGGGAAAGACCGGGTTCATTTGAATGAGCGCCCATCGGAGGTTGTCCGCCATGTCGTGGCTGGTTCGCGTGGCGTCTTTCGGGAGGCTCACCTCGACGTTCGTCACGCGTCCCTGCGGCCCCAGCGTATAGCTACCGGTGATTTTTCGTGCCGTCTTCAGCGCGAGCTTCATCCGCGAGACGCGCTTGTCGCCCACCAACTCCATGTCGATGTTCGCTGCGTCGACCGTAAACTCGACGGGCATGCTGCCGTCGCTGTGGGCTTTGCCGGCTCGCAGGGTGAGGTCATAGGAGACGATGTAGATCGGCTCGCCCACGCGCATGACGACGACGAGCGCGTCGATGGTGAAGGCGACGTTGAGCGTCACCTTTTGCTCGGAGCCCGGTTCGACGCTGAAGCGAAGCGCTTGGCGCGGCTCTTTGCCCTGTTCGAGGACTTCGAGGACCGGCGGCGCGCCGAGGGCGGGCGCGGGGGCTCGGAGCTCGGGCGGCAGCTCGGGAGAATCGAGGGGGCGCGCCACCGCCGTCTTGGCGGCCGCGGCCGGAGACTCCTCCCAATCGACCCCCTCGGCGGAAGGGGCTGGCTCGGTTTCGGCCGGTTTTTCGGGTTCTGCCGGCGCCGCGTCTTTCTTGGTGCAGGCGAGGCTGAGCGACATGAGGACGAGAAGAGACCAACGCATGGCGGGCTCTTTAGCATACAAACGGGAGGCCACGATATTCCCGAGGCCCTCGGAATTTACGCCTAGCGCGAATCTGTGATCGATAGCACTATCAACGGACCGTTATCCATCACCAGCTCGTCGCGGATGCGTCGGCA
>SHLP01000110.1 GCA_004283055.1 Deltaproteobacteria bacterium
TGACACTGACACTGACACTGACGCTGGCACTGACACTGCCGCTGTTACTCGCCCATCCCCCTCACATGCTCAACCAGCTCCCCGATCTGCTCCGGCGTCAGCAATTCCCCGAACGCCGGCATCATCGGTGGGTTTCCCATAGTGATTAGCTGCGCAATCCGCGCGTCGTCGATGCTTTCTTGCCAGGCTGCGCTTGCGAAGCTCAGCTTCACCTGGGGGCCGCCGCGGCCGTCGGTTCCGTGGCAGCGGGCGCAGTTGCGCTGCCACAGGAGCTCGCCGACCGTGAGGTCGGGGAGCTCTTGCTGCGGGACGCGGTTGCGGTCGACGAGGTTGTCGGGCAGGTGCGCGTGGTCCTCGGGGGTCCAGACGCGAAGGTCTCTTGGTTCGCTCGAACAGGCCGCCAACAAGAGGCAGGCCGCCATGACCCGGATCAACACGGAACCCCCTCTAGCCTATCCACCGATGAGGCTCATCCCGACGCGTTCGTGCTCGTGCTCTTTGGGCTCCAAGAAGTGATGGCCGCGGTCCTTGCCGCTCAGCGACCAGACCATGGCCCAGGCGAGGTCGAGGTCGCTGCCGCCGGCGCGCATGATGTTGCGAAGGCTGAGCGCGCGCCGTGACGCCAGGCAGGCCCGAATGTCGCCCCGGGCGGTGACGCGTACCCGATTGCAGGTGTCGCAGAACTCGTTGCTAATCGGTGTGATGAAGCCAACTCGATGACCCGAGCCGTCGGCCGCGGCCATGTACCGCGCCGGCCCCTGGCCTTCGATGCCCTGGGGAGCCTCCCGCGAGACGCTCGCTCCAAGGACATCGAGGACATCCGCGGCGTTCATTCGCATGTCCTGCGGGAGCTTGGCGCCCTCGCCGAGCGGCATCAGCTCGATGAAACGCGGGGTGACGCCCAGCGACCAGGCGAAGTCGACGATCCGCCGGAGCTCGTCGTCGTTGCGGCCCCGAAGGGGCACCGTGTTGAGCTTCACCTCGAGCCCGACGTCGATGGCCGCATGAATCCCTGCCAAGACTCGCCCCAAGTCGCCGCCGCGCGTGAGCTCGGTAAACCGGCTCGCATCGAGCGTGTCGATGGACACGTTCACTCCGAAGAGCCCTGCGTCGCGAAGCGGTCGCGCGAGCTCGGAGAGGCGGGTCGCGTTGGTGGTCATCACCAGCTGCTCGACCTCGGTGCGGCGATGCACGAGCTCCACCAGCCGAACGATGTCTTTTCGCACCAAGGGCTCGCCGCCGGTGAATCGCACCCGTCGAATCCCCGCCAGCGCGAAGACCGAGACCAACCGCGCCGCTTCTTCAAACGTGAGCAGGTCGCGCCGAATCGCGTGCTCGTCCTCGCCGCTCGGGGGCATGCAGTAGACGCATGCAAGATCGCAGCGGTCGGTCACGCTCAGCCGGAGATAGGTGTATCGCCGCCCGCGCGAGTCGCGCAGCAGCGGGATCGCATCGAAATCATCAGGTCGAACGGGCCAGTCCTCGTAGACGGCCGAGCGGCTCTGCACGAGGGGGAGTCGGTGCACCGGCTGAGTGTAGGGGCCCGCGCGTTTCGGTCAACGCTCGGACGCGCGCTTGACATCAACTGAGCACGGAATCAGGCTCCCGCCTTCCACTGAATCACGGTTCATTTTCAGGAGCTCAGCGCATGGAATCGAATGGAAACCGCGTGGCGATCGTCGCCGGACTGCGGACACCCTTTGCGAAACAATGGTCGGCGTATAGAGAGGTCAGCGCACTCGACCTCGCGAACCTCGTCGTGGCGGAGCTGCTGCAGCGGGTCGAGCTCGACCCGACCGAAATCCAGCAGGTGGTCTACGGCCAGGTCGTGCCTTCGGTGGAAGCACCCAACATCGCCCGCGAGATCGTCTTGGCAACCGGCATGCCCAAGAGCATCGAAGCGTACAGCGTCTCGAGGGCCTGCGCGACGAGCTATCAGTCGACCGTCAATGTCGCCGAGGCGATCATGACCGGCGCGATCGACACCGGCGTGGCGGGCGGCGCGGACAGCGCGAGCAACGTGCCGATCACCGTATCGAAGCGCCTCGCCGAGGCGCTGATGGCAGCGACGAAGGCGCGCAGCATCGGCGAGCGGGCACAGATTTTTGCGGGGCTGCGGCCCAAAGACCTGGTCCCGGTGGCGCCGGCGATCGCCGAGTACTCCACCGGCCTGTCGATGGGAGAGAGCGCCGAAAAGATGGCGAAGGAAAACCACATCGCGCGCAGCGCCCAAGACGAGTTCGCGCTTCGCAGCCACACGCTCGCCGCGGCCGCATGGGACGAGGGCAAGCTCGACGACGAGGTGATGGAGGTCTTCGTCCCCAACCGCTTCGAACAGACGATTCGCAAAGACAACCTCGTTCGGGAAGGCGGAACGATCGACGACTACGCCAAGCTCAAGCCTGCCTTCGACCGCAAGCACGGCACCGTGACGGCGGGCACGAGCTCGCCGCTCACCGACGGCGCGAGCGCGCTCCTGCTGATGCGGGAAGACAAGGCCAAGGCGCACGGCTTCGATGTCCTCGGCTTCATTCGAAGCTACGCCTTTGCGGCGCTCGACCCGGCCGGTCAGCTTCTCATGGGTCCGTCCTATGCGACGCCGATCGCGCTCGATCGGGCCGGCATCCAGCTTTCCGACCTCGACCTCGTCGACATGCACGAGGCCTTCGCGGCGCAGATCCTCTCGAACACGCAGGCCTTCGAATCCAAGGAATGGGCGGAAAAGCACATCGGCCGCTCCGAGAAAATCGGCGACATCGATTGGGATAAGTTCAACGTGACCGGCGGCTCGATTTCGATCGGCCACCCCTTCGCCGCCACGGGCGCGCGTCAAATCACACAGACCCTCCGCGAGCTCAAGCGGCGGGGCGGCAACCTGGCCCTTTGCACCGCGTGCGCGGCAGGTGGTTTGGGCGCAGCCATGGTCTTGGAGGCACAGTAATGGCGAACGAAGGACTCAGCATCGAGAAGCGCAGCGACGGGGTGGCCATCGTTCGCATGGACATTCCGGGCGAGGCGATGAACACGCTCAAGAGCGACTTCATCGAAACGTTCACCGAGGCGTTCAGCTCCATCGAGAACGACCCGGACATCAAGGCCGTGGTCTTCACCTCGGGCAAGAAGGACAGCTTCATCGCCGGCGCCGACATCACCATGCTCGAGGCGGTCACGAGCGCCGAGGAAGGCGAGCGCGTCTCCCGCGAAGGCCACAAGGTGATGAACCAAATCGAAAACTGCCCGAAGCCCGTCGTCGCGGCCATCCATGGCGTCGCGCTCGGTGGGGGCCTCGAGGTCGCCTTGGCCTGTCACGCCCGAGTCGTGACCGATAGCAAGAAGACCCAGCTCGGCCTTCCCGAGGCCCAGCTCGGCCTATTGCCTGGTGGAGGCGGCACCCAGCGTCTTCCCCGGCAAATCGGAGTGCAGGCCGCGCTCGACCTGATGCTCACCGGCAAGAACGTCAACGCGAAGAAGGCGCTCAAGCTCGGCCTGGTCGACGTGGTCGTTCCTCCATCGATCCTTCTCGAAACCGCTGCGGCCCTGGCCCTCGAGCGGGTTGGCTACGTGCCCCCTCGCGAGAGCTTCATCGAGCAGCTTCGCGACAAAGACTCGGTGACGGAGTTCGCGCTCTCGAAAAACCCAGTGGGTCGCAAAATCCTGTTCGACCAGGCGCGCAAGCAACTGCACAAACAGACCCGCGGCAACTACCCCGCGCAGGACTTGATCATCGACATCGTGAAGACCGGCCTCGAAGACGGCTTCGAAGCAGGTCTCGCCGCCGAGGCTCGCGGCTTCGGCCGTCTGCTCACGACGCCGGAAGCGGCCAATCTGATGAGCATCTTCTTCGCGACCACCGCGCTCAAGAAGGACTCGGGTGTGGACGACCCGAACGTCGAACCTCGCGAGGTCAACAAGGTCGGAATGCTCGGCGCTGGGCTCATGGGCGCCGGCATCGCGTACGTCACGACGGCGGTCGCCAAGATTCCGGTGCGCCTCAAGGATCGGGACGCCGACGGGGTGATGGCTGGACTTCGGTACGTTCGCGGCATCATCGACGGACGGGTGAAGCGCAAGCGGCTCACCGAGCGACAGGCCGACGCGCTCATGCTGCAGACGACGGGCACGACGAGCTACGAGGGCTTCAAGGACATCGACGTGGTCATCGAGGCGGTGTTTGAAGACCTCTCGCTCAAAGAGCGAATGGTCCGCGACGTCGAGGAGGCGGGTCGGGACGACGTGATCTTCGCGTCCAACACGTCCTCGCTGCCGATCACGATGATCGCCGCAGCGAGCAAGCACCCCGAGACCGTCATCGGAATGCACTACTTCTCGCCGGTGCACAAAATGCCGCTGCTCGAGATCATCGTCACCGACAAGACCGCCGACTGGGTCACGGCAACCTGCGTCAAGCTCGGGAAAAAGCAGGGCAAGCACGTCATCGTCGTCAAGGACGGGGTCGGTTTCTACACCAGCCGAGTGCTCGCCCCGATGATGAACGAGGCGGCGCATCTCGTCGCCGAGGGCGTTCCCATCGAGAAAATCGACTCGGCGATGCTCGACTGGGGCTTCCCCGTCGGCCCGATCAAGCTGACCGACGAGGTCGGCATCGATGTTGGCGCCAAAGTCGGCAAGATCATGCTCGAGGCGTTCGGCGAGCGCATGGCCGCGCCGGAGGGCATGAAGAAGCTCATCGACGACGAGCGCTTCGGCCGAAAGAACGGCCGGGGCTTCTATCTCTACGGAGACAAGAAGAAGGGCGTCGACGAGTCGGTCTACGAGGTCCTGGGCGTCACGCCGAACAACAAGAGCGTCTCGAACGAGGACATCGCCTGGCGCTGCGCCCTGCAGTTCGTGAACGAGGCCTGCCGCTGCTTCGGCGACGGCATTCTTCGAAGCGCCCGCGACGGTGACATCGGCGCGGTCTTTGGGCTCGGCTTCCCCCCGTTCCGGGGCGGCCCCTTCCGTTTCGTCGACCAGGTCGGCGCCAAAGAGATCCTCGGGCGTCTGCGGGAGCTGGAAAAGCAGCTCGGCCCCCGGTTCTCGCCGGCGCCGGTGCTCGAAGAGATCGCCCGAAGCGGCCAGACCTTCCACGGCTCGGACCCGGTTCAGCCCGGCCAGTCGCGCGGGAACCAGGCGCCGAGCTCCCCCCGGGTCAGCGCCTAGACTAGCAATTTACAAGGGCATTTTGGTGATTCACCGCTAGTTGCCGACCTCGATTGCGCCGCGGCCCCGACCTCTCTATCATGGGCTGGGGCGGGGGTTGAGGGAACAACGAACGGACGCGAGGCGTTGTTCGATGGGCCCTGGGCGATGAACGACCAAGTGACGAAGATGACGAGCGAACCAGGCACGCGGAAGCTGCAAAGCGCCGCAAAAACGATTGCCGAGAGCAGACCACGGCACCGGAGCGTGCTGATCGTCGAAAGCGACCCCGACCTGCAGTGGAGCCTTGCACGCATGCTCACGGTCGACGGCAATCGTGTCGTCGGCACGAGCTCCGGCGAGGGGGCCCTGACGGTCGTCGAGCAGTGGAACGCCGATCTGGCGCTCGTCGCCTCGAGCTTGCCTGGCGCGAGCGGGGTCGAGGTCGCCCGGCGCCTCCGTGAAAGCAATCCCGACCTCCTGGTCATCTTGATGTCGGACGCGCCCCCGGAGCCGGTCGTGAAAGGTCGTTCGACCGACGTGAGCGCCTACCTCGCCAAGCCCTTTCGCTTCGAATCGCTTCGCGCGCTCATCGAATCGCTTCAACTATCACCGGCCCCAGCGGAGTAGCCCTGCTAGGCTTTTCAGCTGTGAGGCGACTGCTCTCGGCGTTGTGTTTCCTATCGAGCGCGTCGCTCTTGCTGGGCTCGCTCCTCTGGGGCGGCGCCATCGCGCAATCGACGCCGGGCTTCATTCACGTCGATGAGATTCGCCCCGGGATGAAAGGCTACGGCCTCTCGGTGCTGCAGGGCACGGAGCCGGAGCGCTTCGATGTCGAGGTCATCGACGTCCTCCGCCAATTCCGGCCCAACCAGGACCTGATCCTCATCCGGACCCCGCATCCGCTGCTCGACCGGGCCCGGGGCGTGGCTGGAATGAGCGGAAGCCCGATCTACCTCGACGGCCGGCTGGCGGGGGCCTACGCCTACGGCTGGAGCTACGGGGTCGACCCGGTGGTGGGGGTGACGCCAATCGCCAACATGCTCGCCGAGCTCAAGCGCCCGGTCCGGCTGGAGATGTTCCCGGGCGCCAAGCCACTCCCAGGGCGGCCGAGCGCGAAGCTCGATCGTCGCCGGCCGTCCAAAGAACGGCTCGCCGGCTTGCCCGCGTTCCGCGGCGAACACGAAGTGAGCGCTCTTTCGACGCTGCGGGCGCTCCAGCAGAAGAAGGTCCGCAGCAAAGGGCCGCTCGGGCTCCACCAGGCGAGCACACCGCTCATGCTCGGCGGCCTCGACGACTCCATCGCCCAGATGATCGCCAAAGAGCTGGAGCCGCTTGGCTTCGTGGCAACCCAGGCCGGCACCGGCGCAGGCTCGAGGGGCGGCCCGACGCGGTTCGAGCCCGGAGGCGCGGTCGCGGTTCAGCTCGCGCGCGGCGACATCGCGATGACCGGCGTCGGCACGGTCACCTATATAGATAGAGGGGGCCGGACCCTCGCCTTCGGGCACCCCATGATGGAGGCGGGCGCGACCGGTCTCCCGACTGCGACCGCGCGCGTCGTCCACGTGCTGGTGAGCGAAGCGCGTTCGTTCAAGATAGCAGAGGCGGGCCGGTCACTCGGCGCGCTGGTCCAGGATCGTCAGCCGGCCATCGTCATCGACCCCGACATCGAGGCGGCGAGCATCCCGATCCGGGTGAAAGTGAACGGGGCCGAAGGCGCCCCGAAGACCGAGTGGCACGTGGAGGTCGCGAGCCACCGGGTTCTCACCCCCGGCATCGTGTTCGCCGTGATCGCCAACGCCGTCAAGTCGACCGCCAGCGACGCCACCGACGTCATCTTCCGCGCGAGGAGCAAGATCGGCATCGAAGGCCACGGCATCGTCTCGCTCGAGGAGCAGGGCTTCTCTCCGATGGGCGCCGCGAGTGCGGCGGTCTTCTCCCAACTGAGGATGTTCGGCCTGATGGAAGCCGCCTTCGCCAACCCCTTCGAGGTCTCGCGCGTGACGTCGATCGATCTCGAGCTCGACCTGGAGCTCAGCCGCGAGGTCTTTCAAATCTCCGATGCTTCTGTAGCCTACGACGAAGTCGACCCCGGCGAAGACGTCACGATCTACGTGAAGCTGCGCCGAGTGGATCAGCCCGACACGATTCGCGCTGTGCAGGTGAAGGTACCAGAAGCGGCCGCCGGCAAGACGATCCGTGTCGCGGTCCTCCCCGGCAACAAGGTGGCCGTCGAGCAGCCGCGACCTCGCTCGCTCGGCGACCTGATCGAGCAGGCAAACCGGCGCTACGAGGCGACCTCGATCGTTGTGGCGCTCCAGATGCCGACACGCGGGCTTCGTTTCGAGGGGCACGTGGTCGATTCACTTCCGGCCTCGGCGCTGAACTCGCTTCAACTGGTAAGCAGCACGGGGGACAGTCGTCCTTTCGTCACGCAGTCCCGCACGGAGGTCACGATGCCGCAGGTGGTGGTCGGCGGCACTAACCTAGCGCTTCGCGTCCGCGAGGTCGCGCGCGACCGCCTTCTCGGTGAGTAACGAAACGATGACAAACGCAAAAACCATTGTCCGAATTGCCTTGGCGAGCGTCGTGATCGCCACGAGCGCCACGGTTGCCGCGCTCAGCACGCAGAGCTTCGTGCTCGACAGCGCGGACGCGTTCTTCGAAGGTGAGCTAGACGGTGCGGCCGTCCATTCCGACGGCTCGGTACGCGCGGGCGCCGCCACCGAGCGGACGACCCTCGAGAACGTGCCTCTGGCCTACAGCATGGCGCAACGCGCTGGCGCGATTTTCATCGGCACCGGCACCGACGGGGCGATCTACCGCGTCGATGGCAAGAAGACCAAGGTCCTCGCCAGCACGGGCGAGCTTCTGGTTTCGTCGCTCGCGTTCGGCCGCGATGGCGCGCTCTACGCTGGCACCCTGCCGAACGGGCGGATCTACCGCATCGACCCGAAGTCCGGGAAGACGAAACGCTTCTCGGCTCCGGCCGGCGCGAAGCACATCTGGGCCCTTCGTTACGACAAGAGGCGCGGCCGCTTGGTGGCAGGGACGGGGCCCGAGGGGAAGCTCTTCGAGATTGACGACATCGGCCGTGCGAAGATGCTCTTCGACTCGGAGGCGTCACACATCATGGCGCTCTCTGGAGACGACAAAGGGACCCTCTACGCTGGCACGAGTGACCAGGCGCTAGTGCTGCGACTAACGCCCAACGGTAAGGTCGAGGTCGTCCATGACTTTCCTGGCAACGAGGTGACCGCCATCGACTTTCACGACGGGAACCTCGCCGTCGCCTCAAACACGTTCAAGACAGCCCCCGGGAGCCAGTTCAAGGCCCGGAGCGGAAAGGCCCCGACCCCGGCAGGTCCGGTGACCCGCCCGCGCCCCGGAAGCGGGCAGGTTTGGCGCGTCGATGCCGAGGGGCGCGCCGAGATGCTGGTGGGCCGCAAAGACACGCACTTCACGGCGATCCAGTGGGGACCGGACGGCTCGATCTACGCCGGCGGCGGGCACGAGGGCCGCATCCTGCGCGTGGAGCCCGATGCGAGCTACTCGATCTGGGTCGACGTCGAAGAGCGGCAGGTCCTCGCATTGAATCTGCGCGCCGAAAACCCATCGTTCGTCACGGGAGACGGCGCGTCGCTCTACCGCGTGAAACCGAGCAAGCGGCGTGACGCCGTCTGGACGAGCAAAGCGCTCGACGCGCGTTTCGCCTCGAAATGGGGTCGGCTCACGTGGCGCGGGCGAGGGCGCTTCGTCCTCCAAACCCGCTCGGGCAACACGAAAGAGCCCGGTGACACCTGGAGCGGCTGGTCCAAAAACCTCAAGCAACCGGCTGTGATCTCGAGCCCGCCCGGGCGCTTCATTCAAGTTCGCGCAAAGCTTCCGAACGACGCCTCGGCCGTCCTTCACGCGGTGCAGGTGTTTTATCTGCCTCAGAACCAGCGTGCGCGTGTGTCCAACGTGCAGGGGACCCGGCCCCCTCCGAAGCGAGGCGAGAAGCCGCGGCAGCCGCCGACGCCCACGACCCTGCTGAGCCTGAGCTGGAAGGCTCAGAACCCAGACGGCGATCCACTGCGCTACCGCATCGCCTACCGCGAAGAACGACAATCGATCTGGCGCGACATGCTTGCCGAGGACAGCGTGCTGATGGATGCGAAATACACGTGGGACACCGGCAGCATTCCGGACGGCTACTACATCGTGCGGGTGGAGGCCTCTGACGAGGAATCCAATCCGGAGCAGCGAAGCCTGCGCTCGAGCGCGATGTCCGAGCCCATCCTCGTCGACAACCATCCACCGCGTCTCGAAGCCCTCAAGGTTCGCAAGAGGCGCGTGCTGGGCCGAGTCGTCGACGCGCTCGGACCCATTGCGCGGATTCAAATGTCGATCGATGCGGGTCCGTGGCGGGACGTGTTCCCGGTGGACTCGGTTTTTGACGGCGCCGATGAGCGCTTCGACGTCCCGCTGGGCGCAATTTCAGGTGGCAGCCGTATCATTGCCGTCCGCGCATTGGATGCCTCCGGCAATCAGGCAAACCGCGAAATTACAGTGAAAATTGGCAAATAGCGATCTCGGCCGACGGGGCGTGAAGCTACATTCGGATCATGACGCGGGCGTCCTGCGTTTTATCTGATAGGCTGAGCGCTTACTTTGTTTCACTTGGTTGTAGATCCGGGGGAAGTCGTGGTACACACGCGCACGCAAAAGGGGCGACGTGGATCCGGCATCTTCCGGACCTAAGGAGAAGAACGTATGAAGATCAGCAAACTTGCTTTAATCGCACTGCTCGGCGGTGCACTTATGGCCTTCGGGTGTAGCGACGATACCAGCACGACACCGGCCGGCGGAAGCGGCGGCGAGGGCGGCGCTGGCGGCACCGGCCCACTGGCCTGCGCCGAGGTGGATCCAAGCTGCTCGAACGGCGACGTCGATCCCACCGACGAGAACTGCGACCCAGCGCTCGCGACTCCGCCGACGGCCGACGTCTGCGACGGCACCGAGAGCCTCGAGAACCCGACCGAATGTGCGACGACGGGAACCACCGTTACGCACCAGCTCACTCAGCTCCAGATCCTCACCGACTGCAACGCCGGCTATGACCTCGATGGCTGCTCGGGCGTCAGCTGCCTCAACGGCGGCCTCGCACCGGGCGAAGGCATGATGGGCGTGGACAACGCACTCGCAGGCTTGGCTCCGACCCTCGTGACGGTCGGCGGTAACCTCGGCGGCGTCAACCAGGCGTTCTACGACGCGGTTTGCTCTGGCGTCATCGACCTCGGCCTCCGCGTCGACGCGAACGTCGAAGCGGGCTGCGCGACCGTCGAGCTGCTCGTCAACGGCACGGCGGCTGGCACGGTTCTTTTGAACGTGGGCCCCGTGGTCGACGGCGCGGTCTGCGCCAGCGGCGCCCTTGGCGACCTTCCGATCTCGATCGGCGAGCCCGGCAGCGCGGTTGACGGCTCGATTGGCAACGCGGTCCTTCGCGTCTCCATCACGCCGGCCGAAGGCTTCTCCAACGGCACCCTCGGCGGCACGGTCGACCAGACCACCGCAGCGGCCATCGCAGACCTTCTCATCGACGGCGGTAGCGCGGTCGTAGCGCAGGTCCTCGACATCAACGATGACCTCTCGGGCGACGTAGGCACGGCGTGCAACGCTCTGTCGCTGACGCTCACCATCGGTGGCGTCGTTCCGGCCCCCGAGATGTAGTCTCTAGTCCGCTAGTCGGATACGACGAGAAAGGCCGGCGCCCCCTGGGTGTCGGCCTTTTCTTTTGGTCGGCTCAACCCACGCTACGGCTTGTTGAACCGCCCGACCTTGAGCCGGTGCATGACCGCGAGCTTCTGACGCGCCTTGTAGGCCTGGTGGCTCGCGTCGCCCGCTTCGTTGCTCTCGTCGGTGGCCCGGTCGATGACTTGGAACTCGGTCTGGACGAAGATCGTATGACCGAGCTCCGAAATCGCAGGAGGCGCAGCCGCGAGCACCTTGTCCGGGACTCGAACCGGCACGTCGGCAACGAAGTGCACGACTCGATAGCTCGGCGCCGTGAAGCGATTGTCGATCGGGGAAAGCCCGTCCTCTAGATCGAGCGGAAGCTGCATGTCGGAGATGTACTTCGAAAGCGCTGGCTCGGAGCGACAGATCTCATGGAAGCGCGCCAGCGTATTGGTCGACTGACCCGGGATCACGAAGTTGAAAGGCACGATGCTGCGCTGAACGTAGTTGAGCACCGGGAAGATGTCGTGCGAGCTTCGGGTTACGATTCGAAAGCGCACCTTGTCGTAGATCTGCGACGCACTGACTTCGGGCTTCGACAAGAGCTTGGTGTAGAGCGAATCCTTGTTTTTGCGCCCGCCGATGAACTCGAGAATCGGGAAGTCATTGGCCAAGGCCGAGGCCATGACGTGGTAGACCTTCTGCTCCACCCACTGGAAGACCTCCTCGTCCGCGGTCGGCAGCAGGAACAGGAGCTCACGGGCCTCGAGGTGATGGATGATGTGCATCACCTTCAGAATCGCGCAGGCGCAGACCTGCCGATGCCCCTTGGAGGATGCGAGCATCAAGAGGTCGACGAGGTCTTTCTTCGCCACCGGCTTTGGGATGGGAAAATCGAAATGGCGCCGAAGGTAGTCGATGGCGGCGTCCTTGACCTGCTGCAGCCGAGCCGCGTCGGCGGGGTCATCCGGGTCGATCTCCTGTGCGCGTACGAAGGCTTCGGCCTCGTGCTGGTCCGAGAAATTGAGCCGATGCCAGTCGACAACCGACCCTCCGCGCAGCAAGACCCGAATGGCCTCGAGGTCGGCCAGGGTGAATTCCTCGAGGCTGCGGAGCTCCGGGATAGCCACAGCTAGGGCGACCGGTCCAATAGGATCGTACCTACGAAAATCCCCACGCTCACGAGCAATACCAGCCCATTGAACGCGAGCCCGCCGTGACAGCCTCCAATCGCGGTCAGTCCGAGCAGCCCCGCTCCCCCTATCGATCTCCGTCCCAGCATCTCGAGCGCCGCTTTGATACCAGCCGACCGCCTCGGGCGCTAGTGGATTGCGCAGGGTCGTTGCTGGCGGCGTAGATCTCGAATATCGTTGGCAAATCCAATGACTGATTCGATCTTTCCTGCTGGCGCCGAGCCAATCTTACCCATTCTGCCTCTCCGAAATTCGGTCCTCTTCCCAGCCACGGTCGTGCCTGTCAATGTCGGCCGGCCTCGGTCGGTCCGCCTGATCGAAGAGGCCTGCGGGCGCGAGCGCCCCGCGATCGGGGTCGTGACGCAGCACAAGGCCGAGGTCGAGGACCCCACCTTCGAGCAGGTGTATCACATCGGGACGATCGCCCGCGTCTTGAAGGTCATCCGGCTCAACTCGGGTCAGTACAGCGTCGTTCTGCAAGGCGTGAGCCGGATGCGCATCGAAGAAACGCTCGGCCGGCACCCGACGATGCGCGCCCGCGTGCACCGTTACCACGAGCTGCCGACGGTCGACGTCGAGGTCGAAGCCCTGGCGGCACATCTAAGAGAGTCTGCGCGTCAACTGCTCCACGACCTCCCGACGGCATCGCGCGAGTCGCTACACATTTTGGACAATGTCCGTGAACCGGGCGCACTGGCCGACCTCATCGAGTCGAACCTGCCCGTTCCAAACGAGTCGAAGC
>SHLP01000111.1 GCA_004283055.1 Deltaproteobacteria bacterium
GTCGACGGCTACGACCAGTTCGGGGACCCGAGCTACCTCGAAGGCCTTCGGCGCCTGCTCTACTCCTACGACCGCGAGGCGCGCCTGCACACCACCGGGAAGATGACCGCCGTCTACCAGACCGTCGGCCTGCTCGCCGCCCGCTTGCACACCGAGCGCTGGTTCGAGATGCGGCCCGACTCGGCCGAGATCGCAATCGAGCGGCCCATCATCATCACCGGGATGGTGCGCACCGGAAGCACGGCCCTCCATTACCTGATGGGCGCCAACCCGGACATGCAGTGCCTTCAGTACTGGCTCGCGCTTCATCCGCAGCCTCGCCCTCCCCGCGCCTCTTGGGAAGCCGCGACCGATTTTCAGCACGCGCGCATCGAGCTCGACATGATGTACCAGGCGGGCAAGAGCATGCTCGAGTCGATTCACTTCATGATGGCCGACGGCCCCGATGAATCGGGTCGCATCCTGGGGCAGAGCTTCAGCGACGACCGCTTCGAGGTCGTCTCGACGGTGCCGACCTATTCGGACTGGTACATGAACACCATCCACCGCGAGACCTACCAGCGGCACAAGCGCATCATGCAGCTCATCGGGTCTTATGAACCCGACAAGCGCTGGCTCCTCAAGTACCCGGTGCACATGCGCAACCTCGACGCGCTCCTCGAGGCCTACCCGGATGCGTGCATCATCTGGACCCACCGCGACCCCGCCGATGTCTTGCCCTCCTACGTGAGCCTCTGCGCGCACTTTCGGTCGCTCTTCGAAAAGGACGTGGATCGGCCGAGCATCGCGCTCGAGCAGAAAGAAGCCTGGGCGCGGGCGGTTGAAAATGGCATGCGGCTTCGCAAAGGCCGCGAGCATCAGTTTCACGACATCTACTTCGACGACTTCATGGCCGACCCGATCGGCGAGGTCGCCAAGGCCTACGCCCGCTTCGACCAGCCGTTCTCCGAGCGCGCCAAGAAGGCGCTCAGCGCCTGGCGCGAGGCCCACAAGCCCGGGCAGTTCGGAACGCACAACTACACCCGCGACGATTTCGGCCAGTCGCCGGCGCAGATTCACGAGCGCTACGCCGAATACTTGAAACAGTTCCCCCGGGTGCTCGACAAGCGAGAGAGGAGCGCCGCGTGATCAAGCGAACCGACGAAGAGCGCGCGCTCATCGCCGACGCCGAGCGGATGTTCCCGACCTCGACGCGCTGCCTCACCTTCGATCCGGACCTGAACTTCTGCGTCGGGAAGGCCCAGGGCAGCCAGATCTGGGACGTGAGCGGAAACCGATACATCGACTACCTGCTCGGCTCGGGCCCGCACGTCCTCGGGCATGCGCATCCCGCGGTCCTCGAAGCTCTCCGAACCGTCCCCGAAGGCGGGACCTCGCACCTCATCGTCAACGAGCACGCCGTCCGGCTCGGCAAAAAAGTCCTCGAGCACGTGCCCTGCGCCGAGATGCTCAGCCTGCACAGCAGCGGCAGCGAGGCGACGTTTTTTGCGATGCGCCTGGCGCGCGTCTACCGCAAGCGCGACAAGATCCTGAAGTTCGAAGGCGCGTACCACGGCATGAACGACTACGCGATGATGAGCAATCAGTGGACGATGGGCGCGCCCGCCTTTCCGAACGCGATCCCCAACACCCACGGCATCCCCCGCTCGGTGAGCCACGAGGTGCTGGTGGCACCGTTCAACGACCTCGAAGCGACGACTGCGATCATCGCAAAGCACCACGACGAGCTGGCCGGCGTCATCGTCGAGCCCGTCCAGCGAACCTTCGAGCCCAGGCCGGGCTTCTTGCAAGGCGTTCGCGAGGTCACCGCGAACTACGACATCCCGCTGATCTTCGACGAAGTCGTGACCGGGTTTCGGATGGGGCTCGGCGGCGCGCAGGCGACGTACGGCGTCACGCCCGACCTCTGCGCGCTCGGGAAAGCGATCAGCGGCGGGCTTCCGCTCGGCGTGCTCTGCGGGCGCGAGGACCTCATGGCGATCGCCAACCCGAAGCGTCGCCTTCAAATGCTCCCCTACTCGATGCAGACCGGCACCTTCTCCTCGAACCCGGTCTGCGCCAGCGTCGCCTGCGCCATCATCGACGAGCTCGAGAAGCCGGGCGTCTACGAGCGCCTAGAAGAAGTCGGGACCAGGGTGCGGGCGGGCCTTCGCGACGCGATCGCGCAGGTGGGCATCGAAGCCTGCGTCACGGGCGTCCCGAGCGTGTTCGAAATCTGGTTCACCAAGGACGAGCCCTACGACCATCGCTCGGCCAAAGGCTCGGACTTCTACAAGAACATCCGCTTCTCGGATCTTCTGCTTCAGCAGGGCGTGCTCAAAGCAGCCGAGAAGTTTTTCATCTCCGCGGCGCACAGCGACGAAGACATCGAGCACACCGTCGAGGCCTTTCACGTGGCCCTCGGCCAGCTCAAAAAGGAGCTCTCGTGAAGCGGGTCCTGGTCACCGGCGCCTGCGGGAACATCGGCGCCAACGTGGTCGACCTGCTGCTGGAGCGCGGGTACGCCGTCCGGGCCGTGGATTTGGACAGCGCGGGCTGCCGCAAGACCGCCGCACGCTGGGCCGGTCGCGTGGAGATGCGCTTCGGCAGCATCTGCGACGAAGCCTTGGTCTCCGAGGTCGTTTCGGGCGTCGACCACGTCATTCACTTGGCGGCGATGGTGCCTCCGGGAACCGACGTCGACCAGGCCGCCGGATACGCCGTCAACGTGGTCGCCACCCGCGCGATCATCGCGGCCTGCGAAGCGCAAGCACGGCCTCCACGCCTAACCTTCACTTCGACCGCCGCGATCTGGGGACGCAACGCCGAGGTCGACGGCCCGCGGCGCGCCGACGAAGCGATCGCGCCGAGCGACAACTACTCGCGTCAAAAAGCGGAATGCGAAGCGATGCTCCGGAGCTCGAGCCTGCAGACCGTCATCTTTCGCATCGCCATGACACCGCCCGTCGCGCCGGGCGCCCTCTCCCCCTTCGTGTTCGACATGCACCCCGACATGCGGGTCGAGTTCACGCACCCCAAGGACCAGGCGCTCGGCATCGTCAACTCGCTGCTCGTCGACGAGGTGGCCGGCCGCACCCTTTGCCTCGGCGGCGGCTCGCGCAATCGCTACCGGTACCGCGAGTTCATGAACATGGCCTTCGGCGCCATGGGCATCCCTCCCCTGCCGAGGTCGGCCTTCGGCGACGCGCTCTTCTTAACCGACTGGGTCGACTCCGAGGCGTCCCAGGCGATCCTAGACTACCAGCGCCGCGGTGCGGACGAGTACTTCGAAGAAGTGTCGGCCGAGCTCGGTGCGGCGCGACACGTCATGAAATACATCGGCCCCACCCTCACGCCGCTCATCCTCGCGCACTCCCGCCACCACGCCCTGGTCGAAGGCAAAAAGCCCCGCCTCCCCGACGCCTACCGGGCGATCACGACCGTTCGCCGAGCCCTCAAGGCCGCCAAGAGCTACCTCTAAAGAGACGAAATGGAAACGAGCAACCGCGTGCTGGACGACGTGCTGAAGGAATTTTCGCTCCCCCACGTCGAAGAACGAATCCCGCGCGACGTGTTCGCCCGACTGGGCCTGAAGTTCCCGCAGCAATACGCGATCGCCTGCCGCGACGTCGCGCAGTGCGTCCGGCGCGCCGAAGCCCTGGGCGCCGGCCCGTTCCTGCACGTGACGATTCCCGCGCCCAACTGGGTCGAACGCGGCGAGCGCATCAAAGGCTGCAAACTCGAGCTCGCGCTCGGTTACGCGGGCGACCGGCAAGTCGAGCTCCTCGGGCCCGGCAAAGGAACGCAGCACTACGCCCGCGAGCTCGCCGACACCGACATCGCCTTCCACCACGTCGGCATCTTCCAGCGCGGCATGCGCGAGCTCGCGCGAACGATCGAAAACGCCGGCTACCCCGAAGTCGTCCGAGGCGGCGTATCCCTCGGCAAAGCCCTCTCCTTCGACTTCCGCTACTTCGACTCCCGCCCCGACTACGGCATCTACCTAGAAATCCAAGACTTCAGCTACCTAGGCCGCGAGCTGAGCATCGAACCCTTCCTCCGAACCTACGCAAAACTAAGGGACACGCTCCCCCTCTAAAAGCTCAATCTTTCTAGCTACTTAGTTCCAACACCGCGAAAAACGGATCCTCACGGCGCTGACGCTGTCACTGGCGCTGTCACTGGCGCTGGCTCTGGCACTGACACTGGCGCTGTCACTGGCGCTGGCTCTGGCACTGTCACTGACGCTGTCACTCGGACTGGCGGGCGGTGGCGGTGGTGGTGGATCCGGTCGCGCGCGTCGACCTAAGTGCCCGAAGTCTGTCACCCAAGCCTTGGCACGCTCCGTGCTCTCCCTTCCCGCATGCTCGCCACTGCGCATGCCGCGTGCCTCATCGGCATCGAAGCCCATCCCGTTCAAGTCGAGGTGCGGCTCGGTGAAGGCCTGCCAGGGTTTGACATCGTGGGGCTGCCGGAGCGTGGCGTCCGCGAGAGCCGGATTCGGGTGCGCGCCGCCCTTTCGTCGATTGGCTTTGCGTTTCCGCCGCGGCATCTGGTTTTAAACCTCGCCCCGGGCGATGTCCCAAAGACAGGCGCAGGGCTCGACCTCGCCATCGCGGCGGCGATTCTGGCGGCGTGTGAGGGGGTTTCGGCGCAGGAGCTGCCGAGCACCCTCCTCGTCGGCGAGCTCTCACTTTCGGGCGAGCTTCGCCCGGTGCGCGGTGTGCTCGCACTGCTGCGAAGCGCGCGGCAGGCCGGTCTTCAAAACGCGATCATCCCGGAAGGCAATCGCCACGAGGCGATGCTGGTCGAGGGGGTGTCGGTGCTGGCCGCGCCGCACGTGGGGGCCGTGGTTCGCTGGCTGAGCGGCGAAGCGCCCCTCCCCGACGTCGCCGGCGACGCTGCGATCCTCGAAGCCAGCCCCGACGCCGAGCCGGAGCGCGACCTCGGCGCCATCCGAGGCCAAGAGGCCGCTCGGCGCGCGCTCGAAATCGCCGCAGCGGGGGGCCACCACATGCTCCTCATCGGAAGCCCGGGCGCAGGCAAAACCATGCTCGCGCGCGCCCTTCCTTCGATCCTGCCGCCGCCGAGCTCCGAAGAGGCTCTCGAAATCGCCACCATTGCCAGCTCGGCGGGGCTTCGCGCGCCCCGCATTCTCACCGGGCGTCAGCGGCCCTTCCGCGCGCCGCATCACACCGCAAGCGCCGCCGCCATCGTGGGCGGAGGCGAGCCCATTCGCGCCGGCGAGCTGACACTCGCCCACCGCGGCGTCCTCTTTCTCGACGAGCTCCCCGAGTTCCGCCGAGACGCGATCGAAACCCTCCGCACGACCATGGAGGAAGGCGAAGTCGTCATCTCGAGAGCCCGCCAGCGTGTGCGCCTCCCCGCCGAGCCGATGGTCGTCGCCGCCATGAACCCTTGCCCCTGCGGCTACCACGGCGACCCCACGCGCTTTTGCCGATGCGGCGAGCTGCAAATCGCGCGCTACCGCGGTCGAGTCTCCGGCCCCCTCCTCGACCGCTTCGACCTTCAGGTCGCGGTGCCGCGGGTGAGCGCACGCACCATGCGCAAAGCCTCGCGCGGCGAGGCGTCCAAGGCGGTCCAGCAGCGCGTCGAACGGGCGCGCGAGCGCCTCACATCGTCCGGCGCGCGGTCCAGCATCGAATCTCTCACCGAGAACGTCGCCCAAGACGCGCTCACGCTGCTCGAGCTCGGCGTCGAGCGCCTGAAGATGAGCGCCCGGGCCTATCTAAAGGCGCTCCGGGTTGCCCACACCATCGCTGCCCTCGATGGCGCAGCCGAGGTGCTCGCTGCGCACACCGCCGAGGCCCTGCAGTACCGCGTCCTCGATCGCGAGCCCGCCTGAGGCGTCCTCGATCGACCAGCAACCCACCGACACCAACAAGGAGCACATGCAAATGAAACAACCCCTCAAGGCCGTCGACGCGCTTCTCCAAACCGTCGAAAAGCAGTTCGGCAAAGGCGCGATGATGCGGCTCGGCGACCGCAAAGCCGAGCGCGTCCCCTGCATCCCGACGGGCAGCCCATCGCTCGACGAGGCCCTCGGCTGCGGAGGCTACCCAAAGGGCCGCGTCGTCGAGGTGTTCGGGCCCGAGTCGAGCGGCAAAACGACGCTCACCCTACACGCGATCGCACAGTGCCAGGCGGCGGGTGGCGTCGCGGCCTTCATCGACGCCGAGCACGCCCTCGACATCCACTACGCCCAAAACCTCGGCGTGAACGCCAAGGAGCTGCTCGTGAGCCAGCCCGACAGCGGCGAGCAGGCGCTCGACATCGCTGAAATCCTGGTGCGGAGCGGCACGGTCGACCTCATGGTGATCGATTCGGTCGCCGCCCTGGTGCCGCAGGCCGAGCTCGACGGCGACATGGGCGCCTCGCACATGGGCCTCCAGGCCCGGCTCATGAGCCAGGCGCTTCGAAAGCTCGCCGGCACCGCGCATCGCACCGGCACGACGATCGTCTTCATCAACCAGCTCCGCATGAAAATCGGCGTCATGTTCGGCTCGCCGGAAACCACCACCGGCGGCCATGCGCTCAAGTACTACGCCTCGGTCCGCCTCGACATCCGCCGCATCGGCGCCGTCAAGCAGGGCGACGAGGTGCTCGGCAACCGGACCCGCGTCAAAGTCGTCAAGAACAAGCTCGCGCCCCCCTTCCGCAAGGCCGAGTTCGACATTCGCTACGGCAAGGGAATCGACGCGGTGGGTGACCTGCTCGACCGGGCCGTCGAGGCGGCCATCGTCGAAAAGAGCGGCTCGTACTATCGCTTCGGCGGCAAGAACATCGCGCAGGGCCGTGAGAACGCCCGCGACGCCATTGAGAAAGACCACAAGCTTCGAGATACCCTCGTCGCGCAGCTCCAAGCGCCGGCCCAAGCAGCGCGCAAAGCCGCGTAGCGGTTTGTGAACCGGTCGCTTCCTGTTACAAGACGGGCGTGCGCTGTCTGGTTACAGGGGCAACCGGATTCATCGGGGGCGCCGTCCTGCGCGACCTGCAGGCGGCGGGCCACGAAGTCGTGGCCTACGTCCGCGAGGGCAGCGATTCGCGATCTCTCCAAGACGTCGAGCGCATCGTCGGCGACCTGAGCGACCCCAACCGTTTGGCGACGGCCGCTGCCCAGTGTGACGCCTTGGTGCACGCAGCCGGCATCGCCGATCCCGCCGCCGCACCGGACGACCTAGGCTGGGCCCACATCGCCGGCACCGAAAACGCGATCAACGCGGCAAGGAAAGCCGGTTGCCGCCGCCTCCTTCACATCTCCTGCGCCGATGTGACCCTCTACGACGGGCCCCGCTCGTTCTGGAACGAGGACGCCGCCCCGCCTCGGCCCTACGGCGCGCTGGCACAAACCAAGCTTCGAGGCGAAGAGCTCGTCCGCGTCTCAGGCCGGCGCGGTTTCCGAACCTCGGTGCTCCGCCCTTCTCTGGTTTGGGGCCCAGGAGACACCACCAACCTCCCCGCGTGGGAAGCCGAGGCCGAGCGAGGCGGCATTCGAATCCTCGGCGGCGGCAAAAAACTCTTGTCGACGACCTACATCGCAAACCTCGCGCACGCCGTGCGCTGCGCCCTCGAAACGAAAATCGTCACCGGCAACGTCTACTACGTTGTCGACGCCGAGCTCTCGGTTTCGCGCGACTTCTTCACCGAGCTCAGCGCCGCCCTCGAATGGAACGCACCGCGGAGCGGCGGCCCGTACCGCTGGGGCTGGTTTGCGGCGAGGTCCGGGCTATCGTCGCTGCACCCGACCCGCGCGATCCGCAGGGGGCACACCAGCGCTTTTGAAATGAACAGAGCCAAAAAAGACCTCGGCTACCAGCCCATCGTCACCCGCGAGCAGGGCCTGGCCGCGCTCGCCGCCTGGTACCGCGAAACCCGAGCCGGCCGATGAACAGCGAACGCACAGACGAGCGCTGGATGCAGGCGGCCATCGCCGAAGCACGCCTCGCCGAGGCCAAGGGCGAAGTCCCGGTCGGCGCCGTGATCGTACACGACGAACAAATCATCGGACGCGGTCACAACGAGCGCGAGTCCTCGCAGGACCCCACCCAGCACGCCGAGATGATCGCGATTCGCGAAGCGGCCAAGCACCTCGGCAGCTGGCGACTCATCGACACCGCGCTCTACGTCACCCTCGAGCCCTGCCCCATGTGCGCCGGTGCGCTGGTCAACGCGCGCGTCCCGAGAGTCATCTGGGGCTGCGACGACCCAAAAGCAGGCGCTACCAAAACCCTCTACACCATCGGAAGCGACGCGCGTCTCAACCACAGCTTCGAGTGCGTGCCCGGCGTCCTCGGCGATGCGTGCAGCGCGCTGCTGAGCGAGTTTTTCTCCGCAATTCGCGCCAAGAACAAGCCCCGGAACCCTCGTTGACACCCCAAAACGTTTTGCTAGCTTCCGCCGCGGAGAGCTGTCCGAGTGGTCGAAGGTGCGTGATTCGAAATCACGTGTACCGAGAGGTACCAAGGGTTCGAATCCCTTGCTCTCCGCCACGTTCTTTGACGTACAAGTTGACGACCGCAGACGCCCCTGCCCACAAAGCAGTGGCTGAAGCGAACAGGAAGGCGGACTCCGCCAGGAGAGGTGACCGAGTGGTCGAAGGTGCACGACTGGAAATCGTGTGTACCGAAAGGTACCGGGGGTTCGAATCCCTTCCTCTCCGCCGATCGGCGCTCCCAATGAGGGGGCTCCGCGTTATGGTCCTGCCAACGTCGGCCCGTGAAACCCGCCAGGCCTGGAAGGGAGCAACGGTAGCGGTAACCGACGTGTGGCGGGGCCTTTTTTTGCGCTATAAGAAAGAAAGCGGGGCAAGGCGAAGTACATCACGATGAAGCAAAGCATGCGTCATTCGCTCGCCATCTTTTCACTCGCCATGGCTTTCGGGCCGGCGGCCGCCTTCGCACAAGCGCCCTCGAGCCAGCCCAAAGACCAGCCGTCCTCGATCGTCGTCATCGATTCCCCGCCGCAAGCACCCCCGCTGCAACAGCCCTCCACCGGCGTCATTCTCCGCCGGCCCGCACCGGGCCGCGTCATGCTGACCGGGGTCCCCGTGCCGACGCACTTCCAATCGCCCACCGACGGCGTCTCGTTTCAACTGCGAACGGGCGGCATCTACTCCTCGGTCAGCGGCGTCAGCTTCGGCGTGGGCTACGGCTATGGCTACGGCTGGGGTGGTCCCGGCTGGGGCTGGGGCGGCTACGGCGTGGGCTACGGCGTCGCACCCTACTACGGAGAGGTCGTCACCAAGTCCTATCAGCCGATCTGCGAAACGCCCTGCGATGCGACCCTCCTCTCGGGCAGGCATCGCTTCGCCCTCTCGCTCGACGGCGGCAGGCCCGTCGACGTCGCACAGCCCATCGACCTCAGCGTCGAGTCGGTCATCGAAGGCCGCTACGTCGACAAGAGCCGCCTGCGCCGAGCAGGCTGGATCACCTTCGTCGCGGGCTCCATCGCCGGCATGGCGCTCATGTTCTCCTCGATCGACTACCGCGCGGACCCCTACTACGGCGACCAAATCCGCTACGGCGGCATGTTCTACACCGGCGTCGGCCTCTTCGTCAGCTCGATCATCACCGGCGCCGTCCTCGCCGCCCAACGCGACGAAGCCAGCGTCACGGTGTACCCCGTCGAGTAGCGGACTCAGGAGGACTCGAACCTCCAACCCCCGGCTCCGTAGGCCGGTGCTCTATCCAATTGAGCTATGAGTCCCCGGGGCGCGCCCCGTAAAGTGACTTCGTCACCACGGGGCAAGCACGGTAGCCGCCCCGTTTAGAGCGTCAAGCGCCCCAGCTGGCGGAGAGGAAGGGATTCGAACCCCCGGTACGGCTCTACACCGCACGGCCGCTTAGCAAGCGGCTGCCTTCGACCACTCGGCCACCTCTCCAAGAAGCAAAGATTTCAAGACCCGTCACGGCGTGTTCGCCACGCGGGCGGCCTATGTAGCCGCCCCCCAAAGCGGTGTCAAAGGCCCCCTCGGACCTGGGTCCGGGCCGTGCTACAAGGCCGTCATGCGTTGGCTCTTGGTGTTTTTGATCGGTCTCGCGAGCTTCAGCCACAGCAGCGAGGCCCGGGCCTGCTCATGCATGAAGCTCACCCCTGCCGAAGGCCTCTCCTCCGCCTACGCGGTCTTCATCGGCGAGGTCACCAAGATCGAGCCGAACACGGCAACGAAGTTTGGTGGCATCGAAATCACGCTGCGGGTCAGCGAGGTTTGGAAAGGCGAAGTTGGCGAGCAGGTCGAGGTTCGTACCGCGGGTACCAGCGCGGCCTGCGGCTACCGCTTCGTGAAAGGCGAACGCTACCTCGTCTACGCCGACCGGGACGAAGCCGACCCGATGCGCGTGAGCCTCTGCAGCCGGACCGCGCTCGTCGCCAACGCTGAGGAAGACCTCGACTTCCTCGGGAAGCCTACACAGGAGCTCGGCGACGCGAGCGCGCGCCCCAAGAGCAACGATCGCAAAGCCCGCCGGAGAGACAACTGCAGCGCATCCCCCGGCCCCGGCGAGCATGCGGCTTTCGGCTGGGTGCTGCTCTTGTTCGCGGGGGCAGCGCTCGCGCTACGACGCATCGCCTAATTCGAACCCGAAGGACCCCCCGTGCGCCTGACCGCCCCTACAGTTTTGCTGCTCGCTTCAGCAGCCTCGCTCGCCTCTCTCGCGGGCTGCAGCACGACCCCATCGAAGCCGTCGCTCATGGCAAACATGGCGAAGCAAGACGTGACCGTGCCGCAGCTGCGGGCCATCGACTACGAGTACGCCGCCCGCTTCGGGCATCTCGTGTCGACGACCGTCTTGGACATCGTCGAAGCAAGCGACAGGCTCGAGGTGTTCGAGTATGCGTACCAATGGCAGATGTGGGCCGCGTCCCAGGCGCGCGGCGCCTCGTTTGACCGCGACCCTTTCGCCGGCATGATCGAGCTCTGGGCACTCGCCGGGCAGCAGCGCAAGCACTTCACCGACGGTGGAGGGAAAGACGCGTTTGCCGGTCAGCAGGCCATGGCCGTCCAGACCAGCGAGCGGCTGGAGCACGATATCAGAGATATCGCCTCGTCGGTGATGGAACCCGAAGCGTTCGAAGACCTCAGCGCGAAGGTCGACGCCTGGGTTGACAGGAACCCGATCGAGGGCCGGCTTTTCGCGCGGCCCACGGCTCGCGCAGACCTGGCCGCACTCGTCCCCGCCGAAAAGCAAGGCGGCCTCAAGGCCGTCGGCAGCATCGAGGACCAATTTCGCGACCTCAACGACAGGCTCGGGATCCTCACCACGCAGCTGCCCTCCGAGATGCGCTGGCAGGTCGAGTATCTGACCAACTCGCTGTTCGAGGAACGGCTCGCGGACCCCGTCGATGAGCTGGTCGTCACCTTGGAGAACGTCAACGGCTTCTTGGACCAGTTTGAATCGACGGTGGACGGGCAGGTGTCGACGCTTCTCGACGCCGTCGAGAGCGAGCGCCTTGCGGTGTTCGAAGCCATTGCCGAAGAGCGCGCCATGATTCTGGCGGCCGTCGAGGAGGAGCGCATTTCGGTGATGGACGAGCTCGACTCGCAGCTGGTCACCGTGACGGGCAGCCTGAACGACGTCGGCAAGGGCCTGATCGATCACTTCTTCGTTCGCCTGATCGAGGTTCTCGCCGTGGTGGGCGTGGCGACGATTCTCACCGTCCTGCTGGTGCTAATCGTGCTTCGGAAACGCCGCGGCAGCGACGATTGACCGCTCGCCGCGAAACGAATATGTCCGTCCTATGGATGTGGTTTCGTTCCGAGAGACGGCCGAGCGGTACTCCGTCATTTTTCTCGACGCCTATGGTGTGTTGAAGAGCGCGAGCGGGCTCATCGACGGCGCCTTGGAGGTGGTTACCTCTCTGATCGACGCGGGCAAAGAGGTCTTCGTCGTCACCAACGATTCGTCTCGCTCGCCCGAGTCCATGGCCGAGCGATACTCTGCGCAGGCCGGCCGCGAGCTCTTGCCAGCCGATCGCTACATCTCCTCGGGGCTCTTGGCGGCCGAGTACCTCGAACACCAAATCCCGTACGGCAAGGTCGCCTACCTGGGCAAGCCGGAATCCGCGCACTACATCGAAATCGCCGGCAAAATTCCCGTTGAAATTTCGGACTGCAGCCCGCGAGACAACATCGTTGCCATCGTCTTGCTCGACGACGAGGGTTTCGACTGGTTCCGTGACGTAAACGCCACGCTGAATTTGATCCGGCGCACGAACGTACCGGTCATCGTCGCCAACGCGGACATCACCTACCCGATGAAGGGCAACGAGATCGCCATCGCCGTCGGCAGCCTCGGCGGCCTGCTCTCGCAAATAACCGAAAAGACCTTCGTCCGCTTCGGCAAACCCGATTCGATGATGTTCGCCTACGCACTGGCGCGCGCCCGCAAAGAGCTCCCGAACATCACCAAGCGCGACGTCCTCTTCGTGGGCGACACCTTGCGTACCGACATCATCGGTTCGAACACGTACGGTTTCGACAGCACCCTAGTCCTCTCGGGCAACACGCTGCCCGAAACCGCCGACCTGATGATCCAATCCTCGGGGATCATTCCTACTTACATTAGTGATTCTATCGCGACTTGAGATCGGGGCGCGGAAAAAAGCGCGACACGGGGCTGCGCCGAACGGCTCGGCTTGCAAGGGTGGTCGGATGCACTTGGGGGCTTTGACCACGCAAGCCTCGCCTCGGAACTCGCGCCAATCTGGGGTGGTTGCTGTCTTGCA
>SHLP01000235.1 GCA_004283055.1 Deltaproteobacteria bacterium
CTCGGCCGGGTTGGAGCAGGTGCCGTCCGCCGTATCGCAGAGGTCCTGCGTGCACTCGTTGCCGTCGCTGCAGTCCACGTCCGCACAGAGCATCGCATCCTCGCAGACGCCGGCCGCGCAGATTCCCGGAAGCCCCGAGAAGTCGCAGGTCGTTCCGTCCGCCTCGTTTGGATTGGAGCAGGTGCCGTCCGCCGGCTCGCAGACATCCTGCGTGCACTCGTTGGCATCGCTGCAATCGACGTCCATGCAAAGGTCAGGCATGCCCCCCATGCCGCCGTCGCCGCCCATGCCGCCGTCGCCGCCCATGCCGCCGTCGCCGCCCATGCCGGCCATGCCGCCGCCCATGCCAGCCATGCCGCCGCTGCCGCCATCGCCGCCATTGCCGCCAATGTTGCCGCCGTTTGCTGTTTCACCGCACCCGTAGGCGGTTAACGCCAAGGCGAGCACGACTACCCCACTCCAATGTTTAGTCATGCGGCGCAGAATAGAACGTGGGCACGGCCTCGCAAAAAAAAAGAGACCTCGACGGACCGATTAAGTCGAATCGCTCTCAAAAACGACTCTGGCTTCAGTTGACGTGCGCCTCGGATGCGCCGCCCAGCGACTGCCCCTGGCGGGCATGGTGCTCGACCGCAGCCCGTACGAAGCTGGTGAACAGCGGATGGGGCTGGTGCGGCTTGCTCTTGAACTCGGGGTGGAACTGGCAGCCAACGAAGTGGGGGTGGCCCGGAAGCTCCACCATTTCGACGAGGCGCTCGTCCGGTGAGACCCCGCACAGGACCAGCCCGCCCTCTTCGAGCGGGTCACGGTATGCGTTATTGACCTCGTAGCGGTGCCGGTGCCGCTCGCTGATCTGGGCGGTTCCGTAAATCTGCGCGGCCAGAGACCCCGGCTGAATCATGCAGGGGTAGGCCCCGAGCCGCATCGTCGCGCCCTTGGACTCGATGTCACGCTGATCGGGCATGATGTCGACGACGAGGTGCTTTGCGCTTTGATCGAACTCGGCGCTGTTCGCTCCGTCGAGCCCACAAACGTTTCGCGCATACTCCACCACGGCCATCTGCATTCCAAGACAGATACCGAAGAACGGAATCCCCTTCTCTCGTGCAAACTCGATCGCTTGAATCTTGCCCTCCGAGCCGCGGTCACCAAAACCGCCGGGCACCAGGATCGCGTCGTGTCGGCCCAAACGCGCCTCGAGGTCCTCGCCTTCGAGCTCTTCGCTATCGACGTAGTCGAGGTCCAGCTTCACGTCGCACTCGAGCGCCGCATGCACCAACGACTCGTGGAGCGACTTGTACGAATCTCGCAGGTGCACGTACTTGCCGACGAGCGCAATCGAAACGTGTCCTCGGCCGGGAGCCATGTAGCGGTCCACGGTTCGGCGCCAAACCGATAGATCGGGGTCTCGTGACCAGATGTTGAGCCGCTCGGCGAGCAGGCGATCGAGCCCCTGCTCGTGCAGCGTCAGCGGAAGCTCGTAGATCACTTTCACATCAGGCGCGGCGATCACTGCTTTGACCGGTACGTTGCAGAAATGCGCGATCTTCTCTTTGAGCTTGTGCGGCAGCTCGCGATCCACGCGGCAGAGCAAGATCTCGGGCTGGATCCCGAGGCCGAGAAGCTCTTTCACCGAGTGCTGGGTGGGCTTGGTCTTGAGCTCACCTGCCGCCGCGATGTGCGGGATGAGCGTAACGTGAACGGAAACACTGTTCTGTGGACCAAGCTCGCCCCGCAGCTGTCGAACCGCCTCGAGAAATGGCAGCGACTCGATGTCACCGACCGTGCCGCCCACCTCGACGATCGCCACGTCGACATCACGCGTGGCCTCCCGGACCCGAGATTTGATCTCGTCCGTGATGTGCGGAATCACCTGAATCGTCGCCCCGAGGTATTCGCCGCGACGCTCTTTGGCGATGACCGAGTCGTAGATCTTGCCGGTGGTGAAATTGTTCGCCTTGGTCATGGTCGCTTTGGTGAAGCGCTCGTAGTGACCGAGGTCGAGGTCTGCTTCGGCGCCGTCGTCGGTCACGAAAACCTCGCCGTGCTGAAACGGCGACATCGTGCCGGGATCGACGTTGATGTACGGGTCCAACTTCATGTTGGTGACCCGTAGTCCTCGTGCCTCGAGGAGCGCGCCCATCGAAGCGGCAGCAAGACCTTTTCCGATGGAGCTGACAACACCCCCTGTGACGAAGATGAACTTTGTGTGTCGTGCGTTCATCCGGTGTGGCTCCAGGAGCATTGCGTGTTGTACGCAACGAAAGGACCCTAGAGGGCCCACTGAATCGTGTCAACGCGACTTGGAAACGAACTTGCTGATACCGTGATTGTGCGACTTTTCTAGCGATGGGAATCGCCGGCGTCGAGCGGGTCGGCGATCAGGGAAGCACGGGTGACACCTGCCTTGCCGAAGCGCTCGCGGAGTGCGCCGGTGGTAGCGGCCAAACGCTCGCGACGCTCGCGCTCGGTGTCGGGAAAGAGCTCGGCGTCCGGCTCCTTCGTCAGCGATGATACCGACACTCCGGTGAGGCGAATGCCGTCCTCGATAGCGTCGAAGCGCGACAGCAATTCAGTCGCGGCTTTAAAGATCGCGTCGGTGTCGGACACCGCCCGCGCGAGACGCGCTTGCCGAGTGCGTATTCGATGATCGCTGTACTTGAGCTTCAGCGTGACCACCTGCGCCCATAGGCCTCTGTTCACCAAGCGATCGGCCACCTGCATCGACTGCTGCAGGATGGGCTTGAGCAGCGCATCCATCGTCATCAGGTCCTCTTCGAAGGTCGACTCGGTTCCAAGGCTCTTGGGCGGCGCGCCTACCACCACGGGCCGCTCGTCGATCCCGCTCGCAAGCGCGCGCGCCACCGGACCCCAGCTCCCCAGCAGGTGCTCGAGCGTCCGCAGGTCGCTGCGCGCGAGGTCCCCGATGGTCTGCAGACCCGCCGCCCTGAGCCTCACCCTCGCCTTTGGCCCCACTCGCCACATCCGCTCGAGAGGCAGCGGCGCAAGAAACTCCGCCTCGCCACCTCGGGGAACCACGGTCAGCCCATCGGGCTTATCGAGGTCGCTGGCGATCTTCGCCACGAACTTGTTCGCCGCGACCCCTGCGGAGCCGGTCAGCCCGATGAGAGAGCGAACTTCGTCCTTGATGCGCTGCGCGATCTCGTGCCCCTCGCCGAACAGGGCTCGGCTGCCGGTCACGTCGAGGAAGGCCTCATCGACCGACAGCCCCTCGATCAGCGGCGTAAACCGTCGAAAAACGCCAAAAACCTCGCTGCTCACCTCCAAGTACCGCGCGCGCCTGGGCGGGACGACGGTGGCGTCCGGGCAGCGCCGCAGCGCCTCCACCATCGACATGGCCGAGCGAGCTCCCGTCGGACGCGCTTCGTAGGAAGCCGCGGTCACCACCCCGCGACGCGAGCGCGCACCCACCAAGACCGGCTGCCCCCGCAGATCCGGGTTGTCCAGCTGCTCCACCGACGCGAAAAACGCGTCCATGTCGAAGTGGATGACTGTACGCATG
>SHLP01000236.1 GCA_004283055.1 Deltaproteobacteria bacterium
CAACATCGAGACCATCGCTCCGCGTTCGGAATGGGCGAACAGCGGAAAGTTCTAGACAGGGGACGCCGGATGGGCCGCTCGAGTGGACCATGGGTGCCAAGATGGTACTCGGCCGGTCTTTTGCTATTGCGCCGGGGCGCAGTAAGCGTCCGCAATCGTGATTGTCTTTGGAATCAACGGATAGGTCGTTCCGGGATTTTCATCGACCACGCAAGTCGTCACGCCGTCTACTCCTGCCACGTTGACGGTGAGTGGCCCGTCTTCGGTCTTCACCGACGAGAAGATCAGCGGAGCAGCGCCGAGCCCGTCCACGATGACACCGGGCTGCGCGATCGGATGTCCGCCCGGTCCGAGGGTAAACGGAGCGTCACTCGGCGCGCTGATCGTGCCGGTTTCTCCTCCTTGCGCACCTAGATAGAAATTGATTTCTAACAACGAATCGGAGTCCGAAAACGTACGCCCTAGCTCGTCCGCCTGGGCGGCGATGTAGTCGTCGGGCAGGAGCATCAGGGCGATCGGATCTGTGGTCTGTTGCGGGACGTAGTAACTGTCGGCAAACCCCCAGTGTCCGTCTGCCATGGTCGTGAAGAAGATCTCGCCATGAGGCACGTTTTCGAGGTTAAACCGCCCGTCCGCATCGCTTGTGGTCGCGATCTGGGTCCCAAACACCGACACCGTCGCCCCAGGGATGGGTATGTCGCCCTCGGGGAGCCAGATGTTTACGAGCCCGGATACGGTCGCGGACGGCACACCACCGCTGCCCGCAGTGCCGCCGCCGCCGCAGCAACGCATAAGATAATCCCGAACAACCTGGACTGCGTTCGCATGGTTTCTCTCCTCGATTTGCAACTCGCCCAAGCGACCTACCGATCTGGGCGCAGCGGAGACTATCGCATACGCCCCGACGGAGATGTGCCAACGCATCCGAACTCTTAGAAATCTCACCGAGATGGCCGTGGTTCCACCGACGCCTCGATGCTCAGCGCGGGCCTACGAAATGGCGCTGCGCGGCTGCGCCCGGGATCTTTCGGACCAGCCGCCGGCTATCCTTGGCGTTCCGACTTAGGCCAAACGCGTTTTAGGAGCGCTCTGAGCGGTCGCCGCGCAGCGATGTTCTGGGTGATTGCGCGGACACCGGGCCTCGGGTCATCCGTTGCGGAGCTCGAATAGACCTTTGGTCCACGGAGGCTGCGTATCCACGCGGAGGAGTCGAGCGTACCTCGCCTGCGATAGACGCGAAACGAGTCGAAGTCGGCAAGTGCGTTCAGCCACTTCACGTTCGCATCGTACTCGTTCGCCGCGGCTGGAGCCTCGCTGGTCAGGTCTTGATACTGAGCGATCGGAAAGCTCATCCCGCAGCGCTCGGCAAGCGCGTTTTGTTGCCAGTAGCGCGCGTTGAGCTCGATCAACTTGAGCCGATCGTCACGTTCGTCGCGCTTGAGCTCAATCGCGCCGATGCCACGGTAGTCCATCGATTCGAGGAATTGCCGGCCTAGCGCTAGAACCGCTTCGTCGTGAACACTCACGGCGAGAGACCCAAAGCCAAAGCCAGGCGGTTGCTGCCGTAGCTTCCGAAGTGCGAAGGCACGGATGAGCTCGCCCGTTCGCGACACGTAGCAACACGCCATGTAGACATTGCTGTCGGGGCCAGGAATGATCTCTTGAACCAACGCCTCGAGGCCGCGGGCCGCTAGGGCCTGGAGGCGCGTCTCCAGCTCATCCGGGGTTTGTGCGACGAAACCCTTCACGTTTCCGCCGACGATCCTCCTCCACGTGGTCACGTCGCGGGCCTTGATAAAGACGGGAAAGGGGATCTGGTCTCGGAGCTCTTCCACGTCCTCAGCGCCCTTCATCGCGAACGTCGCTGGCACTGCGACGCCGGCGCGTCGAGCGAGCTGGTACTGGCCGTACTTATCGGCGATGCAGGTCAGTGTGGCGGTTGCCGGAATGTTGAGCAGGAGAGCTTCCTCCAATCGTGTGCGGTGCTGCGCAAGCGACGGAAGGTAGTCGTCGGAAGTTACGAAGAGGACGGGTTTCTGGTCTTCCTTCAAAGCGATGCGGAGGAGGTGTTCGATGAAGGCATCGCTGGCGTCTAGCGGATCCGGACAGAGAGACGGTTCGACATATTTGGACGCGAAGCCCACGTCTCCGCGCTTGTCGACACCGATGACGCGAATGCCTTGGCGGCCGAGGCTTCGCGCGACTCCGAGACCCGTCTCGAACATTCCGAGGACCACCGCTGCATGCTTCCGACCACTCACGCGCTCGCACCTTCCGAAGGCTCTCGCAGCGCCTCCTGCGGTAGCCACGCTGTGCTACCGTCCTCGACCAGCATAGGGGAATCTCCCCGTGCTCGCCGCCCGCTGAGTTGCCGCCTGGTCGGACCGGTCTCATGACGCTCGTACGACGCACCTACCACAAATTGCTTCTCACCCCGGGTCTGGCCTCCTCGTTTCGACGCGTGCAGGGTGACTACGCGACGATCTTGAAGCTCCACCGCGTGCGTGATGACCGCTCGGACATCGAAGGGACCGACGCGGAAACGTTGCGCCGCAGCTTGGCTTACCTTCGGCGGCACCGATACGAGCTCATCTCCCTCGGCGAGCTCTTTCAAAGGATGGCCGGAGACGGACCCCGACTTCGGGGCGCCGTGGCCTTCACTCTCGACGATGGCTATCGAGACCAAGCCGAAATCGCCGGCCCCATATTTCGAGAATTCGATTGTCCTCTCACGGTCTTCCTCGCGACGGGGTTCGTCGACGGAGCGCTCTGGTGCTGGTGGGACAGGGTCGAATACGTCTTTTCCAACACGCGACGCGAGTCGATCGCGGTTCCCTTAGGTCACAGTGCGCTCCGGTACCATTTCGGCATCGGGTCGGATCGATACGCCATGCGAATCGATTTCGTCGAGCGTTGCAAGGCCGTCGACGACGACGAGAAGCACCGAGCCATCGCACGACTCGCTCACGAGGCCGAGGTCGAGCTTCCAGAAGCTGCTCCTAGCGAGTACGCGCCGATGACATGGACGGACGTGCGAGCCAACGAGCGCCGAGGGATGAGCTTTGGTCCGCACACGGTCAGCCACCCCGTCCTCAGTCGGACTACGCCCGAGCGCGCGCGGTGGGAGATTGCCGAGTCATGGCGGCGACTAAGAGCCGAGGTGCAGAATCCCCTTCCGATCTTCTGCTACCCCAATGGGCAAGACGCCGATTTCGGGCGCCGGGAGGTTGAAACCGTCCGCGAGATCGGTTTGATCGGGGCGGTGAGCGCGCAGCCGGGCTTCGCCATTCCGGCTTCGTTTGAGCCCTGCGGCGAGGACCGATTCAACATCAAACGCATGCCGTTTCCCGAGCAGATCTCCGTTCTCGCGCAATCGGTGAGCGGAATCGAGCGCGTCAAGCAAGCCATTCGAGGAGCCGTCGGCAAGCGCTAGGCGGTGTGAGTGGTGCGAGGCCCGCCCTGCGCGCTTAGCAAATGTCCTCGATCGCTGCGCCTGGTGCGTTCTTCTTGACCGACTTG
>SHLP01000112.1 GCA_004283055.1 Deltaproteobacteria bacterium
CGAATATTGCCAAGGTTGAAGTCGTGAGTTCGAATCTCATTTCCCGCTCCAAAATGGCGATGACGGCTCCGCGTTGCGGGGCCGTTTTTCGTTGGGGCCCAGCGCGCAAACGCGGCCTAAGGCGCAGTCAGCAGAGCGCGAGACGACTCCATGAGCCGGCTCAGCCTGTACGCCACCTCCCATTGTCTCGGAAGCGTGCTGCCGCGCGCCGCTAGTTGATTGATCTCAGCCAGCAGGTCGCCGAGCCGCGTGCGTAGTCCCTCGCGATCGAGCTCGATCTTCTCTCCTGGCACGTGACCCTTTCTGCGAGCGTCGAAATAGTCTGCGTCTCCATTGTTTCGACCTCGCTGTTCTTCGCGAGTTAGCACGGTTGCCGAATGAACTGCACGGGCGGGCGACGCTTGCGGGACAATCGGCGAAAATGGCGTAGGGCTATTGATGTCGACGACACACGAGAAATGTTCGGTCCAACAATGGTCTTCGCCGTAGCTCGTGTCGGTGATGGCCACCACGTTGACATCCGGAGCAAAAAGCCGGGGGCAGATTCCGCGAAGCTGTTCGATCTTGGCCTTCCCGCTATTGATTCGCCTGGCGGTGGAGTAGGTCGCTCGGTCTGCGCCAAGCTCCTCGACCGCTACGTCCAACATCGACTTCGGTGAGGCGCTGCTCAGAATGATCTCGACGCCAGGGCATTGATCCCGAACCCAGTCGAGGTCCTCACGAGAGATCACCTGATCGGCTGCGTGGCGCCTCCAGACACTGCGAGCCAGTTTGGGCAGAAGGGCGTCGTCCGCCGTCGCCAGGTGCCTGAGTGCGACCATTTGTGGACGCTGTTGCACGGCGGAAATCGGATATGCACCAAAGCGACGGTAAGCGAGCCTCTGAAGCGAGGGGATGCGCGAAGCCAGCTTCCCCCAGACGAGGTAGTGAATCCCAGTCGAGGCCCACCTTCGCGCGCCAGATCCCAAGTAGCGGACGAGCTGCCCCGGTCTCGACCAATCCACGAGCACCCGCCCGCCAAACCAGCGGCGGACCGGCCTCTCCGTCTCCGACTCTCCGTAAGCCTCGTAGGCGCAGAGTTCCCATGCGAGGAGCTCTCCGAGGTTGCGGCCGAGGTGGGTGGTCTTGTCGAGGTCGAGGACCAAATAGTCAGGCTTCGGCTCGAGCACCGACGCGCAGAGCTGCCGAAACGAAAGAGGCACACCGTGATCGACGAACCGCTCCACAACTCGCAGCTCCGGCGCAACCGATTGGAGTGCAGGGCTCATTTCTTGAACTTTGCGGCGGCGTCAGTAGCCGCCGACTTCAAGGAGTCCCAAGCCGACTCAATGCCATCCTTGATCGATTCCCAGGCATCTTCTCCGGCCTCTCCAAGCTCCGAGAGCTTCGCCTTGCCGTCTTCGATACGGCCTTCAAGCACCCGGACTTGCTGGTTCATGTCGAGTTGGACGTCGGCACTGGCACCGGACGCCTTGGCCTTGAACTTGTCGACGTCTGCCTTCCACTCATCGATCCGAGCTTGCAGCTTCTGCATGTATAGTTCTTTGTCATTCATGGCATTCTCCTCTTGTTGTTTTGATTCTTTGGGCAGTCCACTATGCGGCGGCTCGGTAGGTCAACGGGGTCGCCGCTTCTTCCGGCACGACGCGCGTTGCCTTCGCGGTCTTCTTCGGTCCGGGCAGCGACAGGCGGGCGATGCGTCCGATCACGCTGCTCAACTGGCGGGCGAAACTCCCCGTGTTGTAGCCCTGTCCGTAGCGCGCGCAGATCTCGCGCACGCGCGGCGCCATCTCCGGGTATCGCGCGGCAGGAAGGTCCGGGAACATGTGATGCTCGATCTGGTGACTCAGGTGCCCAGTTAGGACATGCAGCCAGCGGCTCCCCTCGATGTTTGCCGAGCCATTGAGCTGGCGCACGTACCACTGGCCGCGGCTCTCGTCCGCTGTCTCGTCTTCCGTGTAGACGCGCACGCCCTCGGGAAAGTGGCCGCAGAAGATGACCGCGTACGTCCATAGGTTGCGCGTGCCGTTGGCGAGCAGGTTGCCGAGCGCTACACGCGGCGCGTTGATGAGCGCCAGCGCTGGGAAGAACGCGTAGTCCTTGAACAGCTGCCAGGCCGCCTTCGTGGCGAAGGGACGCGCGCGCTTGGCAAGCTCGGCCGGCGTCTGCTTTCCGGCGAACAGCTCGTCGACGCGTAGGTCGTGCGCACCCACGCCCCATTGGAAGAACAGCGCCAATAGCGCGGCAACGACCGGCTGCGTCAGGTGCACCGGCCGCCACGGTTGCTCGGGCGCGACGCGCAAGAAGCCGTAGCCAATGTCGCGGTCCTTGCCGAGGATATTGGTGAACGTGTGGTGCTCGTAGTTGTGCGAGTGGCGCCAGTCGTCGCCGGTGCACACGTTGTCCCAATCGTAGCGCAGTGAATCGAGCGCGGGGTCACGCGTCCAGTCGTACTGGCCGTGCATGATGTTGTGCCCGATCTCCATGTTCTCGAGGATCTTCGACAAGCCGAGGGCGCTCGTGCCGAGCACGAAGCTCAGCGGTCCGAAACCGAAGTGGAGGAGCAGACGGCCGGCCGCCTCGCTGCGGTTCGCCGTGCGAATGATCTGGCGGATGTGCTCGAGGTCGCGCTTGCCGAGGTCGGCGATGACCTCCTGGCGGAGAGCGTCGAGCTCGCGGCCGAAGGCATCGGCCTCTTCACGCGTCAGGCTTTTGCTCTGAGTCGTCATTGGACTTCCTTTCAAAGGTCTAGCTCCAGGTCGGAGCGGGGCACCGAAATACACAGCTGAATCTCCTGGTCGGGTTCGCTCGAAACCTCGCCGGTGACGACGTTTTGCACCGTGCCGGTCTGCTTACGGCACTTGCAGCTGTGGCAAATGCCGATGCGGCAGCCGTGGGCCGGGCGCTCGCCGGCGCGCTCGAGCTGCTCGAGGAGTGTCCCCTGGCCCTTGGCGGCGACGGCTCGGTCCGAGCGCGCGAGCCGAACTCGCACCCCCTCGACCGACGACACCATTCGCGCCGGCGCGGTCGTCGGGGCGAAGCTTTCGCGTTCGAGCAGTGCTGACGCGCCGACATTCTCCCACAGCCTCTCGGCCCGATCCATGAATGGCCCAGGACCGCAAAGGAAGGTCGAGCGCTTCGCGAAGTCGGGGACGAGATTGGCAAAGCGCGCTTCTTCGAAGCCACGCGGGGCGGACGGTTCGTCGTCGAGGCAAAGGACGAGACGCAGCCCGGCGTGTCGCGCGGCGAGCTCACTGAGCTCTTCGCCGAAAATGACGTTGGCGCGACTGCGCGCATGGTGAACAAACACGACGTCGTGAATCGCGTCACGCGCCGCCAGATCGCGTAGCATCGACATGACCGGTGTGATGCCGCTGCCACCGCTCAGGAGCAGCAGTTTCGTCGGTGTCGCCGCGGGCAGCACGAAGTCGCCCGCTGCAGTGCCGAGTCGCAGGATATCGCCGCTGCGTGTGTGCTTATGAAGCCACGTTGACACGCGTCCACCCGGCACCCGCTTGACCGTGATCGAAACCAGCGCCTCGCCGGGAGGCGACGAGATCGAGTAGCATCGGCGGACGCGCACGCCGTCAACCTCGACCTCGACCGAGCTGTACTGCCCTGCGCGATGCCCTTGCCAGGCCGCGTTCGGCCGCAATACGAAGGTCTTCGTGTCTTCGGTCTCCTCGACGACGGCGACTACGCGTGCGCGGATCTCCGCGCGCGAGCGCACCGGATCGAGCTCGCCCATCCAGAACTCGGCCTGTCGGTCGAGCAACAAGCGCCGGGCGACAACACTCCCCGCGCTCCTCCAGCCTGTCCCTGTCTCCTGTATGGAAATCACTGCAACCTCCGACTCAGTAACTTACGATAACGTAACTTACGGCGCCGTAAGAAAAGGTCAATGTCTTTCTTGTGTCACAGGCGCGGATTACTTGGAAAACACGCGTTTTTCCGTCAGAAGCGACGATGGCATAAGTTACGGACTCGTAGTATTGTGGCTGAATGGGTAGCAAGAACCGACGTCTTCCAGCCTTGGAGCGCCGCGCTCAGCTCATCGAAGTCGGGCGCGGGGTGTTCGCCAGACACGGCTACGAGGGCACCTCGGTGGAGGAGATCGCCAAGCGCGCCAAGGTCTCCAAGCCGATCATTTATGAGCATTTCGGTGGCAAGGAAGGGCTCTACGCGGTCATCGTCGATCGCGAGATGGAGTACGTGGAGCGCCGCATTGTCGAAGCCATCTCGTCCGGATCGCCGCGCGAGCGGGTCGAGCGCGCCTCCCTCGCGTTCTTGAGCTACGTGAGGGACCATCCCGACGGCTTCGCGGTGCTCTCGCAGGACTCCCCGCTCACTTCGTCGCGCGGAACCATGTCGAGTCTACTCAACGACATGGCCGAGCGAGTAGGCGACGTCTTCGTGTCCTCGTTCAAGGAAGCGGGCTACGATCCCAAGGCTGCCCCCATCTACGCCAACGCGCTCATCGGTATGGTCACCTTCGTAGGCAAGTGGTGGACGGAGAAGCGCAAGCCCAACGTCGAGGAGGTCGCCAAACACATCGGCGCCCTCGCTTGGATGGGCCTACGCCACCTCCCCAAGCGGCCCACGCTCGAGGCCGGCTCAGCCTGATCCGCACGAGGTCACCGCGCCGAATTTCACATCCCGCTTTCTTCCACTCAACCTTCCACTTTCCACGGGACACCACGGGACGGCACGCAACGCCACGGGACACTATGTGGTTGATGTTGTTGAATTTCCCGAATGGTGTTGGGGGCTAGGCAAATATTGCCAAGGTTGAAGTCGTGAGTTCGAATCTCATTTCCCGCTCCAGAAGGCCCCGTTTTGCGGGGCCTTTTTCGTCTATTGAGCTTCGGTGAGCTGGTACGTGTTCTGAAGCTCGTCTTGGATGACGGTCGCTATGCCATCCTGATCGACGACGATGAAGTCTTGCTCGAGGATGCGCGCTTGGTATGCCCAGCCTTCTGGCAACTGCAGCGTTTCGCCGAGAGTCGGCAATGCGTCCTCATCAAGGGTCTCGTCGACGATTTGGGCGTAGCTCTGCATCACGTACACTTTGCCGTTCGGCGCGATGAGCTCGTAGACCTCGTTGCCCGCGTCGAACACGAACTCCGTGTCTCGGACGACGCTCCGCTCCGTGTATGGATCTTGCGAAAGGTCACCCGGCGACAGCACGATCGAGGCGATCAGCCGCATCTCGAGCTCACCAAAGAATCGGCTTTCTCCGATCTCGCTGAAGGATGTGACGGCGTCGATGAGCCAATAGCGCGGCCCATTCATCACGATCGCGAGCGCGCCAAGCTCTTCCTGAATCGCCTCCGGGTCGAGTGCTTCCCATTGTTCGGCGGGACACTCGCTGAGGCCTTGCGTGCCATACACGTCCGCGCTGAGTCCGCCGTCATTTGTGACGGAGATGATCTCGCAATACCGCACTCCGCGGAGACTGGTCTCCATGGCTCCGCTGGGAGAGCCTTCGTCGCACGCAGCAAGAGCGAGCAAGAGGACAAAAGCCGAAGCAACGAGGCACCTAGGTAGACAAGCCATAAACACTCCAACCGCCGAAATGGCACGAATCGGCAGCGAGGGCCACCTGCAGGCGATCGACGTTCCGGTCCTGCCTCGCCGTCCGCGATAGCTCGAACATGGCGCGACTCTCGCGGAGGAAAAACGGGACGTACGGGTACCTATCCACCTTCCACCCAACCTTCCACTTTCCAGGGGACACCACGGGACACCAGGGGACGGCACGCAACGCCACGGGACACGATGTGGTTGATGTTGTTGGATTTCCCGAATGGTGTCGTGGGCTAGGCGAATATTGCCAAGGTTGAAGTCGTGAGTTCGAATCTCATTTCCCGCTCCAAAATTGGCGATGACGGCTCCGCTTTGCGGGGCCGTTTTTCGTTGGGGGTTGGCCCTCGTCTGCTCGGATCAGCTCCTGTCGGTTGCGGTGCCTGTGCGAATTGCCAACACGCTGGCCGCAAACGCTGCGCAACCAACTCCGACGCGTCCCCACTGCCACGAGCCCCAGGTTGCAAGTGCGGCGGGCAGATTGTCTTCCGCGATCGCGCGATTCGAGAAGCCCGCGTTTGCGTCTTTGAAGTACACGAAGAATGTCGCGATGACTAGGATGGAGAGAATGGCGGCTACCCACCAAAGCCATCTGCCGGAGCGTGATTGAGCGGAGTAGAGCACAGCGCACACGAGTGCGACGAGCACGCTGGCGATCTCGAGTGGGCTGTAGAAACCGACAAGAAGTGACGCATTCGCCGCGTACCAATCAAAGAAGTCAGCCGGAGCGAGCGACCGCCAATACGGCACCAAGATAGCGGCTTCGGCGAGCATCGCGCCGGCTGTCACCCCAAGCACCAAGACACCGAGAATGGAGACGAAAGAGACCAGTCGTTGGCCCATCTCCGCACGATACCACGTAGCATCGACGCCCGGACGATCCTCGAGCTTCAGCACCAGGCGTTCGCTGTCATCGAATTGGGTCCTCGCCGAGTCGACTTGTTCGTCTTGAACCAAGTCGACCGAAGGTTTCGGTAGTGCGAGACGCCAAGCGAGGTCCTCCACCCAAGCTGCCACTTTCTACGCCACGGAAGGCAACGCGACACCATGTGGTTGATGTTGCTGGATTTCCAGAATCGTGTCGTAGGCCGAGCGAATATTACCAACGTTGAACTGGTGGGCCCGCTACCCCATCGTGACGACGCGGTTGCGTTGCACACCGAGGTCGATTGCGGCGTCATCGGTTCGAATCGACGCCTCCACGAGGTCGCCCGGTTCGAGTCGACGGGGATTCTTCTGCGCGGCGCGCCGGATCAACTTCTGGCGCCGCTTCGGCGACATGACTTGCGCCAACATCATGATGGGTTTGGGGGGCGCTCGAAGCGCACATCCACCTGGCGTACCCGTGGCAAGGATGTCGCCGGCCTCCCAATTCTGAAATGAAGAGAGCTCCGTCAGTGTCGCGGGCGGCTTGTGCACCATGTCACTGGCGAGAGAGCTTTGCCGGGTCTGCCCGTTGACCGAAAGCTCGAGCCGCAGGGCGTCGAAACGCGCCAGATCTTCCCGCGTGACCAACGTGAGGTACGGGCCCGCAGGTCCGAAGGTGCGGTAGCTCTTCCCTTTGTAGAACTGCATCTCGGGCAGCTGCACGTCCCGGGCGCTGACGTCGTTGAGCAAGACCAGAGCCCCAACGTGCTCGTGGAGATTGTCCGCCCGGACTTCGGTTGGCCCGGAAACGTCCCTCGAAAACACGAGCCCAATTTCGACCTCGTAGTCGAGAAATTCGACGTGCGCAGGCTTCACGATGTCTGAATCTGCCGGCGCTAGACACGATGAAGCCTTGCGAAAAAAGATGTTGAAGGGGCTCGCATCGGGGTCGAGGCCCGATTCGCGCATGTGGGTGCCGTAGTTGACCGCTTGGCAAAGGAACTGCCGGTCTTCCGTGATGGGGCAGAGGACTTCGACCTCGGACAGGGGTGGTCCGCTGTGCTCCAACCCGTCACCTGAGCGAAGGCGCTCGACGCCTCGCAGCATGAAGTCCCGAGTGGTCGCAAACTCACCTGCGATTGGTTTGACCGTCGCACCTTCGACGACGCCCCAACGGGTCTCGCCAGCATGGCGATATCGGATCACATTCGTAGCCATCAGCTGCCTTTCCGGCGGCTTTGCCCGCCGAGTAGCTCGTCCCACTTCATGCCAAAGAAAGGCACTCGTCCGGCCGTCATCTCCGTGAGCTTCGCGCTCATGGCGCCGTGAACTCGCGCGGCGAGCGACTCGAATGTTTCCCCCTCTTCCGCGTGGATCGTATCGAGCACGGCAGCGCGCATCTTGGCCGGCAGTGGGAAGTACGGCAGCAGCCCGGCGACACCGATGGTGAGCCCGTAGGGAACCGAGATGCTGATCGGAATTGTCTTCGACCGCAGGAGCTGGGGCAGCCGCAGGAACTTGGCGAGGCGCTGCCCATCGGAAATGACGAACAAGGTTTCGCCGGCGCCTGAGACCACGATCGGAACGATCGGGACTTTCGCTTCGAGGGCGACCTTCGCGAAGCCTTGCCGGCCACCGAACACCACCTCGTTCCGATGAAAGAAACTCTTCATCGCGTCGAGGTCGCCACCGGGCATGACCAATACGTAGTGGCCTTCCGAAAGCCCAGCCAACGCGGACTCCCAGCTTGCGACACGAACACCTACTGGCTCCAACAAGGGACCCAGGCCGAAGGTCCACGCCATTTGGTGGGCGAGGATGGTGAACTGAACATCGTCTCGAGGGGCTAGGCGTTCGGCGAGTGAAGCAATGATGAACGCATTGAGGTCGACCACCCCTCCGAAGCCGTGGTTGGCGACGAGGAGCGCTGGCGGATCCGGAAGGCGCTCGGGGCCTTCGTACTCGAGGCGGGTGTACCGCGCGACGGCCTTGCCCAGGCCGATGAAGAAGCCCTGAACGAGCTCACGTCGTGCTGTGTCATCTTTCGTCATCGCAGTGAACGAGCGCTCTTGGAGGGCAAATATTGAACATACATGTTCAATACGGTCAATGAATTTTTTCTTGCTTGACTAGTTTTGAACATTATTGTTCAATCATCAAAACTTCTGCCCAGGAGCTCGTTCGAATGTCCCCAAGTCGCGCACAGGCACGAATCCACGATGCCGCCCTCCAATTGTTTGCCGAGAAGGGCACTGAAGACCTTTCTGTCACCGAGCTTGCGAAGGCCGCGGGAATCGCCCGGGGCACCATCTACAACAACATCGAATCGCCCGAGAGCCTGTTCGAGGACGTGGCCGGCGAGCTCGCCACCGAGATGCATCGACGGGTCGTCGAAAGCTACGCAACCGTCGAGGATCCAGTCGAGCGACTGGCGCACGGCATGCGGTTCCACATCCGTCGCGCCCATGACGAGCCGGCCTGGGGACGATTCATCACACGCTTCGCGTTCAGCAATGCACCTTTGGAGGCCATGTGGACGGGCCCGCCCATGCGGGACGTGCTGACGGGAATGGCTCTCGGCCGTTACGACTTTTCCGAAGCCCAGATCCCTGCCGTCCTCGCCATGATCGGTGGCACCTCGGTCGCCACCATGGTGTTGGTGGTCGAAGGGCATCGCAGTTGGCGCGACGCGGGCGCGGATTCCGTCGAGCTCGTGTTACGCGCCATGGGTATCGATCCGAAGGAGGCGAGAACGATCGCCTGCTCCGACCTTCCTCCATTGCTCGAAGTCCAAGTTTCCTAGAACCGTGTTCAGCGGGGCCTTTACCCTTTGCCAAGGACAGCCATGTCGTATCTCACTTCTCGTTTACCTCGGCGCAAGTTTCTCAAGTACGCGGGAGGCGCTTCAGCCACCGCGGTCGTTCCGGCGTGTGCCGGAAGCAGCGCGGCCCCTTGTGATCCCAGCAAGGACGATTGTGGCGAGCCGAATCCACCGTCAGCACAAGTCCCTCTCGGAACGACGCTCGATACCCATCACCACGTGGTGCCCGCGGACTACGTCGATCGCCTGACCAACATCGGTGTCGACGCAGGGGCTGGCATTCCATTCCCGACTTGGGATCCGGAGATGTCCCTCAGTGTGATGGACAGGCAAGGGATCGATGCGGCCGTGCTTTCGCTTTCGTCGCCAGGCACCTACTTCGGCGACGAAGCGTTCGCGACCAGCCTTGCTCGCGACATGAACGAATACAGCGCGACCATGGTCGGCGACAACCCGAAGCGATTCGGGCTTTTCGCGACCGTCCCCCAGCCACTTGGCGATGCAACCGCCGCGGAAGCGGTCTACGCGCTCGACACGCTGGGGGCTGACGGATTGATGCTGCTCGGGGCTAGTCGACATGCACGGATTAGATAGAGAGACGGAAGTGCTGGTGGTCGGCTTCGGGCCGGTGGGCGCGACCATCGCAAACCTTCTTGGGCGCTACGGAGTTCGGACGCTCGCGATCGACACGGCGACCGAGATCTTCCCCCAGCCTCGCGCGATCGCGCTTGACAATGAGGCGTTGCGCATTCTTCAAGCGGCGGGGCTCCCCGAGGGGGCCTTCGAGACCATCGCGATTCCCGAGGTTCGGTATCGCTCGCCGTATGTCGGCGAGCTCGCTCGTCTGCAAACCGGGGGCTGCTTGGACGGGCACCCCAAGCTCGTCACTTTCTATCAGCCCGAGCTCGAGTCGGAGCTTCGTTCACGCGCTGTTGAGTATCCGAGTGTGACAGTTGCGCTCGGGGTCGAGCTCGTGGACTTCGTCGAAGAGGCCGACGGCGTCCGCGCACGCCTCCGGCACCGCGATGGCGCGGAGCACATCGTGCACGCGCGGTACCTCATCGGCGCCGACGGCTCGAAATCGCGCGTCCGCAAAGCACTCGACGTGGGATTCGATGGGCGAACCTACGCCGAAGACTGGCTGATTGTCGACGCCAAGCTCGGTTCGTCATCGCTCGATCACATCGAGTTCCGGTGCGACCCACGTCGCCCGGCGCCGCACATGCCCGCGCCGGGAGGCCGCCAAAGGTGGGAGTTCATGCTGCTTACCGGGGAGAGCGCTGAGCAGATGGAACGCCCAGAGAAGGTGCGCGAGCTTCTGTTACCTTGGGGAAGCCCGGATGACATGGAGGTCGAGCGCACCGCCGTCTATCGTTTTCACGCCCGTACCGTGGCGCGCTTTCAGAAAGGTCGGGTGTTCTTGGCGGGCGATGCTGCACACATCACGCCTCCGTTCGCGGGGCAGGGGCTCGTTGCGGGGCTCCGTGATGCCCTGAACCTCTGCTGGAAGCTCGCCTGGGTGCTCGGCGGGCTTGCCGCACCGGGCATTTTGGAGACCTATGACCAAGAGCGGCGGCCTCATGCCAAAGCCATGATCGATCTGGCCAGGTTGGCGGGGCGCGTCATCATGCCCACGAGCCGTGCACAAGCGCTCGCTACCGGGGTCCTCCTGCGCGCGTTGCGATTGATTCCGGCAGCACGCTCCTATTTGGAAGACTTGAAGATGAAACCGCAGAACCAATTCGATCACGGTCTCTTCGTCGAGCGCCGACGACGCCTTGCGCGTGGCCGTTTGGCTCGACCGAAGACCGGGCTGATTCGGGGCGGCATGTTTCCGCAGGCATGGATCCAACGGGGAAACGATGGCTGCTGGAGCGACGACGCGCTTGGCGACGGCCTTACACTGGTTGGGTTCGGTGTCGACCCCCAAGAGCATCTTGGTCAGGCTGCCGCGGAGTGGCGCGCTGCGGGCGGAACCTGCATCCAGCTCTGCCATCGCGGTCAGCGACTCCACAGGGGCGAGGGCGACCACGTCTGGGAGGACATCAGCGGCGCGTTCGTGCCCGGCATCGCGCCCGTCGGCTGGGCGGTCGTCGTTCGTCCGGACCGCACCATCCTGCACGATGGTCCCGTCGCCGAGGCGGCGCGCCTCGTCGGCGAGACACTAGCCCTCCTTGGCGCCGAGGACGCCTATTCCGGCCGTTCCGACGAGACCGGCCCAGGTGCGACGGCTGCGAGCGCATCCGCGGCAACGGAGGCCCATCGATGATCTCCCTAGCCACAGCTCAGCCGAGCCGATGCCCGAACCCAACGGCAAAGGCCATCGAGCTCGCATACCTATCATTCGAGCGCCCCGCCCTCGGAGAGGCGGAACGCTTCCTCACCGACTTCGGGCTGCACGTGACCCATCGTTCCGCCGATACGCTTTGGTTTCGTAACGCCGGTCGGTCGCCGTTCTGCCACGTCGTGATGAAAGCAACCAAGTCGCGCTTCGCCGGCCTTGCGTTCAGGGTCGCGACTCGGCAAGAGCTCGAGGCGCTCAGCGGCCTTCCGTGCGCATCCGCGATCGAGCCCATGGAAGCGCCTGGGGGAGGGGAGCGGGTGCAACTGAGCGACCCCGCGGGCTTCGTGGTCGACGCGGTGCACGGGCAATCCGAGGTCGAGCCGCTTCCACATCGCGCGCCGCTTCGCGTGAACAGCCCCAAGACCCATTCACGGGTCAACGATGCACAGCGCCCAGCCCTGGCCGCACCGGAGACGACGAAGCTCGGGCACGTCGTGCTCGAAGTGCCGCCGTTTCAGGACACCTGCGCCTGGTACGCGCAGCACTTCGGGCTAATTCCGAGCGATGTGCAGGTCCTTCCCGATGGTTCGCCGGCAGTCGTGTTCATGCGCCTAGATCTCGGCGCCACGCCAGCGGACCATCACACGGTTGCAATCGTGCAGGGATTTGCATCGATCTTCGGGCATTGCGCCTACGAAGTCGTTGATGCGGACGCGGTGGCCATGGGGCAGCGATGGATGCGAGAGCGCGGCTGGCGGCACGCCTGGGGTGTTGGGCGTCACATCCTCGGAAGCCAGGTATTCGACTACTGGAACGACCCCTACGGCGCCAAACACGAGCATTACAGCGATGGTGACGTGTTCACGGCGGATCACCCCATGGGTGTGCACGCGTTGAGTCGCGCCGCGATGTCGCAATGGGGCCCCGTCATGCCGAAGAGCTTCATCAGCCCCGAGCTTTCTGTCGAGAATCTCAAGGCGCTCGCCCGGACTGTCGGACCCAACCCCGATGTCACGCTGAAAACCCTCCTCCGCGTCTTGAAGGCAATGGGATAGGCAGAGGTCACGCAGGGTACTGGGCGCGCGCAACGCTGGCTCGCGTCTGAAACCTTCCACTTTCCACGGGACACCACGGGACGGCACGCAACGCCACGGGACACTA
>SHLP01000113.1 GCA_004283055.1 Deltaproteobacteria bacterium
GTGCCTCTGAGCGTTTTCGAGAGAGTGAAATGAGTAAGGAAGACCGCTGCCCTTCGGGGTAACGGTCTTTCTTGCGTTCTGCGTAGCGAGGGGCTATGGCGCCGTTCATGCACGGGGCGAGGCCTTGAGCCCGAACGCGCGGGCGATTGCGTTTTATCTCCCGCAGTTCCATCCGATTCCGGAGAACAACGACTGGTGGGGCGAGGGCTTCACCGAGTGGACGAACGTGCGCCAGGCGAGGCCGCTTTTCGAAGGCCACTACCAGCCTCACGTCCCGAGCGAGCTGGGGTACTACGACCTTCGCTCCTCGGAAACCCGGGAAGCGCAGGCCGAGTTGGCGAGCGCTCATGGAATCGAAGGGTTCTGTTACTGGCACTACTGGTTTGCCGGCCGACGGCTTCTCGAGAGCCCCTTCGACTCGGTGCTCGGAAGCGGCAAGCCCGACTTCCCGTTTTGCCTCGCCTGGGCGAACCACAGCTGGACGGCCTCGTGGGTCGGCCGCCCCTGGGAGCTCCTCGTCGATCAGACCTATCCAGGTCGCTCGGACTATGAGGCGCACTTCAGTGTCCTGCGGGAGGCGTTCGCCGACGATCGCTACATTACGGTCGATGGGAAGCCGCTCTTCCTCGTGTTTCGTCCGGACAAGGTTCCAGACCCGCTCGAGCTCACCGACTGCTGGCGGGAGCTTGCGCACCAGGCGGGCTTCAAGGGCCTCTACCTGCTCGGGATCATGAACGCGGGTTCCGACCCTCGCGCGCTCGGGCTCGACGGAAGCGTCCACAAGGGCCTGGGCCACCTTCTGACGTTCTTGCCATCCGAGATTCAGCGCAGAGCGGAGGCGCGCCGTCGTGCGCAGGTGCTCCTCGAACGACCGGGTTTGGCATTCATTCACCAAGCCATTGCGCGGTCGTCGCGACCCTCGTGGCTTGGGCCGCTCGGGGCGGTTCACGACGAGCTCGGCAACCGCCTCTTGCTACCGTCGGTTTGTTCGTACCAAGAGCTCATCGACTCGGCGTCCCGTTGGCTCGAGGTATCGGACGACGAGTTCCCGAGCGTGATTCCAAACTGGGACAACACTCCGCGCGTGGGTCGCTGGGGCTGGGTCATTCAGGACTCCTCGCCCGAGCTCTTCGCAGAGCATTTGCGTCACGCCGCGAGCCTCATCGAGGACCGTCCTCTCGAGAAGAGGCTCGTCTTTTTAAAGTCCTGGAACGAATGGGCGGAAGGGAACTACCTCGAGCCGGATGAGCGACACGGGCGTGGCTACCTCGAAGCGATGCGCGAAGCGCTCTCGTCCTCGATGGTCACGCCTCTTCGCAAGACGGGCCCTTGATCATGGGCGACCTCGCCAGCTTGTTCGTCGCCACGGACCGAGAGCCTCGCTCGACGCTCGACGCGGTCTGGGAGTCGTATCTGAGCGCTCGGGCCGGCGGCGCGGCGCCGTTTCACGCCGCCGTTCAGGTTGCAGCGACAGTCGACAGACTCGGCTTCGCGTTTGCGGCTGGGTACTCGGCGGCTCTGCAACACCTGGTGCCCGATGCGATGCTTCCGTGTGCGCTTTGCGTGACGGAGGTCGACGGCAATCACCCGCGGGCGATTCAAACCAGCTTGAGTGCCGCCGAAACCGATTCTGGCTATGTGCTCGATGGCGCCAAGACGTTCGTCACCTTCGGCAACATGGCCGAAACCTTGATTGTCGCTGCACGTGCCGGGGAGCGACGCGACGGGAAACCCGAGCTGGCCGTCGTTCGAATTCCCGCAGATCGGAAAGGTGTTTCACTGAAAGTGCTGCCGCCGATTCCATTCGCGCCAGAGATTCCGCATGCAGGCGTCGAATTCGATCATGTGGCGGTGCACGACCGGGAACGCATGAGCGGCGATGGGTATCTCGAATACGTGAAGCCATTCCGGACCGTCGAAGATATCCACGTCTTTGGGACGGCGGCCGCCTATTTGCTCGGCCTCAGCCAGCGAACCCAGGGGCCGTCGGACGTGATGGCGCAGCTCGCAGCCGCCATCGTAACCCTCGACCGGCTCTGCGGCGCGCCGCCCTTGGACCCATACGTGCACGTCGCGCTTCATGGCGTGAGTCAGGGTTTGGCGCGTCTCTTCGACTCGGCCGAGCTCGCCAGCGTTTGGGAGCTTGCGCCGCCCGAGGAACGAGCGCGTTGGGAGCGCGATCGAAAGCTGCTTCACGTGGCCCAGAAGGCGCGCGAGGCTCGCTTCCGGAAGGCCGCATCACAGCTTGGCCTATGTTAGCCTTCTCGAAGGGCGGGTGATGGGGTCGGATGTGAGAGATGCGATGGCCAGGGTGAGGGCAGACATGCGCCGTCGTGCCTGGAATGCGCGCGAGGGGCTCCGACGGCTCGGTTCGAAGGTGTCCGTCCAGGGCGAAGCCAACGTGCTCGATCTGGGCAAGGCCCGCCTGCATGGCGCCCAGATCGAGATCCGGGGCAATCGCAACCTCATTCGGGTTCATCCGACCTGCAAGCTCGTCAACGTCTCTTTTCGGCTGATCGGGGACGATCTTCGAGTCGAGCTCGGTGAACGCGTCGAGTTCTCGCGATGGGGGCACTTTCTGTTGATGGGGCAGGACGCAGAGATACGGCTTGGCGAGCACACGACCGTGGAGAGCGCCCGTTTCATCGCGCACAGCGGCACTGTTCTCGCGGTCGGGCCGGATTGCATGTTTGCGTATGACGTCGAGGTGCGGACCAGCGATGAGCATTCGATCTTGGATGCGACGAGCCGCGAGAGGATCAACCTGGACAAGAGCGTGCGCATTGGCGATCACGTTTGGCTTGGGGCGCGCTCCGTGGTTCTCAAAGGCGTGCAGGTTGGCGACAACAGCATCATCGCGACAGGATCCATCGTATCGAGAGACGTCGGAAGCGGCGTAGTCGCGGGCGGGATCCCGGCAAGGGAAATCAGAGATGGCGTCACTTGGGACCGACGTCGCCTCTAAGCCTCGAGACCAGGCATGACGGAGCTCGACCAGCGTGGAGCGGTGCGCGGTGTGTTCTGGACCGCGCTCCAGTCGATCGGAGTTCGACTGTTCTCGCTGCTGGTTTTCATCGTCCTCGCGCGGCTGCTCACGCCCTCGGATTTCGGCTTGGTGGCGATGGCGGGCGTCTTCGTCGCGCTCGGAGATACCCTCGTCGCGCAGGGATTTGGAACCGCGATCACCCAGCGCGAGAAGCTCGAGCCCGACCACGAGAGCACGGCGTTCTGGACGAACATCCTGGCCGGAATCGTGCTGGGGGGTTTGCTCTTTGCCGCCGCGCCGTCGATCGCCGGGCTCTATGGCCAGCAGGAGCTTACCCCGGTCGTACGCTGGCTGAGCCTGGCGCTTCCGCTTCGCGGTGCGGTCGCGGTGCCGGTAGGGCTTCTGCAACGCCGCTTCGAGTTCCGTGCGCTCGCGATCCGCTCCGTTTCCGCCGCTCTCGTGGGTGGGGTCGCGGGCGTGCTTGCCGCTGTGGCCGGTTGGGGGGTGTACGCTCTGGTCGTTCAGCAGCTCGTTGGGGCCAGCCTGGACGTCATCGTCGTGTGGAGCGCAGCGGCCTGGTGGCCTCGTCTCGCGTTCTCCATGCGTCATCTCAAGGATCTGATCGGCTTCAGCTCGTACCTGCTCGCCTCTGGGCTGCTCGGTCTGCTGAGTCGGCGTGCGGATGACTTTCTGATCGGTCTGTTTCTCGGTGATGTCGCGCTCGGAATCTATTCGGTGGCGTATCGCGGCCTGCGGATTCTCGAACAGGTCCTCGCCAAGACGGGGACGGTCGTGGCTTTTTCAGCTTTCTCGCGGCTTCAGGGCCAACCCGCGCGCATGCGCGAGGCGTTTTACCAGTCGACGCGTGCGGCGAGCGTGATCGCGATGCCGGTTTTCGTCGGTGTCGCGATGCTAGCGCCGTTCGCAGTGCCGCTCGTCTTCGGGGACCAGTACTCACAGAGCGGTGAGGTGCTGCAGGTGCTTGCGCTCATCGGCGTTCTTCACGGCGTAAGCTACTTTGATTACGCCGTTTACATGGGCGTCGGCAGGCCTGATGTCGTGTTGAAGCTGCTTGCGGTGAACACCGTGGCGAACGTCATCCTGTTCTTCTTCGCCGCGCCTTTTGGCATCGTTGCGGTGGCTGCCGCCTACGTCATTCGAGCCTATGCCTTGCTGCCCCTCAACCTCTTGGCGCTCCGGGCTACAATCGAAATCTCGACGCGGAGGTACTTCGCGAATTTCATTCCGGCGTTCGGGGCCTGCTTGGCCATGGCCCTCACGATTTGGGCCGTCTCCTGGCTTGGCTTGGGAGACATCAATCGGCTCTTCGCGTCGATCGCCGCCGGCGGTCTGGTTTACGTATTGACCCTCCGGCGGGTGGCGCCGGCGTTGGTGCGGGACCTGGGCGCGAAGCTCGGCCTCTTGTTCCGTCGCCGCGCTCCTCGGTCCAACGACTAGAAGCGGCGTCGAAGCCGCCCCGACGGGCACGAATTGAGAAGTGTCCTTCGACGAATGTGTTAAGCCTATTCGAGATGCGCAAGTCGGCGACACACCTGCTCGCTTTGACCACGTTCCCGGTCCGAGGTCTGTTCTCGGCGTCCGTGCGTCGCCTCCTCGGCTTGCGAAACATTCGGCTTCTGTTGGTATTTGGCCTCAGTCGGAGCGGGACGACGTTCCTCGCCGAGGCTCTCACGCTCGAAAACGAGGACGCGCTCAAGCTACACGAGCCGGTGAAGAAGCTCCTGCGTCTTTCGTACCGGGGGGCCGGCGGCCGATCGGCAGACGACGAAGCGTTCTGGAGCTGGGTATTCGAATCCGAGCGAGCTCCTTGGAAGGTGCATCTGCTGGTCTGCACGATCGCGGTGGAGGCTCTTCGCGCACGAAACCGCCTCCTGTGCATCAAGCCAATCTCGATGTCCGACTGCGTTGCCGAGGTCGCGGCGGCCAGCGGAGGCTCGGTCGTATTCATCAGCCGGCACCCTTGCGGAAGGTCCGACAGCCTCATGCGTCAACGTGGGCTCGATCCAAACGCGCCGCGCCCTGATGTCAAAGCGTTCGAGGAAATGGGGCGGGAATGGGGAGGAGCCCACGCGAGCTTCAAAGGTGCGTTTGCGAAGCATCCGGACTGGGTCTGGCTGAAATTCGAAGACCTCTGCGCTGAACCGGTCTCCGTTCTAGAGGATGCGTACGATCGTCTCGACCTCAGTTGGTCGGATCGTATCGCGAGCAGGCTCATGCAAATGACGACGACCGAGAGCTCGGAGTTCTACGGCACGCTGCGAAACAGCCGGGCGCAGATTGACAAATGGAAGAAGTCGCTCACCGAACGAGAGGTGGAAGCGATCCGCACAGGGGCCCGTAGCTACGCAACAGGGCTCTACGATGGTTTCTGACACCGGCCGGCGCGCCGTCGGCGCCGCCACACGAGTGCCCCGATACCGAGCAGGAGAAGAATCGGAACGGAAGACGCACCAGGCCTCGGGCGGCCGATTGCGCAGCCCGACCCGCCGCCGTCGGTGATGCCGTTCGACCCGGCGCTTCCAGCTGCGCCGCCATCACCCCCCGTGCCGCCCGCGCCCGACGCGTCTTCTTTGGTGACGCGCAGCGCAGGGTCGCCGAAGAGATGGTAAATCGAGATCATCTCGCGGCCGAACTCCAAGTCGGCGAGGACCGGCAACGCGCGATTGATCATCGGTCCGATCCGTGTTTCGCCGCCCGTGCTGAGTTCCTCCACCAAGGCACGCGACAACAGGGTCGCTTGCGCGTTGATCGACAGCCCGGACGGGCCCCAAACCGCGATTGCCGCTTCCTCATCGATCAGTAGCGCCTCGCCGAGCGAGACCTGACCCGGCACAGCGAACCGGGACGCCGTGCAGGTCATGTTCGAGAAAAGCGGTTGAGCCCCTTCGACCGTCAAGGCTTCGATGTCGTCGATGCTCAGGAGGACTTCGCGGAACCCGAGCGCGTTGGCAGCGGCATGTCCGAGGTAGTTCACCAAGCGGGGGCCCTTGCGGAGCTCGTCGAAAAATAGAGCGCGGGTCGATTCCAGGTCACCGAGCTCGGATCGGTACACCGCGTTGACGCTCCAGTCGACGGGCAGCGCCTCGCTGACGAAGTCGCTGGCCATCCCGAAGTCGTCCTGGGGCAGGGTTTCGTCGGCGAGCATGGTGACTTCGTTGAGCAACGCGTCGAGCGAGCTTTCGTAGTCGACGATTTGCTCGATCACCGAGCGCAGCTCTTCAGAAGACGCGACGGGGAGGCGGCCGAGCGCCACGTCGGGCAGACCGTCGTCGGCGACTAGGTCGGCGTACGTCGCATCCGAGGAAAAGATACCGTCCTGTGTCCGGACCATGAGTGGTGGCAACAGATTGCCGCCCCGGCCCAGGATGTCGCGATAGTCGAACGAGCCTTTACCCACGAGTACGACGAAGGCGGGCGCGCGGGCCCAGTGGCTCTGCGCGTAGATCAGGAAGTCATGAATCGCGTTCGGATCGGGTGTTCCGAAGGCGAACTCGTCGTAGACGTCCTGAAGCTCGACGAGCATCGTGCTGAAGCCTTCGGCTTCGCGGTAGTCGGCCAGCGCTTGGGCTTCAACCGAGAGCTCGGCTGGGGTGATGAGCAGGTAGTCGGCCTCGTTTTCTTCGTTCTGGAGGGTCGACCGCACGTCGTTCCAGATGGAGCTGGGCGACAGAAGCTCCGCGGCGCCGACAGCGAAGTACGAGCGGCCCGAGTCCGTTGCGAGCTGAAGCCCCGTTGCAGTGCTGACCGCGTTGCTCAGGCGGACCGGCTCGGACGGGTCAGACACGTCGAAGAGCTGGAGGTCGTCGCCGGTGAGTCCGGTGACCTCCACGGAGGCGTCTTGATCTGCACCAAAAAGAAGCGCGGGCGCCGTCGTCGTGTACCCACGCGTGTAGGTCAGGTCGGCCGAGTTCAGGTAAAGCATGCTCGAACCGAGCTCCACGGGCTCGATGCCGAGGGTGTTCTCACCCTCCCGCAGCGCCGCCTCGGGAACGCTGAAGGTCGCTTGATGGGGGACGACACCTTCGAAGCCGGTCGTGCCGAGAGGCGTACCGTTGAGCGTCACCTCCACCAGGTGCGCGTCGCCTTCGATGCCCTGGAGGTCGACCATGAGCGTGCCACCTCCGGCGACGGCCTCGATCGCGAACGTCACCTCTGCCGTCATCGGCATCATCGGTTCGGCCGAGATCAACTGCCAGAACCAGTAATCGTTGTCGGGGTCTTCCGCGATGATGATCGCGGGGATTTGATCTTCCTCGAAGTGAAGTGTGCTCTCAAAGGTCAGGCTTTCGCTGAGGGCGCCAGGTGCGGCGGAGCGCTCACTCATCGTGCTGCCGGCGTCGAGCGAGAGTCGGTAGATTCGCTCGGTGGTGAAGATGCTGCGGCGCTCGACCCCAAAAAATTCGAGCGCCGCGCCGTCTGCCGAGGGCTTCCAGGCGACGGTTTCGCCCTCTTCGGTCAGCAGGAGCTCGCCCAGTTGGATGAGATCTCGGATGCTTGCTTCGGTGACGCCGAAACGTGCGGCGACCTCGGCGGCGCTGATGGTGTAAAGGCCTGTCTCTTCGATGCCGAGATAGACCGCCACCGTATCGCCCGGGCTCTGCTTCTCTGCGGAGCCGGCTTTGAGAGTGGTGCCGATCGGGCCTAGCTCGTGCGCTTCGCGTGCGAAGGGGGTGCCTTCATCGAGGATGGTGTCTTGCGCGAGCTCGAAGCGGACGTCGAAGGGTCCATGCTCCGAACGACCGCCTCGCACGTCGACCTCGACGAGGAGATAGCGCTCTGCTTCGCTCGCGTTGGCCTCGGGGTCGCGGAAATCATAGACCCCGCCCTGCGGCGCATCGAGCAAGCCCGGCAGCAGCCCATCGTGAACGGCCTCCCACTCGCCGTCGACTTCGCGGTACAGATGGAAGCCAACGGTGCCCGATTCCGAAGCGGTGACCCAGCGCAAAATTGTCGCGCCCTGGTCCGAGAACGCTTCGAACGAGGCGAGCATCGCATGCGTGAAATTCTCGCAGCTCGGGTCCATGTTCTCGGCGTTGAGGCAAACGTCCTCTCCCGAGTTCCCGAAGAGATTGTCCGTGCCCGCACCACCGTCGAGCGTGTCGTTGTCGGGACCGCCGCTGAGCGTGTCGTCGCCGTCGTTGCCGTTGATGATGTCGAGGCCGTCGCCGCCGTCGAGGGTGTCGTTGTCTGGACCGCCGTTGATGAAGTCGACGCCCGCGCCGCCGTTGGCGGTGTCGTTGCCCGGGCCGCCATTGATGGTGTCTTCGCCATCGCCGCCGTCGAGCTGCGGGTCGTTGCCGGCCTCGCCGTTGAGGATGTCGTCGCCGGAACCGCCAGAGAGACTGTCGGCGCCGTTTCCGCCAAAGAGCTGATCGTTCTCGGTGCCCCCGTTGAGCTGATCGTTGCCATCCTCGCCGCGGAGGATGTCGGTTCCAGCGTCGCCGTTGAGCGTGTCTACGCCAATTCCACCGAAGATCTGATCGTCGTCATCACCGCCGTTGAGCGTGTCGTTGCCGCCATCGCCCCGCAGCGTGTCGGCGCCGGCCTCGCCGAACAAGGTGTCGTCGTCGGGTCCACCGTTGAGCGTGTCGTCGCCCACATCTCCAAAGAGCTGATCGTTGCCGGCATCGCCATTGAGGGTGTCTGTCCCGGCGCCACCAAAGAGGAAATCGGCCTCGCCACCGCCGCTGACGTTGTCATTGTCACCTTCGCCAAAGAGCTGGTCCGCACCCGCGTCCCCGCTGATGATATCTGCGCCATCACCTCCAAAAACGAAATCGTTTCCGTCCCCTGCCTGCACGGTGTCACCGCCACCCTCAGCGCAAATGCAGTCGTCGCCACCTAAACCGAAAATGAGATCCGTCCCGGCGGTACCATTGATGCAATCGGGCCCGGCCGTGCCGAAGCACGCGCCGCCGACGCAGGTGACGACATTGCAGCCAGGTGAGACGGCCTGACATGTCAGAGAGCACTGTGCGCTCGCCGAGCTGCTCGCCAGGCTCGACGCCCCGATCACCAAGCAAGCAGTTAACCACAAACCCCAGCGTGTCTTCATCGTGTCCCCAAACCCAAGCCGCAGCGGATGATGCCACTTTCTGGAGCTGTCGTCACGGTCAACCGAGAGCCGTAAATCGAGCCATTGGACCGGATTTGGTCGCTTTTAGCCGGGCATGGGCAGCGCGAGGCGAGATCCTCGCCAGTCCCGTCTACCAGGTTTAGGATCTCGACATGGCTCGCCTGGGTCGCCGTCGGTCACTCACGATACCCACCCGTATCGTCTTGGGGTACATCGTGGTGCTCGTCGCGTTTGCCGTGGTGGGCGGCCTGAGTTTTCTGCAGCACCACAGGACCTCGCAGACGCTCGGCTTGCTGGAGGACGGCTACCTTCCATTGGCGCTGACCTTGAGCCAGGCGAAGGCGACCCAGAGCGTCTATGCCAACCTGGTCGAGCGGGCCTTGCAGTCCGAGCGAAGCACGCCGACCAAGTCGTGGCTGCGGGCGGCTCTCCGAATCCGGCCGACGACCCTGCAGCGCGCGTCCGACGGCGTCGAGAAGGCAGAGGCCTTGGCCGAGGAGCTCGGACAGCCGGCGCCGCTTCGATCGGTGCGCCGAGAGCTCGCTGCCATTGCGAAGGCGTACAGCGAGATCGATGCGCAGTACGAGCTACTGTTCAACAGCACGGATGAAGAGCCGGAGGCCGTCGAGGAGTTGCTGGCGAAGCTTCGTGCCACCGAACAGCGCATCGAGCGGAACTACGATCGCGCCTCGAGCAGTGTTCAACAGCGAATCTCGCGCACCAGCGCCGTGGCCGCCGCACAGTCCGAGCGCGCCACGTTTCTCCTGGGCCTGCTCGGCTTGCTTTCTCTGCTCGTTGGCATCGCGGTGACGTTCCTGTCGCAGAGACTCCTGCGCCCGATCCCGCTCTTGCATCAAAGGGTGGCCGCCGTCGCGCGCGGAGACCTCTCGAGTGCAGTCGACATCAAGCGCAATGACGAGCTAGGCCAGCTCGTAGCGGAGTTCGAGCGAATGGTGCTCGCCTTGGCCGCTCGCGATCAGAGCCTACGCGAGGCAGCTCTTGCGGAACAGCGGCTGCAGCGCATGCAGGTGCAGATCGTCGAGGCCTTGAGCGCAGCGATCCTGGTCATCGATCAGGATCGAATCATCAAGACCACGAATCCAGCGGCCGAGGAGATCCTCGGCGTCAGCGCCCGCGATGTCGGCGCCGCCATCGATGACACCTCGCTCCTTCGCCGGTTCGCTGCGCTCGGTCGAGCCATCGACACTGTTGGTACGGGTGGCGATCCGCTGACCTTGGAAGGGGAGCAGATCACCGGGTTCGATGAACGCTTGGTGGACGTGCTGGTGACTCCGTTCGGAGACGACACGACCGACAGCGGCTCTCGTGGCGTTCTCGTGGTTGCGGACGACGTCTCGGATGCGGTCGCCACCAAATCCCGGCTCATTCAAACGGAGCGGCTGGCGGCCATCGGGCGGATGGCCGCGCACGTCACGCACGAGGTGCGCAACCCACTCTCGAGCATTGGGCTCAACGTGGACATGCTGGGCGACGAAATTCGCGACTCGGGTTCGGAGAGCAAGAACTTACTCGAGTCGATTCAGCGAGAGCTCGAGCGCTTGGAGAGCATCACCGAGGAGTACCTGCGTCTTGCGCGCTTGCCGGAGCCATCTCTCACGCCCGACGACCCCAGCCATCTGCTGCGAGACATCGCCGAGTTCGTCCGGCGCGAGATGGATGCTTCTGGCGTCGAGCTCGCCTTGGACATTGCGGCGCATCTTCCGGCCATAGCGATGGACGAGCCTCAGCTTCGCCAAGCGCTTCTCAACTTGTTGCGCAACGCGCGAGAGGCGATGCCCGAAGGTGGGGTGGCGAAGCTCGAAGCCAGTCGCTACCAAAGCGGTGTGCGAATCTTGGTGCACGATGAAGGGGCGGGCATCGGGGAAGAAGAGCGCGAGCACGTGTTTGATCTGTTCTATACGACCAAAGAGCGGGGCACCGGGCTAGGCCTGCCGCTGACCCAACAGATCGTGGTCGCGCACGGCGGGCATATCGCGTGCAAGCTGCGCCATCCCCACGGCACGACCTTCGCGGTTTGGTTGCCAGCCGCCGCGCAAACGTCTACTAGTGGTGCGTCGGCGTGGAGGGTTGGATGAGCAGAGCAGACGGGCGCTCCTACGACGCGTTGCGGCCGGTTACGATCGAAGCAAACGTGCAGCGCAATCCCGAGGGGTCGGTGCTCTATCGCTGCGGTCGAACGACCGTCCTGATCGCCGCTTCGATCTCCGAGGGCGTTCCCGATTGGATGCGGGGCACCGGCAAAGGCTGGCTCACAGCCGAGTACGCCATGCATCCACGCGCCAACCCGGAGCGAAATCGTCGCGACGGACGGAGCGGTCGTGTCGACGGCCGGACGACTGAAATCCAGCGTCTGGTGGGACGTGCGCTGCGCGCCGCCGTTGATTTCGAAAAACTCGGTGAGCGGATGATCACGGTCGACTGTGACGTGCTCGATGCGGACGGTGGGACGCGAACCGCGTCGATTACGGGAGGCATGATTGCCACTGCGATGGCTCTCGACCGGGTTCGCGCGCAGGGGCTCGTCGGCAAAGGCGTGCTTCGTGAGGCGATCGGCGCAATCAGCGTGGGCTTGCTCGAGGACAAGCCGATGCTCGACCTTTGCTACACCGAGGACCGGGACGCCGAGGTCGACCTCAACGTCGTCGGGACAGCGCGAGGCGCCGTCGTCGAGGTTCAGGGCACGGCCGAGGGCGCTCCGATCATGCGCGAGAGACTCGATCAAATGATCGACCTGGCGCTCGAGGCCATGCCGGCGCTCGCCGAAGAACAGCGCCGCGCCCTGAGTGCGCTCGATATCGACATAGACCGCCTCTTGCCCTGATGCGAATTCTCCTCGCAACGATGAACGAAGGAAAGCTGCGGGAGTACGAACGGCTTCTCGCAGACGTGCCTGGGCTCGAGCTCGAAACGATGGCCTCCCTGCCGAAACCGGTAAACGTCGTCGAAGACCGCGACACCTTCATGGGAAACGCGTTCAAGAAAGCGACCGAGATCGCTGCGGCATCGCGGATGGCTTGCCTCGCGGATGACAGCGGGCTCGAAGTCGATGCCTTGGGCGGTCGGCCCGGCGTGTACTCGGCGAGGTACGCAGGGGAGGGGGCAACCGACGCGGAGAACAACGCAAAGCTGCTCGGGGAGCTCTTGGGAACGGATGCACGGGACCGAACGGCTAGGTTCCAGTGCGTGATTGCGCTCGTGGACGCGGACGGCCGCAGGCTCGCAGCTGCAGAAGGTGCGTGCGAAGGACGCATTGGCGCAACTCCGAGAGGAGCCCAAGGATTTGGCTACGACCCCTTGTTCATTCCGGACGGCTACGAGCAGACGATGGCGGAGCTCGGCCCCGAAACGAAGAATGAAATCAGCCATCGGGCCAAGGCAGCGGCCAAGCTGGTGCCCCTGCTGCAGCAGTTGCGGAACCGCTAGCCATCGGCTACCCCAAGCCGCCAAACCGCAGTAGAACGAAGGTCACGGGGTGTAGCACAGCCTGGTAGTGCGCATGCTTTGGGAGCATGAGGTCGCTGGTTCGAATCCAGTCGCCCCGAC
>SHLP01000114.1 GCA_004283055.1 Deltaproteobacteria bacterium
GCCAGCGCCAGCGCCAGTGCCAGCGGCAGTGCCAGTGCCAGTGCCAGTGCCAGCGCCAGCGCCAGCGCCAGTGCCAGTGCCAGTGTCAGTGGACCCTCAAGCCTCCGCGCTTCGAATCAGCTCCTGCGCTGCTGCCCTCGCCTGGTCGGTCACGGTGAGCCCGCCGAGCATCCTCGCGATCTCTTCCAGCCGCTCCGAGTCCGATAGCAATCGAATGTCGCTCTTGGTCCGCTTGCCCACGACCTCCTTGTGAACGCGGTAGTGCGCATCGGCGTAGGCGGAGATTTGGGGGAGGTGTGTGATGCAGAGCACCTGGCTGTGTTGGGCGACCTCGTGGATCTTTCGGCCAATGACTTCGGCGACCGCTCCGCCGACGCCTGCATCGACTTCGTCGAAGACGTAAAGGCTTGCGGGGCCGAGGCCGGCCAGGACGCGTTTGATCGCAAGCATGGCGCGCGAGAGCTCCCCGCCGCTTGCGATTTTGCGGAGCGGTTTGGCTTCTTCCCCACGGTTGGGGGCGATCAGGAGCTCGGCGTGGTCGATGCCTGTGGGTGACAGGCGTGCGCCTTGGACGTGAAGCTCTCGTGGGCCGCCTTCGAGCGCCGCCAGCTCCACGGTGATCTTCGCTTCACCCATGCCGAGCGACGCGAGCTCCTTGCTGATCGCCTTGCTGAGCTCGAAGGCCGCCCGTTGCCTCTTTCCACGAAGGGCGAGCGCGACCCGAGAAGCCTCCTCGTGCGCGTCGTCGAACTCGCGCTGGCAGCGGTCGAGCCGCTCTTCGTAGCGTTCGAGCGAAGCGAGCTCTTCGGCCGCCCGATCGCGATAGGCGAGAACCTCTGGGGCGGTCTCCCCGTATTTCTTCTTCAAACGCGAGAGGCGGTCGAGCTGGTCTTCGAGCACCCCGAGCCGGTTCGGATCAAACGAGAGGTCGCGCGCGTAGCTTCCCAGCTCGGCGGCTGCATCTTCGAGCTGCAGCAGAGCCTCGCGAACTTGGGTCGCCATCGGCGCGAGGCTTGGATCGAAACGGGACGCCTGCTCGACAGACGCTGCGATTCGCGAGACCGCGCCGCAGATTGAATCATCGTCGGCATAGAGCTGCGTCTCTGCCTCGCCCGCAGCGGTGCCTAGCTTCTCCGCATGCCGAAGCCGCTCACACTCGGCGGCGAGGGCTGCTTCGTTCTCGAGGGCCTCCTGCAGCGCCTCGATCTCGTTGACCTGATAGCGAAGGAGGTCTTCACGATCGGCTTTGCCGCGTTCCGCGGTGACGACCTCTTCGAGCCGCGCTCCGGCCGCGACGAGCGCCATGTGGGCCAGACCCACTTCTTCGAGCAGCGCGACGTGGCCTGCGAAGGCATCCAGGTAGCTCAGGTGATGCCGCGCGTCGGCGAGCGAATGATACTCGTGCTGCGACGAGATGTCGGCGAGGCCTTTGGTGACTTCCTTGAGCTGGGCGAGGGTGGCGAGTCGCCCATTGATGTAGGCGCGAGTCCGGCCTGCTGCGCTCACGACGCGGCGAATCAAGAGCTCCCCTTCGCTGTCGATGCCTTGCTCTCGCAGCGCCGCAAGCACAGACGGCTGCCCGGACAGATCGAAGAGCGCTTCGACCTCCGCGGCCTCCGCGTCCGTCCGCACGACCTCAGGGCGCCCCCGGGCTCCGAGGACCAGCTGAAGCGCATCGACGAGGATCGACTTTCCCGCGCCGGTTTCGCCCGTGACGATGTTGAGACCCGTGTCGAGCTCCACTTCGAGCGTTTCGATGATGGCGAAGCTCCGGACGCGCAGACACGAGAGCACGGCAAGAGCCTTAGCACAGGCGTTGCGTAGGCGCTGTACAGGCGCTAGCAAACCAAGCGCATGGCTTCCTCTGCGGAAATTCGGGAATCATTCCTGCGCTTTTTTGCGCAGCGCGAGCACGAACGGGTCGCCTCGGGTCCGCTCGTCCCGCCCAACGATCCGACTCTCATGTTTGCCAACGCGGGCATGGTGCAGTTCAAAGACGTTTTCACTGGTAAGGAAACGCGACCGTACTCGCGGGCCACCTCGTCGCAGAAGTGCATTCGCATCAGCGGCAAGCACAACGATCTCGAGAACGTCGGCGTCACCGCCCGCCATCACACTTTTTTCGAGATGCTCGGCAATTTCTCGTTCGGCGACTACTTCAAGCGCGATGCGATCAAGTTTGCTTGGGATTACTTCATCGACACGCTTGCGCTAGACCCCGAGCGCATCGTCGTCACCGTCTTCGGCGGCGAAGAAGGGCTCGCGCCCGCCGATGACGAAGCCGCTGCAATTTGGAAAGACGTCACCGGTTTCTCGAACGATCGGATCATTCGCTGCGGCGCCAAAGACAACTTCTGGCAGATGGGCGACACCGGCCCCTGCGGCCCTTGCTCCGAGCTCCATTACTGCCTCGGCCTCGACGAAATCGATCCGCGCACTTTTGGCGAGGAGCCTGCGGCCGACGGAACAGGCTGGTTCGAGCTGTGGAATCTGGTGTTCATGCAGTTCGACCGGCATGCGGACGGCCGCATGGCATCGCTCCCGGCCCCGTCGATCGACACTGGCGCTGGTCTCGAGCGCATCGCCGTGGTCAAGCAGGGTGTCCTGAGCAACTACGACACCGATCTCCTCCGGCCGATCGTCGATTTGGCCTCCGAGATTTCGGGCAGGCGCTACCGTGAGAGCCAGTCCGAGGACGACGTGAGCATGCGAGTCATCGCCGATCACGCGCGGACGACGGCGTTCTTGATCTCCGAGGGCGTCTTCCCGGATAGAGACGGACGCGCATATGTCTTGCGGCGAGTGATGCGGCGCGCCATTCGCCATGGGCACCGCCTCGGGATCCGCGAGCCGTTTCTCCACCACTGTGCCCTTCGGGTCGCCGACGACATGGCTGCCGCCTACCCTCAGCTCAGCGAGCGCCGTGCCCTCATCGAACAGATTTCGCTTCAGGAAGAGGAGCGGTTCCGCCGTACGCTCGACCGGGGCCTGGAGCTCATCTCGGAGAACAAGAAGTGGATCGACCTCGGCGGTGTGCGCTCCTTGCCCGGGGAGGTCGCCTTCAAGCTCTACGACACCTATGGCTTTCCGCTCGATTTGCAGAGCGTCATCGGCGAGGAGCAGGGCTTCGGGATCGATCAAGAGGGCTTTGACGCGAAGCTCGGACAGGCGCGGCTACGAAGCCAGGGCTCGAAAGTTGGCAGTAGCGCCATCGCCGAGGTGTATCCGGAGCTAGCGAAGCGATTCGGCGCGGTCGACTTCCTAGGCTACGAGCAAGAGGAGGCGCGCAGTGAGGTCCTAGGCCTCGTTGCGGACGGCGGCGCGGTCGATGCGCTCGGGCGAGGAGAGTCGGGTGAGATCATCACGCGCGCCACGCCGTTTTATGCGGAGCAGGGCGGCCAGGTAGGCGACAGGGGAGTCATCGAGCTCGACGGCGCGCGCTTCGAGGTCGACGACACGCAAAAACCGGTCGAAGGTCTGGTCGTTCACAGCGGCAAGGTCGTGTCCGGTTCGTTCGAGGTAGGGTCGACGGTCGACCTCCGGGTTGATCACGGGCTACGGAGCGCGACCCGACGGAATCACAGCGCGACCCATCTTTTGCACTGGGCGCTTCGAAAAGTGGTTGGCGAAACGGCGGCGCAAAAGGGCTCGCTCGTGGGGCCGGACCGACTTCGATTCGACTACAGCGGCACCCGTCCTCTCGAAATGCATGAGATCCAGGAAATCGAAAATCTCGTCAATGCCTGCGTCCTCGAGAACACTGAAATCACGACTGACGCCCTGGCCATGGACGAGGCCAAGGCGCGTGGTGCGATCGGCATTTTCGAGGAGAAGTACGGCGAGGTCGTTCGCATGCTCACCATCGGGCCCTCTCTGGAGCTTTGCGGGGGCACGCATGCGCGCCGGACCGGTGACATCGGGCTCTTTAAAGTGCTCTCTGAAACGGGCCTCGCCGCCGGTGTTCGTCGCATCGAGGCAAGCACGGGCCTGAACGCCCTCGGGCATCTGCGCCGCGTCGAGCGCGAGCTGACGGGTGCGGCGGCCTTGCTCAAGTCGCCTGCGACGCAGCTCCGCGACCGGGTGGAGCGTCTCCTCGAACAGCAAAAGGAATCCCAGCGGGAGATCGAACGGCTGAAGCGCTCGCTGATGTCGGGCGACAGCGCAGACCTTTCGGCCAACGCCCGGGAAATCGAGGGGGCGAGGGTGCTCGGAGCGACGGTTGAGCTCGGGGATGCCGGGGCCCTGCGGGAGATGGCCGACCAGCTGCGAGACAAGCTAGCGCCTGCCGTCGTCCTGCTGGGCTCACCGAGCAAGGATGGCAAAAAGGCGCTGCTCGTCTGCAGTGTCTCCAAAGAGCTGATCGCCCGGTTCAGGGCCGGCGACATCGTCAAGGCTGCAGCCGCCATCGTCGGAGGAAACGGCGGCGGGCGTCCCGACTTCGCGCAGGCTGGCGGGCCCGACCCGAGCCGGCTCGAGGACGCGGTCCAGTCGGTGTACCAAATCGCAGGAGCTGGTTAGGTGTCTGCCAAGTCCCGTGCTGTCGGCAGCGTGCTCAACGCCTACCTGAGCTCGCGGCCTTTGAAGCACGGACTCTTCACGGTCGGGCGAATCCTTCGAGGCGGGCGTCGGCGCGCTCAGGTCTACTATCGGGCCGACGATCCGTACAGCCACCTCCTGGCCCAGGTCGCGCCACGTTTGACGAGCACCTACGGCATCGAAATCGAAATCGTCCCGATCGCGTCTCCCGGCGCGGCGGCCAACCCGGCCCCGGAGATGTTACGTGACTACGCGATCCGTGACGCCACGCTTCTCGCAGAGCGCTACGGCCTCAGCTTTCCGAGCGCCGTGACGCCGCCGTCCGAAGATCGCGTTCGCAGGGCGCATGCCGTCCTGCTCGAGCGACGTCCAGCAGAACGACAGCTACGAGTCGCCGTCGAGCTCGGTGAAGCGGTCTGGCGGGATGACGGTCAAGCGCTGGCCGCGGTCGTCGAGCGGTACGGAAGCGTCTCCGGAGAAGAGGTCCGAAGGGCGCTCGAAGCGAACTACGCCGCGCTCGAACGCGCCGGACATTACCAGCCGGGAATGCTCAACTATGGCGGCGATTGGTACTGGGGAGTCGACCGGCTTCACCACCTCGAGCAAAGGCTCGAACGCGAGGGGCTCCGAGGCGGTTTCGACCTAGACCCCGGCCCGTCGCCCACACAGGCATCGATGATTCAGACTCCTGCTGAGGGTCCGCATCGTCTCGAGGTCTTCATTTCGTTCCGCAGCCCGTATTCGTATCTAGCGATTGCTCAGCTGATGGAGCTGCGAAATCGCCATGGAATCGAGGTCGCAGTCAGGCCCGTTCTGCCAATGGTCATGCGCGGCCTTCCAGTGCCGACCGCCAAGCGGCTCTACATCGCGCACGACTCGAAGCGCGAAGCGGATCGTCTGGGAATACCGTTCGGCCACGTCTGCGATCCATTGGGCGAGGGCATCGGGCATTGCATGGCGGTGTTCTTCCACTGCGCCGCCGGGAAAGGTCTCGAGCTCGAGTTTCCGGCCTCGGTGATGCGAGGGATTTGGTCCGAGGCTCGGGATGTGGGGCACCGTCCAGACCTGCTGTTTCTGGCGCAGCGGGCCGGGATCGGCGAAGCCGACGTCAGCCGAGCCATCGCGGACGCGAGCTGGAAGGAGTCGGCGAAGGCCAATCGTGCGGCCCTGACCGAGCTGGGGCTCTGGGGCGTGCCCGCTCTTCGAATCGGCTCGTATGCAACCTGGGGCCAGGACCGGATTCCCGCGATCGAGTCCGAAATCGCTCGGGTTTCCCAACCCACCTGAGCGACTTTTTACAGTGAAAGACTTTACGACGCGCCGTTTTCCTGTGACATTGATCACGTGGGCGTTCCCGAAGAGAAGCTGGCTGGGGTGGACCAGGCTCTCGCAGAGCTCGGCAAGACTGACGCCGAGGTGACCGAGGTGCGAAGTCGCTTTCGGAGCACGAACGCTGTCGACTTGCAATCGGTGGATGGTGAGCTCGGCACGCTCTCCTCGGACTTCTCGTTCGAAGGCGAATCGACGGAACTGCACGAGGAAAGCCCGGTCGCGGCTACGGATTCCGCCGCCAACTGGGAAGATGAGCACACCGACGTCGAGATCCTCGACGAGTCGGACTTCGTCTTGCTCGTCGACGAAAACGAGCTCGAAGCGCTCGAGAAGGCCGGGGAGGACGACGCGATGCCGGCCGAGGCTTCGGATTCCGACCAAGCTGCAGACGGAGAGGGAAGCTTCTTCAAGAAGCTCTTCGGGGGCCGCCGCAACAGCAGCAGCCCGTAGTCGAGCTCAGAAGTAGAACGTTCCACCGAAGGTGAGCACCGCGCCTCCGGAGGTGTTTGTTCCACGGACTCCATCGAAGAATTCGGGTCGCGGGTCGTTGTCGATCCGGTGACGAATGACGCCTCGAACGTCGGCATTGAGCGCGAATGCGGGCGCAAGCCTGAGCTCGACGCCTGCCCCGGCCTGGCCTCCGACATGGGTCATGCGACGCACCTCATTGATCGTATCGACACGCCCGAACGACAGGCCTGGTCCGAGCACGAAGTAGAACTGGAACTTGTGCTGCGGATTCAGGAAGAAGAGAACGTTCGCTGTGAGAGGGATCTCCGTTCGGAAAAAGCCCTGGTAGTCGTTGCCGGCGTAGTATCCAGAACCTAAGTCGATTCCGACGTGTTTGCTCGGTCGGAAGCGAAGCGCGCCCCCGACCCCACCCATCGAAACCCGCGGTCCGAAACTGCCGCCGAAGTCGAAATGTAGACCGAGCTTTCGATCCCGTGGTTGAGGAGGCGGAGGCTTCGCGGCCGGTTGCTGGGCCGGCGTGTTTCGAACCACGACCACCGTTGGGGGCTTGGTTTTGACCACCACCTGGGACGAGGAGCTTTGGGGCCTGACGACGACGACCTCGGCGCGCGCCGCTGTCGTGCTAGCGAGCACGATGGCGAAGGCAATGACGGGAAAAAGGATGAATCGGAGCATGGGGCCACCTCTCGCTTTTCTACGAGGGCGGCCGGCAAAACATTCAAATGGGCCCAGCTCGAAAGCCCTCCGCCCCAATTCCCCAGTGTTTCTGCTCTAGCGAACGGCGCGGCGGTCTTCGAGCGCCCTGCCCAGCGTGACCTGGTCGGTGAACTCGAGCTCGCCTCCGTGAGGCACGCCGGCGGCGATTCGCGAGACGCGCACCGGCAAAGGGGACAGCGCGTCCGCCACGTAGAGCGCGGTTGCTTCGCCTTCGACGTTGAGGGGCGTCGCGACGATGATTTCTTTGACCGCGTGCTCGGTGATGCGGCGCTCGAGCGCATCGAGCGGAAGCTGATCCGGACCGACCCCGTCGAGCGGCGCGAGCAGGCCGTGCAGGACGTGGTAGCGACCACGAAAACTTCCGAGCGCTTCGAGGGCTATCAGGTCGGGGACTTTGGCCACGACGCAGACGACGGATTCGTCGCGGCGCGGGTCCTGGCAGATCCCACATCGGGACTCGGCGCCGTAGTTCCCGCAGAGCTCGCAGCGAGTGACCTCTTCATGGACTGTGCTCAGGGCCTGCCCCAGCGCCGCGGCGTACTGCGCGTCCCCTTCGAGCACGAAAAAGGCGAGCCGCGCCGCGGTGCGCTCGCCGATGCCGGGCAGCCTCGAAAGCAGGGAAATCAACGACGCGATCGGATCGTTTGCCGTCATCGCTCAGCCGAGCCCAGGAATCGCCAGGCCCCCCGTGATTTTCTCGATTTCGGCGTCGACGTGCTCGCGCGCTTTGGTCAGCGCGGCGTTGGCGGCAGCGACGACGAGGTCTTGGACCATCTCCATGTCTTCTTCTTGCAGAAGTGATTTGTCGATTCGGATTTCTGTGAGCTCGGGGATACCGTTCGCCACCGCGGTCACCCCTTCGTTGCCGGCGCTGGCCTCGAATGTCTCTTGATTGAGCTCCTCTTTTCGCTTTTCCACTTTGCGCTGAACGCGGCCTGCCTGCCGCATGAGCTCTCCCATTCCGCCACGAAAATTCATTCGATCCTCTCAGTCCGCTTCGATGTGTACTTTCAGCTTTCCTGCCGATTCGGGAAATACGTCGATCGCGTCGCGCACGCGGGGATGATTGAGCGCCTCTTTGCGCTTGGCCGCTGCCTCTGCCTCTTTGCGCTGGGCGGCGACGGCCGCCACGGTCTTACTGGCCGCCTCGGCCTGCGCATCGAAGCGGATTTGTATCTCCGGACGGGCGCCGAGCTGCTGTTCAGCGACCCTCCCGATAGCGTCAATCGATTCGGGTGATTCCGCTTGGCGTCCGTAGAACGAGCCGTCCTTGAAGGAAAGGACGATCCGGTCCGGCCCGACGGCCTTGGGAATCCCATGCTCCAGGACCGCGGCTAGCGCGGGTTGCTGCTGTTCGAGGGTTGCTACGAGCTCTTCCCATTCTTGAAGAGCGGCTCGGCGGATCGGGGTCAGCACCTCTCCGGTGCTGGTTTGAAAACCGCCGGCGTGCTTGGTTGCTGGCATGATCGGCTCGCTCGGTGTCCGCCGACTGGCCTCCCGTTCCGCATCGGGCGGCGCTGCGGCCTCGGGCTTTTCGTCGGCTGCGGGCTCAGCGCTCGAAGCGGGCGTGGGCGTTGCCGAAGGCGAGCTCGGTTTGGGCTTGGGTTTTGGTTTTCGACGGCCGGAGCCCGGAGGCGGCCCGCCCGTGGCCCCCGGGGTCCCCTGCACCGCGTCGAGCCGCGCGAGCAGCTCGGACACCGATTGAAGCGGAGGACGCGTCGCGACGCGGACCAACCCCATCTCGAGCATGAGCTTCGGGTTGGGGCTCTGAGCCATTTCGTCGATGACCCTCGATGTCGCCCGAAAACCGCGCTGAAGCTCCAAGATGTCGATGTCGCCGATGAGTGCTTCGGCAGCCTCCCGCTCCTCGGGAACCCAGTCGGCCGGGTCCCCTGCATCGAGCTTGAGGACGACCAGATCACGCATCAGCTGCAGAAGCTGACGGGCGAAGTGCTGCATGTCGACGCTCTTGTCGGCCAGCGCGTCGATGGCCTGAATCACGCGGGCGCCATCTCCTTGGAGCACGGCGCCGCCTACGTCGTAGAGCGCCTCTCGCGCTGCGATTCCCAAGCTTGCGGCGACGGTGTCCGCGGTGATTCGATCGTCGGAGATCGCCACGAGCTGGTCGAGCAGGGTCAGGGCGTCCCGCATCGAGCCGGCAGCCTCGCGCGCCACGACCGAGATCGCCTCGTCGTCGGCCGACAGGGATTCGGCGGCGAGGATCTCGCGGACTCGCTCTGCGATGAGCCGGTGAGGAATCAGCCGGAAGTCGTACTGCTGACATCGAGAACGGATGGTGACCGGGACTTTGTGGCTCTCGGTGGTCGCGAAGATGAACTTGACGTGGTCGGGGGGCTCTTCGAGCGTCTTCAGGAAGGCATTGAACGCACCCGCCGAGAGCATGTGCACCTCGTCGACGATCACGATCTTGTAGCGGTCTCGCTGCGGGCGATAGGGCAGCGACTCCTGCAGGCGTCGGACGTCCTCGACGCTGTTGTTCGACGCTCCGTCGATCTCCTGGACGTCGACATCGACCCCCGAGGTGATGTCGAGGCAGGGCGCGCAAGCATTGCAAGGGGTAGGTGTCGGGCCTTTCTCGCAGTTCAGCGCCTTTGCGAGAAGTCGGGCCGTGGTGGTTTTGCCGACTCCGCGGACTCCGGTGAACAGGAACGCATGCGCCACGCGGTCGGCCTCGATGGCATTGGCGAGCGTGCGGGCAACGTGCTCTTGGCCGACGAGATCGCCGAAGCTCTGCGGTCGGTATTTTCTTGCGAGAACGGTGTACGCCATCGGGCCGACGAGCCTATCACGGCTGCCTCTCCGGCGCAGCCGCGCTCGGCCTAGGTCGTCGAGCCGATGCCCTCTTCGAGCGTGAGCGTCTTATTCGAAATCCTCGTCGTCCAGCTCGTCGTCGTCGTCGAGGTCCTCGTCGTCGTCATCGAAGTCGTCATTGAAGTCTTCATCGCCTTCGAGGCCTTCGGTCTCCATGGCTTCCTGCATCATCTCTTCCATGGTCGGCATGCCGCCGGCCGCTGCGCCGCGGTCGTCCACGCCGTCGCCGTCTTCGTCGATCATAGCGTTGGGATCGCCACCCATGATCGCATTCCCGAGACCGATCGAAAGCTGCGGATACCAGGTGATGACGCCGAGACCGATCAACATCAGACCCACGAACGGTGCAACGCTCCGTATGACGTGTCCAAGGCCCTTCTCATAGAGCGCGCTCGCCACGAAGAGGTTCAAGCCCACCGGTGGGGTCAGGTAGCCGATCTCGAGGTTGACGATGAAGATGATGCCGAAGTGCATCGGGTCGACGCCCATCGATGCCGCGATTGGCGCCAACAAGGGGACGAAGACGAACATCGCGCTGAGGATGTCCATCATCATTCCAACCGCCAAGAGGATCAGGTTGAGCAAGACGAGGAACTGCCAGTACTCGAGGTCCTTGCCTTGAATCCATTCGACCATCAGCGCGGGGATCTCTTCCTTCTCGAGGAATTCGCCGAGGGCGAGCGCCATGACCATGATGACGAGGAAGGAACCGAGGAATACGCCCGTCTCTCCGAAGATGCCGGGGATCGCCTTGAGCTTGAGCGCGCGGTGCAGCCATACCTCGACCACCACCGCGTAGGCAACGCTGACGGCGGACGCCTCGACGGCGTTGAAGATGCCGCCGTAGATGCCACCGAGGATCAAGATCGGGAACATCAATGCCCAGAAACCGTCGCGGGTGGCCGCGACCAGCCTCTTGAATTTGAATGGAGCGGTTGGGACCTTATCGACGATGCCCTGATAGAAGGAGTAGCCGATCAGAATGGAGCCCATCACGAGGCCCGGTCCGAACCCCGAAGCAAACAAACGTTCGACCTCGATGACCGCCGTTTGGTTCACGATCGGGTAGACGATCATCGGGATCGATGGCGGAATCAGGATGCCGAGCGAACCCGCGGACGTGAGCAAGCCGTGCGAGAAGCGCTCTCGGTAGCCTTCCGCGATGAGGGCCGGCCCCATCATGGTGCCGATTGCCACGACGGTCGCTGGGCTCGATCCGCTGATCGCGGCGAAGAGCATACATGCGATGACACCGCTCATCGCCATACCGCCAGGAACCCAGCCGATGAGCGCCTGCGCAAAGTCGACGAGACGCTGGCTGATCTGCCCACGGCTCATGACCGCGCCGCTCATGATGAAGAACGGGATGGCGAGAAGGGTCGGGCTATCGGCGAGGCTGCGAATGCCCTCGATGACGATCGTGAACTGCTCCGGGTCTCGGAAGCCGCTCCAGAGGAAGAGGCTGCCGAGCGTGGCGATGCCGATCAAAACGAAGAGCGGGGCGCCCACGAGAGCTGCGGCGATGATCGCAGATGCCAAAATCCCGCCCTTGCCGAGGAACGGCAGGAAGAGAACGATCGCGACCATGATCAGGAGCGGAAGCTTGCGTTCTTTGACCTCGGCCATCACTTCGCTCCCTTCTTCGAAACCTGGCTCGCAGCGACCACGGCTTCTTCTTCGGGGGCGGCTCCGTATGAGCCGCCGAGAATGGAGCTAAAGGCTGCAGCGATGTAACGAAGCATGGTCATCGCGAAGGCCGCAGGGACGGCGATCGTCGCTACCCAGTCTGGGATGTTCGTTTGCTCGAATCGGCCTTCGAGCTGGATCGCCTCAGACGCGTACTCGTAGCCGAGCAAAGCCATGAAGAAGCAAAACGATGCCGTCAGCAGATATCCGATCGCGTCCGAGAATCGGGACATCGACGGTGGCACCACCTTCTTGAGTGCGCCGACTTGGATATGCTTCCCCTCGTGCGCGCAAACGCTGGCGCCGAGAAAGCCGACCCAGAGGAGCATGATGAGCGAAAGCTCCTTGGACCAGCTGTACCCGTCGGGGAAGTAGTTGAACGTGATGTACAAGTAGAGTGCAGTGACCACCGCGAACGCAAAGAGCTGGCTAACCCAGCCCGGAGCCCGCGTCTTGAGCAGCTTGAAGAGCCAGAGCCCGGCGCCCAGCGTGTAGAGCAGCAGATAGAACCAGCGCGATTCGACTTGGGGCTGAAGCATGATCCAGCCGAGGAGCCCGAGCCCAGCGCAGGCGGCGATGGTTTCGACGAGCGGCTTCACCCAGGATTGCTCCCGGCCTTCGGACGCATGCTTTTCCGCAGTCCAGAAGGCGAAGTAGACCAGGCCGATGCCGATGACACCTGAAACGATCGGACCGAGCGTGGTCAGCTGTGCCATCGAGTCCGGATCATCGATGCCGAGGATGCGGGCAGCGAGCTCGGCGACCTTGCTATCGGGCGCGGCGAGCCGCCGGTACATCACATCCAAAAAGACCATGACCGCCGAGACACCGAGAAAGGTCCACAAGACCCCCATCTCGATGCGGAAGATCCAGTCGTCTATCCGTCGTAGAGGGCCCCAGGGCCCTTTGTACGGGTTGTCTTCGCCCGGTTCAGCCATAGCGCGTGACGGTACGTTTGATCGCGCTGGCAATCAAGACCTGTTGAGGTAGGGTCCTCAAAGGGCACATGCGTACAGTCATCCACTTCGACATGGACGCGTTTTTCGCGTCGGTGGAGCAG
>SHLP01000237.1 GCA_004283055.1 Deltaproteobacteria bacterium
GCGGTCCACGTGGGCGCGGGCTGGGAGTACGACCCGATCCCCGGCTTCCGATTTGGGGTCGAAGGCTTCTACAAGTACCTCTGGGACCGCGCCATCCAAACACCGAACGGCGAAGCGCCCTTCTACGTGACGGGCGGAATCGGCCGGATCTACGGCGCGGAGTTCAGCGCGAACTTCCGCCCCGCGACCGGACGCAAGTACTTCGGCTACCTCTCCTATACGCTCTCTCGAAGCGAGCGGAAGGACGGGCCCGAGGAGCCCTGGCGTCTGTTTGATTTCGACCAGACGCACATTCTCACCGCCGCCTTCGTCTACAAGTTCCCCCGCAACTGGGAGATCGGCGGCACGTTCCGACTCGTGAGCGGCAACCCGAACACCCCGGTCATCGGCTCGGTCTACGACGCACTGAACGATGTCTACATCCCGATCGACGGACGCGTGAACTCGATTCGAAACCCTCTGTTCAACGAGCTCAACGTCAGGGTTCAAAAAGAGTGGATCTTCAAGGGCTGGCAGCTGGCGTTGTTCCTCGATATTCGGAACGCGTACAATCAGATGAACCAAGAGGGCATCATCTACAACTATGATTTCAGTCAGCAGTCCCCGCTCCTCGGGCTTCCGATCATCCCCTCGCTCGGGGTCAGGGGGCAGCTGTGAGGCGCGCGCTCGGCCCGGTTCTGCTTTGCCTAATGGTCGCCTGCAGCGAGAGTTTTCTTCCAGCTTCAGCCGTCGACGACCTGCGAGTCATCGGCGCTCGGATCGACGTCGAGGGTGCGCCTGGGCGTGCCAATCCGAGCCCCGAGGACGAGGTGCAGGCTTCGATTCTCGTCATCGACCAGGGGCCGCTGCCGGCCCTGACCTGGTCGTTTATCGCCTGCGTTCCGGCGCCGACGCGGATCGGCGTACCGATCTGCGGCGACTTGATCGAAGGGTGCGACGGCTGCGTCGGGCCGCCGCCAAGCGACCCGTTTGCCCTCCCCGTTTTACGTTTCCAGGTACCGCCCGAAGAAGAGCTCGACGAGCTGGAGGCCCGCGAGGTGTTGCTCCTAGGGGTGGTGTGCGGCGAGGGCGTGCCTTCAGCCGAAGCGATCCGTGAGCTCCTTTCTGGCGAAAGCGACGACCTCGCCTCTTGCGAGGACGCCGAGGGGGAGCCCATCGTCGACGAAGATGAGCGAAGCGTTGGCAGGATCGTGACCGTCCAGATTCCGATCGAGCGGGACACCGAGGATCCGAACCTGAACCCCGGGATTGAGAACGTGTTCTTGAATGAGAGCGACTGGCCGCCCCCTTACGCAGAGGGTGTGCCCCGCGAAGCGCCAGCGACCGGCTGCAAGGCGGCGCTCGATGCGCTCAACCCGGAAGATCGCGAGAAGCATCCTAAGGCCGGCAGCCCGCCGTCGACCATCGATCTCAGCGTAACCCCCGGCAGCCTTCAGTCGTTTACCGTCGACGGTGAGGACTTCACCGAGGAGCTCCAGGTCAGCTGGCTGGCGGATGGCGGCGGCTTCGAGGTCGCCTTCTCGTTCATCACTGATCCGGCAGACAAAGTTGGAACGCGCTGGCAGCCCTTCTCGGAGGTGCCCACGGACGGGCGCCTCGTCCGTTTTAGCTACGTCATTCGGGACGGACGGGGCGGCCTGGATCGCGTCGAACGCGGGCTTTGCGTGCTCCCGCCGGCGTCGCCCGAGTCTCCGCCCTAAGTGTCGGTTTTCTAAAAACTTTTGGCGATCGTTGACACCCGTCGAGCCCCCACCTAGTTTGATGGATCGCGATGGTAGAGCGAATCGGAACGTGTCGCGTCCTCGGGCAAATCGGCAGCGGAGGCATGGCTGTCGTCTACGAAGCGATCCAGGAACCGCTCAACCGCAGGGTCGCCATCAAGGCGCTCAAGCCGTCCATCGCGATCGACAGCCAGTTCGCCGCGCGCTTCGAGCGCGAAGCCAACTTCATGGCATCGCTCCAGCACGAGAACATCCTGCACGTCATCGACTTTCTCAAAGACGGGCGCTCGATGTTCATCATCATGGAGTACGTCGACGGGATCGACCTCTACGATTTGCTCGAGCGTTCGCCGCGCCTCCCGGCCGACGTCGCGGCCATCATCACCCTGCAGCTCGCGCGCGGCCTCGACTACGCGCACTTTCGCGGGATCATTCACCGCGACATCAAGCCCGCGAACATCATGGTCTCGATGCAGGGCGACGTGAAGGTCATGGACTTCGGCATCGCGCGCCACGAGCGCTTCGGCGACCTCACCGAAACAGGGACGGGGCTCGGTACGCCGAGCTATATGAGCCCGGAGCAGATCCTCGGTGACAAGCTCGATTTTCGCAGCGACATCTTTTCGGTGGGCATCGTCCTCTACCAAATGCTCACGGGTCGAAAGCCGTTCGTCGAGGACGAGGCGCGCACGGTCATGCAAAAGATCCGCCTCGACCGCTACGAGGCGACCAAGAGGCTCGGCGTCGAAGTGCCACGCAAGCTCGAGCGAATCATGGCGCGGTGCCTTCAGAAAATGCCCGCCAATCGCTACCCGACCACGCAGGCCCTGATCGACGACCTCACCGAGTTTCTCGCCCCCCGTGTGCAGATGAGCCACAACGCACGGCTGGTCGTGTTCTTGCACGAGATCGGCGTGATGACGGCCGACCAAACCGACGAAGTGCTTTCCGCCGTGGCTCCGCGGGCGCTCCGAAGCGGCCGGCGCAACGGCAACTTCCTCAAGAGGATCGCGAGGTGGCAGGCGGCTGCGCTCGCTGCCCTCGCCATTTCAGGGCTTACGGTGCAGGCGGCAAGCGGCCGCTGGTCCGGCCCGAAGCTTGGTCAGGCGCCCGCGACCTTGAACCCGGCCGAGTCCGGGCTCCTCACCGTGAGCGCGGACCCGTGGGCCCATGTGCAGGTCGATGGGCAGCATGTGCTGACGACCCCGGCGGCTCGTGCGATTCCACTGCAGCCCGGCCGGCACTACGTGAAGTACAGCAACCCGTACTTCGCGCCCGTCGAGCACGAGGTCGTCATCGAGATGGGTGAGACCTTGCATGACCGGGCGACACTGACCGAGCCGATTGCCGTTGCCGAACAGCCGCAGGCGACACCATGAGTCCGAGGGTCGTCGCCGCGCTGCTCGCGGTCGGTCTCAGCATGCTTGCCACCGTCGCTGGAGCGCAGCCGGTGTACACGCACGCCGTGCAAGAGGGCGACACCCTCGCGTCGGTTGCGCAGCGCTACTACGCAGACCCGACGCGCGAAGCCGTTTTGCGTGAGGCGAATCGGATGAAGGGGTCCGCGGCGAGCGACCTAGTGACAGGTTCTTGGATCTTCGTCCCGATGGTGAGCTTCTACCGCGTGAGCAAAGACGAAACCTGGAAGTCGATCGCAGCACGGTTTTACGGGAGGCCCTCGCGGTCGACGGTTTTAATCGAGGCCAACAAGGGCAACAAGCGCGTCGAACCCGA
>SHLP01000024.1 GCA_004283055.1 Deltaproteobacteria bacterium
GGTTGGCGTCCGCCGAACAACCCCACCCTGGTTGGCGTCCGCCGCCGCACTTGATGGTATCCGTGAGGGGAGCACCCGCAAAGCGTTGAAATCACTTACGGGCACCGTGGCGCGCTTCGTGCGTATCCATCGGGAATGACTCAGCCCCGGCTCGTGCTCCCCGGCGACACCGTGATGGTCACCCGGCGCACCCTTCGCCGTCACCACCTGTTTCGCCCCGACCCTGCCATCCGTCAGCTCTACCTCTACACCTTGGCCGTGTGCGCCCGACAGTTCGGCATCCTCGTGCACGCGGTCACGCTCATGTCGACGCACGAGCACCTGGTCGTCACCGACCCCACGCGGCGCCTCCCCGATTTCTTGCGCGACCTTCACCGGCTCGTCTCCCTCGGTGCCAAAGTGCTTCGCAAGTGGGAGGGACCCATCTGGGACCACGAAAAGAGCTCCGTCGTGCGACTGATGACCGAGCAGGCGATGATTGAAAAGCTCGCCTATGTGGCGGTCAATCCGGTCAAAGCCGGCCTGGTGGCCCGCGCCCGGGACTGGCCCGGGGTCACGGTGCTCCCGCATGAACTCGGGCGGCGCACGTTGGTCATCGAGCGCCCTGCAGTCTTCTTCAGACCGGACAACCGGAAGTGGCCCGACACCGTTGAGCTCACCCTCACCTTGCCGCCCCCGCTCGAACAGACGCATCCCGCCCAAGCGGTGCGAGAGGCGGTGAAGGAAGAACTCGAGCACCAGGAGCGGCAGGCCCGAGCCGAAGTTAAGGCGCGTGGCTGGCGCATCCTTGGTGCAGAGCGCGTGCGGCGGCTTTCCCCCTACCGACGCGCCACGAGCTTTGAGCTGCTCCGCAGTCGAAATCCGACGTTTGCGGTCGGACGGGGGCAGCGGAAAGCGTTCTTTCAAGCCGTAGCAGAGCTTCGGGCATTTCGACGGGCCTACCGCCTAGCGCTCGAGGATTGGCGTGCGGGGCTCCGCAGTGTCGTGTTCCCGCAAGGCACCTGGTGGATGTGCCGGGCGCACGGCGCCGTCGGACAGACGTAGCGGCGCGGCTTCTTCGAGGATGGGTACGGCGGTCGAGCGCATCGGCCAGGGCACCGGTGCGGCTACTTTGCGTCACTGAGGCCCGTTACCCTGTCCCGACACCGCCGACTGTGTGCTGGATCGAGGGTACTTGGTCTTCAGCGGCTTCACGCCGGCAGCCACCGCGGCCGGGGGGCGTGCTGCAGCTTGCTCACAGGAAGTGCCTTACAGGTCAACGGGGGTCTGTTTAACATTTAGTACCGCGAATTTGGGCGTCTACGATGAGCCCGATGGGCGAAGAGGTCATTGCCTTATCGCATGCGCATCGAACCAATCGGCGATTCGCGGCCATACTTCGACGCTCGCGGACTTGCTGACGATCATTTCCACGTGACCGTAGTCTTTGCTGAAGCCTTGCTCGAGGCCCAAGAGAACCCACTCCTTGTCGTCGGCTCCGTATGCGTCGAACATGAAACGACAGCCGGGGACAGGGTCCATCTCGTCATTTGCGGCGGCGAAGGTAAGTAGTGGGGTGGTCGCCCGATGGATGCCTGCCCAGTAGTCGTGTCCGTCTTTGGTTTGCCAGCTTGGACGCGGGCCTTTCCACCGGAAAAAGTCGATCATGTAGCGGCGGGATTCGGGTTCGGGGCCGAGTCGAAAGAGCCCCGCGGGAATTCGGCCGAGTAGTGTCAGCAGGAGCCAGGCGGCTCCGCGCGGCAGGGGACGCTTCAGCCAATCATCTCCTTCGGTGATATTGGCGCCCAGCACGACCGTGGACTGGATGCCGGCTTCGGTCAGCCAACCGGCACCAATCGCGCCGAGAATGGCGACGCCGCCCCACGAGTGCCCGACCCAATGCGCGCGCTGGCCCCGCGCTCCCTCGACCAGCCGCTGCACCGCTGGAAGGTCGAACTGCATCTGATCCTCGGCGCTCCAGCTTCGGAAGCGTCGGTCGCGCGGTGAACGGCCGTGCCCGCGTGCCTCGGGAATCCAGACGTCGTACCCACGTTCGCGTAGGTACGGACCGAGGCCGAAGCCCTTGTTCGAGATCCAGAAACTGCGTTGGCTGAACGTGCCGTGAATGAGAATCACCGGAGCTCTGCAGGGCTCACCATCACCGAGACGCGTGACGGCAATCTCAACGTCGTCCTCCGTTCGCACGCGATAGATACGGACGGCTTCTGGGCCGATCTGGTCGGGCTCGGCTCGCACTCCCAACAGCTACTGCATTCCGAGGAACTGTCGACTGCAGCCCGAATGCCGTGCGCCGCGGTGACCAGGCAATCGGCTCAGGTCGCACGCGTGGGCTAAGAGGAGCATAGCCGACATGAACGCCCTCTCCGGTTCGCGCCCCTGGCAAAATGCACTCGAACAACTGGCGGCTGTAGCCGAGCAACGACAGCTTGGGCCTTTTCCCCGGGGCGCTGCTCAGTTGGACTTGGGCGTGCGTGGCCTACGGAACGCGACGCCGCACTTTCAGAAGTGAGCTAGCCCCCCCTACCCCTCGCGCGCGTCGAGCCACGCCTCAATGGCATCGACCATCACCGCCGAGAGCGCGATCTCTTAGTCGAAAGCGTACTTGCGCAAACGCTGATGAAGATCGACCGGTATGTGAATTGATGTCTGCCGCAGTCGCTCGCCGTCCTTCGCGCGCACGCGAGGCTCTTTCTTCGTTCCCCGACCCCGGGAGCGTCCCACGGGGAGCGTGGGAACGGGAGGCGGTGCGATCTCGGCTTGGGCGACATCCTCAGAACACGAGTCTCGAGGCTCCCGAATCCCATTGGACTCGGCGAGCGCTGCGGTGGCTCGGTGCCTTCGAGCTGCGTCGATCAGAATTGCGCAGCTCTATGCCCGAGACGATGATACCGATCAGGCCACCTACCGTTAGGACGGCACCCGTGCCGATCAGCACGGGAGACGAACGCGGTGTCTCGCAGGGCTCTCCGAAACTGATGCAGAACGCCTGAGAAGCACCGACTCCGACCATCGCAAGGCCACCGATGAAACACCCCATGGAGACGCCGAGTCCGATTCCTGGAGCGAGCGCGGGGTTTCTACTCTTCTTAGCTCGCGGAGTGCGGCCGGGCTTTTTCGATTTCGAAGTGTAGTGGATGTCGTAGGCAGTAGGGTCCCAGTTCCTTTGGGTTCGCTTGCGAAGCCGCGGACTCAGGCTCCCCTCATCGTAGGATGATCCATCCATTTGCGCGGGCTCTTGTAGATCCGGCGCAGGCGTAGTGCCTTCTTCGACGCCCTCCGCGCTTGCGCGCTGGGGCAACGCGCACAAGGCCACGAGCATTGCCGCCACGGGGAGCTTCGATATGAGGCTTCCGTGGATCATGGATGCGGTTGCGTGACGCATGATCGACCTCCCGGTTGCGGCGCGATGCGCCTTCGATGCGGTTGCGTACATGCATCAGGCGTGCCAAGTCCGGAGGCTGATTTCGCTCAGGAACCCGACGCGCGGCGTGCAGATTCTGCATTCTCGGAACGCAGGTGCATTGGTTGCATGAGAGCAGCGAGACTCGGCTGTTGTCTCGCGTGGCTCACAGCGCGGGCAGAGTCGGTGCGTTCTTCACGTCGTCAATCGACCGATGCCCAGTCGACACTACTGTCGTTCGAAGCTCGCGGTCAGCTGCATTTCCGATGTCGAGGGATTCTTTGGAAACGTCAGGCTCAGCGTACCCTCCGCCGCGCTCCAAGCCCCAGTCCCACCCTGGGGCGGCTCGAGGGGCGTGAGATTGTCTTCGCCGGGCTAGCGCCGGTGGTGACGCCGATGTACCGCGCGGCGCGCTAGGAAAGGAGCACCCACGGACAGCGGGCCGGCGCCGTCAAGGTCAGCGCCATCGTCCCTGGTTTCCACGGTCTCCGCCGCTCGAGTAAGAAAAGAAACAATTCGCTTAATCCAATTCTCTTCTCTCGCCGTAACGCCATCAAAGCCCCGGGGATGGGGCGAAGGGAGAGAGAGTCATGAACAACGCCAAGTACATCAACCAGGTCATCGAACAAGCCAAGCAACAGCGCGCCGACTACATCGGGTCCGCCGTCCAGGCCTACGCCCTCCCCGCGGTCCTCGTGGCGGGCCTCTCGCTGATGCTCCTCCAGTTCAGCGGCAACCCCCCGGTCGAACGAACCGATCTCGAGGCTCATGTCGCCCAGGTGACGACGGTGGGTCGTTGAAGTCTTCGGAACGCCAGAGAAAGGTTCGGAACGATCCGACCGATGTCGACGGCAGCCGTGGCGGCAGATAGCAACGACAAACCCAATGCCGATCCGTTACGGGTGGAACGGATCGGCATTGAATTCAAAGGCCCTGTCTGCCCTGCGCCCAACGCGACATAACGAGCTAGTTCTGCGCAATTCCGTTCTAAGAGTGGTCCCCAAGGGCTAGGAGGCATTGCAAGAGGCCCTCGACATTTGCGGGTAGAAGCCCGGGAAGCACGACGGAATGATGGGCAAGCGGACGCGGGGTGCGATTCGCGACTTCCAGCAGGATGCTGGCGTCGATGTCGATGGCGACGTCGGTCCGCAGACCCGGGGAGCGCTCGCACAGAGGCTCAGCGAAGTCTCGGTTCGCGCGCAGCACCTCGCCGGCTTCTTCCAGGGCGGCGGCCAAAGCGTCGAAGACGAGCTCTGAACCGTACCGCACAGCCGCTCAAGGCTGCAGGTGTCGCTCGAAGAACTCCGCGAGCTTGGTGAAGAAGTGCGCCAAGTTCCTGTCGTCGAGGAATACGTGGGGCTCGTCGTCGTAGATGTAGAGCTCGACGGGCACGTCGTGCTTCCTGAGCGCCCGGGCCATGTTCTTTGAATGCTCGACACGGACGTTCCAATCGCGCGTGCCATGTCCTAGGAGCACGGGGACGCGAATCTCGTCCACGTTTTCGACGGGTGAAGCGGCGGCTAGCTTCTTCTTGTCGGTGCGCCGATTCCCCACGAGAAGCCTCATCATGTCGTCGTGCCTCAGCGCCTGACCGACGTGGGACATGAACAACCGAACGTCGGTGACGCCCGCAAGGCTCGCGCCCGCTTTGTAGAGCTCCGGCGTCGATACGAGACCTTGCAGCGCCGCGTAGCCCCCGAAGCTCATTCCAAAGATCCCGATGCGCTCGGGGTCCGCCATCCCTCGTTGGATCAGCCAGCGGACCCCGTCGGTGATGTCGTTTTGCATCCCAAGGCCCCACTGCCCGTAGCCTGCCTCCCGGAACTCGGTTCCGTAACCGGTGGACCCTCGGAAGTTGGGCTGAAACACGGCGAAGCCACGACTGGCGAGGAACTGGACCACCGGGTCCCATCCCCACACATCGCGCGCCCAGGGGCCGCCGTGAGGGAGGACGATCGTTGCGACCGGGCCGGCGGGCGCGTCGACGGGCCGGGTCCAGTAGCCGCGAATCGTTAGACCATCCCTGGACCGGTATTCGATCGGCTGCATCGCTGACATCCGCGTGTCGATCAGATCTGGATAGGCCTGAAGCAAGAGGCTGAGGTTTGCCCCGTCGAAGAGGTAGTATTCGGGGGGCGCCACGTCCGACCAGGAGCGGACGAGCATTCGTGACTCGTCTCGATTGAAATCGGCGAAGCGATTGACGCGATTGGGAAGCGCTTCGTCGACTCGCGCCTGAAGCTTCTCGAGCTTTGCGTCTAAATAGACGACCTCCGGCCGTTCGAACATCAGCGAAACGTAGAGGGGCCGGCCGTCGAGCTGCGAGACCACCACGTCCGTGACGTCCACGACCGGGTGCTCGAACCGGATATCTGCGAATTCGTTTTTGGCTAGATCGAAAACGCCGATCGCGTCTCGATCCCCGTCCGGCGACCCGAAGACGACGAACAAGCGCTCGGGGTCGGGCGTGAACTCGGCAAAGGTGAAGCCGACCTCGTTTAACGGATTCCAGCGAACGACGTCTCGAAACTCCTCGTCCGGCGTGGAGCGTGCTGCGAATACGACGAACAGCTTGTCGTCTCGCATCGTGCCGCGTGGCTTTCCAAAGCCAAGTGCCGCGCGGACGCGCCCCTGGTGATCGGCGTACCACTCGGATATGCCCCATATCGGCTCTTGCACGACCCGATAGGCCCCTGTCCAAACGTTGACGCGGACCACCGTGGGGTAGATCTCCCCCGCCATGATGACACCGACGAGCAGGTGCCGCGGATCGTCCGGCAGCCAATTGATGACGTCGCCTTGATTGTAGATCTGGGTCGACTGGTCCCAACTCTTGGCAAGGTGCCGGACGTTCCCTTGGAGGTCGGCGGAGAACAAGCGATCCCGCCGCGAGTGATTGGTCGACAGGCGTAGCGGCTCCTCGACGACCATCACGACGCGATCGTCGGCGGGCCAGCCGATGCGCGAAATCGTCATCGCCTCCCCGTTCTTGTCGCGGACGATCTCAGCGAGCGCCTTGAGCCGACCTCCCATCGTCTGGCGGACGAGCAGCACCTCGCTGTCTGCCCGCGAGGAGACACCGGCGATGTGCTCGCCATCGGGGGAGAGGCTGAGCTCCTCGACCAAGGGGTGGTTGAAGAACGCGAGCGCAGAGGGCCGAGCGGTGGCCGAGGACGATGAATGGCTCGGCAGAGCGTCGAGCCGGACGGATTTCGGACCGCAGCCGGCGCCAATCAGAGCCAAGAGCGCCGCAAGGGCGAATCCGCGTTTCACGAGCGCAGCGCTTCCCCGGGCTCCGTCTGGCATCGCCGACACTCTGCCGACGACACCCGCTTGCTGTCCAGACCAAAAACGACGGACACTTCGCCCCTCAGGGATGCAGGACGCAGCCGCCGACGAAGCGGCTTTCCCACTTCGCCTGAAGCGCCTCGACGTAGTCATCGATGCTGTAGACGGCGCCGACATGGGGTCGCAGTCGCCCGTCGACGATGCGCTCGAGGATCCAGCTCAGACGAATCGGTCCCAGGGCCGGGTCGTGCTTCAGTGAAATCACCGCCGGACAGCCGAGCACGTCGAGCCCCTTCATCTGAATTAGATTCGTTGGAAGCATGTTGGCGTTGGGCGCACCGCCCCGCCCTTTGCCGCCGGCAACGAACGGCGTTGCCGACCAACCCACGATGCAGAACCGCCCACCAAAGCGCATGCTGTGGATGCTCTCAATCGAGATCGCCCCGCCGACCCCGTCCCACACGACGTGCACGGCTTTGGCGTTGGTGAGCTCCTTTACCTCGGCGCTGAACCGCCACCCAGCGGCCCTGTGCCGCCCGGTTCACACCCGTGTGGCCTTCTAACGTCACAGAATCATGGACCGCATGCACTTCTGCACCGTTTCACGCTGGCACATGTCTTGCAACCTTTGCGGGCAACCTCTGCAAGGAGCTTGTCATGCTCAACATTTGGACACGAAGCGCGTCACTTTTCATTCTTGCGCTGCTGGCGTCTGGCTGCCTCGACTTCAGCTTCGGCTCCGACAGCACCGAGGTCAAAGGCTGCAGCGTTGCCACGCCCCATTCGGTGGCCGACGATCTTCAGTCCCGATACGCCCTCGGATCGCACACGACCTTGTACCTCTCCGACTTGGACAATCCCCAAGTCACGTCGAGCGATTCCGAAATCGTAGCCGTTGGCCCGATCGAGGACGACGAAACGGACGAGTACGGGGACAAGCTCGTCGAGCTCAGCTTCGTTGGGATTGGTACGGCTGTCCTCACCATCAGTGAAGCCGGCGAATCATTGCCCGCTGACGTACCCATCGAGGTCGCAGCGTTCGAGCGCTTCGAAGTCGTTCTTCCAACCCTATTCTACCACGACCCCGTCGTACCACTCGCCGGTAGAACGGTCATCGACCCGGAGTTCGAGGTCATCTATTACGACCGTGGCGGCCGTCTCTACGGCCAAGGTCTCGCGCAGGCCGAATGGGCTTCCGCCGAAGATCTCCCAGGAGACTCCTTCTTCAACGACACGCTCGACTCCGGCGCCCACCAGGTCGAAGTGCGCGCTGCGCGCCGTGCGTCGGTGATCCCCTTCGCCGCCGTTGCTCGCGATGAAGTGGTCGCGCTCGAGCTTCTCGAAACCCGACTCGACGAAAGCCTCATCCGACTCGAGCTCGTCGGTCTCACCCAATTGGGCACACCGGTCTGGAACATCGATCCGATCTTGTTGCCACAAGGTGGTGGCCTGTACTTCGGCTCCTTCGAATACCTCCGCGACCCGGACGCACGACCCGTAGAGCTCACCGCCATTTCTTTCGCTGGATCTCCAGTCGGCGCGCTGGACCCCATCGAAACCACGTTCCAGGGGGAGCCGACCCGCGAAGGAAGCTCGCTGTTCAGCTTTGCTTCTGTCGGCGGCAACGCGCCGCTCATGGCGTTCGTCTCGCTCCTGCTGATGACACTGGCACTCCGTGTCAGCGCGGTGTGGAAGTCGACATGACCTGTGGTTCTGGGAGATCGTGAATTCAAAAGCCCTCTCTCTGCGGTGCCCCACGCGACATAACGATTGGTCCTGCTCAATTGCGCTTCCGAAATTGTTCCTATGGGCTAGAAGAGGGACTACCAGGGTCATTGCGACCCTCGCTGCTACGTCGGCGGCGAGCTACTGGGCTCACCGACAATGTCGGTAGGAATGAATACAACATGGCTGAAGGTACAATTAAGCGTCTGACGGACCGGGGCTTCGGGTTCATCGAAACCTCTCCGGGCAACGACATCTTTTTCCACATGTCGAACGTCGATGGCGTGCGATTCGAGGACCTGCGCGAGGGGCAGAAGGTCTCATTCGACGAAGGTCAAGGTCCCAAGGGCCCACGCGCAGAGAACGTCAGACCTCTCTGAGGCACGGTTCCGTTCGTACATCGTAGTAGAGCCCCACGCGACATAACGATTCGTTCTGCGAAGTTCAGGAGCTGAGTGAGCATCCGTTTCACCTCTATCGGCAGCAAACTCTAGAGGCTGAACGTTTCACGCTGGATCGCGAGCCAGACATTCGTATTTTTGCCCAGCTTTACCGGCACAACGCGCCAATGCATGAGAAAAGGAGTGCCGTCCTTTTTGTAGTTGATCGCCTTTCCTTCAAATCGACCGCCAGCGCTGAGTGTCTTGGCCAGTCGAGCGATGACCTTTTTGTCTGTGGCTGGCCCCTGTAAGATCTTCGGCGTCTTTCCCAGCACTTCCGCCGGGCTGTATCCGGTAAGGTTCTTGAAAGCCTTGTTTGCATAAAGAATCTTGGTTCTGGCCGTCGCGTCCGTTATCAGAACGGAGTCAAAACTATTCTCCGCCAGCGCTTTTAAAGTCTGACTATTCAGATTGGTGTCCTGTAGGACCTTATCGAGTGATTTGATCATTTACTATTCCTGCAACGGGTCGGATGTAACGATGATAAGAAACCAACTGTCGGGGAAAGTATCACAGACGTTCGATGAACATTCGAACAAACTCATCAGCAGGATCGAGCACTGAGCTGTCAAAGTCTGAACGGGCTTATCCGGCTATTTCCCTCATGGCAGTCTCAATCGGACCTCGATCAAAAGAACCGAGACCACGCTCCGGCATAGAGAATAGCGCTTGTGCAGAACAGCAATCCAGCCGCGACCGCAGTAGAGAGAGGTTGGCCGCCGAGCATTGCAACGGCTTCTAACGTTCCCATACCAACCACAATATGGCAGGCGCATAGTAACTTTGAACGCCAAATCCGGTTAGCGTCCCTAGTGACATAACATCTGGTACCGCGCTATTCGGCGCTCATCGTCATTCCGATGGGCTAAGATGCACCTCGTGCATGACGATCACGCCGGGCCAGCTGCCGCTTCGCCAGACAGGCTTCGTATCGCCGTCGAGCGTCGCTCTCGTACACAGCGGAAATTAGGGATCTTCCTTGGGTCATAACCGAAAGCCGGAGGGGATAGGTCGTACTCTCCGCACGGCGGCTCGGGTTTCTCGTTTGCGGTATCGAAGCTCGCGGATCATCGCCGAGAGCGCCTAGGCGTGGAACGGCAGGAGAAGCGCGTTGGGGTAGACGAACGTGAAGCCGTACCGGTTTCCGCGGCTCACCTCGATCGCTCCTCCAATCAAGTTCAGCGTGCGGAAGGTCGTGTTTAGGGTGACGAACCCGACGTTGGTGCGCGCGCGGCGGAGAGTCATCCACTCCCCGGACTGCTCGCGGTAGTCGCGCAGTGACATTCCGGCGACGACCAGCCATCCGAGGTTGGCGGCTGCAGTTGCGGCAGTCGCCGATCCGATCGCGTAGCTCATTCGTCGCCAACGCACTGTGCTCTGGATCGGCGCGTTGACCAGCCAAGTTGCGGCGCTGAACGGAAGCAGGGTCACGTTGACCGAGGCGGTTGCCACGGCGTGGCGGGACACACCAAGCCCTCCAGCCTGCTTTTGTTCCCACGAGCGCTCCTCAGGTGTCGAAGCGCTTGCGTCGGCGGAAAGTGTGAGCAGCGCGGCCACGTAGAGGAGGAGTGCTTGTCGTTCCCGCATGGGCGCGCGAACCTAGCACGCATCCCAAGTCAGCGCGGAATTCCGTTTCCGCCCGGCTGCCTGTGAATTTCGCTGATCAATCCTGGCTGGGGAAGGCTAGCAAACGCGGCCTGAGCCCCATGTTCGCTTCCCAAAGGAACAGAAACGCCCCAGCTAGCTTCAACCGCGTTGGAGTAGAGCTTCGAGCGCGCCTTGATGAAGCTCGTTGAGCTCGGTCGCGTTCATCCCGAACTTCGAGCGGGCACTGCGGTAGTCGAGTCGATCCCGGTAGAGTGCCAGCAAGACCTTGCGATGGCTTGCTTTGGGGAGATGCCCCACGCTTTGTTCAACGCGTTCCTTTTCGAGGGCGCTTCCTAGGAGCAGCAGTTCCTCTGCCGGCCGCGGCTATGCTAGCTTGGGCTGCTGATGCCCTCCGCGACGCCCGAGCAGTATGGCGACTACGAGCTCGTCGAGCGGCTCGGCGTCGGCGGCATGGCGGAGACCTTCGTCGCGATCAGGCGGGGGCCCGGCGGCTTCGAGCAGCGCGTGTGCCTCAAGCGGATCTTGCCCGCGCTTGCCAACGACCCTGATTTCGTCGCGATGTTTCTGCGCGAAGCGCGCCTGTCGGCGCTCCTCCACCACGGGCACATCGCGCGCGTCCTCGACTTCGGAATCGCCGACAGCGCCCACTACCTGACGCTCGAGCTCATCGAAGGCACCGACCTTCGCGCGGCGCTGCGTCATCTGCGGCGGCGTGGGGAATCACTCGATCCGGGCCTCACGTCGTACCTCGCGCACGCGATCGGCGCAGCGCTCGACTTCGCGCACACGGCCGACGACGACGGCGTCGCCGCCGGTATCATCCACCGCGACGTCTCCCCCTCCAACGTGCTCTTGAGCAACGCCGGCGAGGTCAAGCTCGCCGACTTCGGCATCGCCAAAGCGACGAGCCAGCCGGGCAGCATTCAAAGCGGCGCACTCAAGGGCAAGCTCGCGTACATGGCACCCGAGTACGCGCTCGGCGGTCCGTGCAGTGCGCGTTCGGATCTCTTTTCGCTAGGCGTCCTTCTCTACGAGTGCCTCGCCGGGCATCGACCTTTCGACGGCGGTAACGACATCCACACGCTCGACCGCGCGCGCCGCGGCCAGCACGAGCACCTCCGCGAGGCAGCTCCGCAGACCCCCGGGGCCCTGGCCAGCGCGATCGAGTCCTTGCTTGCCGCAGACCCGGAAGCCAGACCCGCCAACGCTGCGGCCTTCCTCTCCATGCTCGCTGACGTTCCGCCACCGGCGCTAGCGCGTCGTGCGCTCGGCGCGGTCGTGCGCTCGGTGGACACGCATGACGCGCTTTCGACTTCGCCGGGCCTGGCTTCGACGCGCCCTGCGCCTACTCGGCGTCCTCGGAAGCGTGTTCCGTCTCGTCGGTAGTCGTCCCGTAGGTGTTCTGCTCCTGGTCTTCGAGCAAACTGAGGCCGATCGCCATCGCTTTTCGCACGCGCGAAAGAAGCTCGTCGTCCGTTGCGATCTTCTCGACCGCCATCGACAGCTTCGATTCGAGCTGCGACTTCATCGCTTCGAGTGACCCGACGCGCGATTCGAGATTGCGCTTCGTCTCCTCGAGAATCTCTACCTTCGTGCGGTTTGCGTCGAGCTCCGTTTGCAAGCCATCACGCGCTTCTTTGGTCGTGTTGAGCTCGTCCTGGAACCGATCTCGGAGACCCTGCGTCTCCGTGAGAAGCGTCTTGGTGCCTTCGAGCTCCGTGCTTGTTTCGCCGAGCTTGGTTTCGAGCTCGAGCACACGGTCTGCGTTGAGCGTCTCGCGCTCACGTGCGCCCGCCAGCTCCGACTCGGTGTCCGCAAGCTTGCGGCCCAAGGTGGCGAGCTGCTTCGAGTGCTCTTTTTCTTGGGTTTCGAGCTCGAGCTGCTTCTCGCTCTGAATCGCCACTTCGCGCTCTTCCATGCTGCGCTGCCACTGCGCCTCTGCTTCGACCATCTTGGCTGCGGCCGCCGCTTCGAGCTCCTGACCACGCGAAGCGAGAGCCTCTTGCCGGGCGACATCCGCTTCCGCTGCGGCCTGAGCCAATGCCGCTGCCTGCGCGTCGGCGAGCTCAGATCGAAGAGCCGCAAGGGCCGTCTCCTTCTCGCTCGCTGCCGCGTGCAGAGCGGCTTCGTTGTCTTCTCGCGCACCTGCGAGCGCAGCCGCTGACTCGGCCTTGATGAGGTCCAACGCCTCTTCCTGAGCCACGCGGAGCCTCGCCATCTCGGTGTCCTGCGCGCTCTTGAGGGCTTCTACGTCCGCACTGCGTGCCTCACGCTCCTGTGCAAGCTCGGCTTCGAGCCCTTCTGTTTTGGTCTTTTCACGCTCGAACCTGCCCTTGATGTCGTCGTAGCGCTTGGCGGCGGATTCCTTATCTTCGGTGAGGCCGGCGATCGCTTCCTGCGCACCCGACAAGGCGTGTTCGAGCTCCGCCGTCTTCTCGTCGAAATCGGCGCGTGCACGCTCGAGTACGATGGACTGATCCCTGAGGTCCAGGATCTCTTTGTCCCGCCCCGTCAACTGATCGCGCAGATCGAGGATCTGTTTGTCCTTCGTGTTCAGCGATTCGCGCAGATCTAGGAACTGCCGGCTCGAGACGCCCCCGGACGATTCGGCGAGCTTCGCCTTGAGCCCGGAAATTTCCGATCGCATGCGCGCGACTTCCACTTGGCCGACGGCAGGGTGCTCGCTCGGTGCAGGCGGTGCCGTAGCGGGTCGCGCCGCGACGGGCGGCGCCGAGGACGCAGCCGCCGGCGCAGATGGTGGCGCCGTCCCGTGAGACACATCGTCTACCGGAACGTCGGAGACCATGATCACATCGTCGAGCTCCACGTCTTCGTAATCGCCGGTGCCCTCGTCCGTCTCGCCTGCGGCTTCTGCGACCGGAGCGGCCTCAGAGGACGGGTTCGCTTCGGCGCCGATCAAGAGCGCGTCGAATGCGTTCTCTGCAAACTCATCGATTTCATCGTCGATTTCGCTCGGCTCCCCAACCTTGGTTGGTACATCGCTCGACATGTTGTCCTCCGACATCTGCTCTCCCCTTCGACTCCCACGGCTAGGTTAGCAGCGTTCTCGTCGATGAAACGAAACCGCGTACAATCCGAGCCCCCAAGACGCATGCAAAGTTACGTCTTCGTCAAAAAAGAATAGATGCCCACGCCGGTGACTGTCAACGTAGCGGGCCCTCGAACGCCGGGGACGGAAGGCCGCTCAGTAAGCGACGCGCGCGTTCGCTGCCAGCTGGAAGAGGACCGGGCGATCTAGGTCACCGAAAAAGGCGTAGTTGACGCCGCCGTGCTGGCGGATCGTGACGACATTGCCGCCTACATTATGATAGAACACCTCACGTCCACCTACATGGGTGCGATGCGCGTTGCGCGTGATCTCAGGGGATTGGAAGACCAGAAGCGTGACGCGCCGACCGTCGCGATTGTAGTAGAGGGCGGCGGCCGGATGGGCGCCGACTTTGATGTAGCGAGCGCCGACGAACTTCATGCTCGGCTCGGCGAACCGCGCAGGTTTGACCGGAAACGGGGTCTTACCCTGGAAGTAGCGAACCACGTCTTGCGGCGCCTCGGTCTGGACATCGGAGGGCAATGCCTGCGAGTGAAGATTCACGACGTCTTGGAGCATACCGGCGCCTTGATACCCGGCGCTGGGGCTGTCCGGCAATCCTACCACGCTGCCGATGACCAAGACCGCGACCGCAGCCGCTGCGATAGGCCAGGTCTGGCGCCAGCGCATCGGCCGCGCTTCGATGGAAGTACGCTCGGCCCGAGTCGCATCGATCTCGTCAAGCCGGTGGAGAGCTCTGCTCCAAAGGTGCTCCGGCGCTTGAACGGCGCCGATCGATTCGAGCGCCTGCTGGCGAAACGAGCGTTCGAACGCAAGCTGTTCCTGGCAAGCGGAACACACTTCCAAGTGGCGCTCGAATTCGATCTGCGATGCGGGGTCGAGCTCTCCATCGACAAATGCGCCAAGATGGCGCCGCACCAGCTTGCAGCTCATGACTTGGCCTCCTTCCGAGCGCGAAACGCTTCGAGCGGGATTGGCTCTTCGACATCGCCGTCTTCGTCCTCGATGATACCCAGCTGCACGGCATGGGATTGCAGAGAAATTTGGAGCTGCTTGCGCGCCCGATGCAGCCGGGACATGACCGTGCCGATCGGGCAGCCTACGACTTCGGCGATTTCTTTGTACGAAAGCTCTTCGACGTCGGCGAGCAGGATCATGGCGCGAGCCTCATCGGAAAGCTCGTCGAACGCACGTCGTATTTCCTGGGCGATGAGGCGGCGTTCCGCATCGCCGACCGGGTCGGTCAGGCCGCGCATGCTCGCACGACTCATCACGCCCTCGCCTACCGGGATCGCGAGGGGACCGTCGAAGACCTGCCTCTCGCGGCTGGCGCGCCGGTAGCGATTCACGAAGCTATTCATCTGGATTCTCAGAAGCCAGGCCTTGAAGTTCGTTCCCGCCTCGAAGCGATCGTAGAAGCGATAGGCTCGCACGAGCGTGTCCTGCACCAGGTCTTCCGCATCGACAGGAGAGCGCGTCAGACGAAGCGCCATCGAGTAGAGGGTATCGAGTTGGGGTCGCGCCTCGGCCTCGAAAAGACGCCGCTGAGCCTCTGCTTGCTTCTCTTTACGTCGCATGCCTGCCCGTAGAACCCCTGGAATCAGGAATTATTCCACGTTATCAGGCGGCTCGTCTTTTGTGGAGCCTTGACGAAGCTTCGCCTCGAGCTCCTCGATGCGCGTCTGAAGCCGTACCACCTCGCCCTGAAGCTGCTTTAGCTGGCTTGCCGCGCTCTCTAGGACGCCGCGAACCCGATCGTCGGCGGCGTTGTAGACCTCGGTGCCCAGCTCCTCCGCGCGACCGACCAGCTTGCCCACGGGGCCGTCCTTGAGCGACGTGAGGAGCTTCTCACGGCCTTGCTGGATGAAACCTCGAAGGCTCTGCACCGACCAGGTCGTGGCGTTTTCGCTCTTTTGCTCCTCGTAGATGATTTGCGCGAGCGTGACTTTGGTGAGGTCGTTCTTCGACCGATTGTCGAGGACTTTGACCTCTTCGCCGTTTCGGACGAACTCGGCGATGCGGTCGAGGGTAACGTATTTGCTTTCGCGGGTGTCGTAGAGCTTGCGGTTCGCATAGCGCTTGATGACCCGAACCTGTTCCGTCTCTGCCATCTCTGACTTTAGGCTAGTCCGGCGACGCACTGCGTCAAGCTGGCGCTTCGCGATGCCCTCATTAGGCTGGTCTGAGGGAGACGGAGGCCTTGGAACAGGCAACATCGCTGGACGAGCTCTTTCGAAGGCTCGCACGGCTCGAAGAGATCGACATGCGGGTCGGGCTCCTCTGCGAGCAGCTCGAGTCCTGTTCGGAGGAAGAAGGCGTTCGGCTCATGGACGCGGCGCACCGGGCGGCGGCCCTCGGGGACCCCGATGCGCAGCTGGTGTTCCTCGCTCTGGGCTGGGCGCTCTTCGAGCCGCGCGTCGAGTCGCGCCGGCGCGAGCTCGGCGTGGCCGCGCGGCGCGCGGAGCTTCATGAGGTCGCTGACTTCGTCTTGCCTCCCGCCGAGGAAGAAACGCCCGACGACGACAAGCGACGAATTCCCGACCTCGGCCGCGGTCGCCCGCTGACACTCGGCGAACGGAAATCGCTCGCACGGACGCACGACCGCACGCTGATTCAACGCGTCGTGCAGGACCCGCATCCCGACGTCGTTCGCATTCTACTCGGCAACCCTTCGTTAACCGAACACGACGTCGTCCGCATCTGCGCGGCGCGTCCAAACGATCCGCAGGTCCTGCAGACGGTGTACCGCAGTCGTCGCTGGGTCGTGCGTTACCGTCCACGCAACGCGATCATCCGTAACCCCGACACGCCAATCGATATCGCGCTGCTGCTAGCCCCTCTTCTGCGTCGACCGGAGCTCCGAGAAGCCGCGACCTCCTCCGAGCTTGCGCCCGCGGTCCGCCTCAGCTGCAGGACGATTCTGGGAATTCGAAGCGGTCGATCGGTGCCGCCGAAGGACTGACCGCTACTTGGACTCGACCTTGTCGACGACCTCAGCGTCGTCGACGCGGGACGCAGACTGCTTTGGGACCTGTTTGTCGGCCGCAGTGACTTCGGGCGTCACGTCGATGTCGTCATCGGTGTTGAGACCGCGCTTGAGGTTCCGGATGGCCTTGCCGAGCCCCTCGCCGATTTGAGGGAGCCGTCCGGCGCCGAAAATCAGCATCACGATCAAAAAAACGATGACTAGCTCGCCAAATCCGAGATTGGGCACGGTATCCCCTCCGTTGACGTTCACGGTACGCTGCCCGGAAGCCGTCTGCAAGCCCAGGGGTGTGGTATGGGGAGCCCAGATGGAGAGCTATCGCGAGCTGAATCCGGCGGGTATTCGCGGCCTCGTCTTCGATATCGACGATACGGTTACCCGCAATGGGGTGCTGGAGCCGACGGCATACGCTGCCATGCACCGCTTGGTCGAAGCCGGTTTCGACCTCATCGCGGTCACCGGCCGACCTCTCGGATGGACCGATGTGATTGCGAGGCTTTGGCCCGTGCGGATCGCGGTTGGCGAAAACGGTGCGGGCTGGGCCTGGGTCGATGCGAACGGAGCGCACGAGGGCTATTTCTGTAGCCAGGCGGAGCGCGAGGCGCAGGCGAGCCTCTTGCGGGCGATTCGCCGAGAGGTGGCGTCCAAGATGCCGGCAGTCGCGACGACGAACGACGATCGCCATCGGCGCTGCGACCTCGCCTTCGACGTAGGAGAGTCCAGGTCCCTTCCCCGAGCGGAAATCGACGCCCTGGTCGAGCTCATCGAAGAGCTCGGTGCGCGCACGTCGGTCTCTACGGTCCATGCGCATGCCATCCCGGGGGACTGGGACAAGGCCGCAGGCGTCACAGGAGCCTTGCACGAAGTGCTCGGCGTGGATCTCGGCACCGAAATCGAGCGATGGGTCTTTGTTGGGGACAGCGGCAATGATGCGGCCGCGTTCGCGGGCTTCCCGAAGAGCGTCGGCGTGGCAAACGTCCGGGAGCACTTGGATCGTCTTCCGGTCCCGCCTCGCTATATCACCGACCAGGATCGCGGTCTTGGCTTTGCCGAGCTCGCTGCACAGCTACTGGACCGAGATGGCTAGGCGCAAAGCCATCCGCGCCGCGACGGGATCGGAAGCGCACTACGAAGACGGACGCTACTACGATCAGGCATATCGTCGACGCCGGCACGACGTCCGCTTCTACACGGAGCTGGCTGTGCACTCCGGTGGGCCCGTCCTCGAGCTCGGGGCCGGAACAGGCCGAGTGGCGCTCGCGATTGGCAAGGCGGGCATCGAGGTCGTCGGCGTCGAGCCGATGGCCCCGATGCTGGCGCGGGCCTGCGAGCGTCGCGATAAGCTGCCCCGCGCTGCCAGGGATCGGATCGAGCTCCGCAGCGGAACAGTCGAGCGTCTTCGCCTTCGCCGAAGCTTTCCGCTCGTCATCGCGCCCTTCAACGTATGGATGCACCTCTACACGCGCGAGGACATCGAACGAGGGTTCGCAACCGTCCGCCATCACCTCGAGCCGACGGGGCGCTTTGTATTCGATGTCCTGCTTCCGGACCCGAGCAGCCTCGCCCGCGAACCGTCCAGGCGCTACCTAGGTGGCAGAGTTCCCCATCCCCGCGACGGGTCGCGATATCGATACAGCGAATACTTCAGCTACGACCCGTTCTCACAGATCGAGACAGTGATGATGGACTTCGAGCACCCGGACGACGACCGTCTCTCCTTCTGCACACCGCTCACCCAAAGGCAGTTTTTCCCCGCCGAGCTCGAAGCGCTGCTGCACTACAACGGCTTCGCGATCGAATCCCATACGGGCGATTTCAAAGGCGCCGCGATCAGCGCGGCGACCGAATCTCAGGTCGTCGTCGCCAGGCTGCGCTAGTCCCGGAGCAGGACGTCACAATAGTACTTCACGCGCTTCACGAGCCTACCGTGGGGTCGGCTGTGGATGTCCTTTTTGAGCGCAAGCATGAGGCGTCGCTGGAAGGTGTAGCTATTCCGTGCAGGTTTGGGTGGGGGCGCGCCGCCAGCCATCTCGACGGGAGCCCAGAGCGCATTGGACGGCCATTGCCAGGCGTCGAGGTCAACGGGATCGATCCGCGCGATCATCTGCTCCGCAAGTGCGCGCTTGCCCGCGTCGTTCGCGAGCTCTGCCGCCCACTTGTCGATCTTGTCGGCCACAGGCCGGTCCTCGCGGTCGACGGTGATCGGGTCGCCCATCCCCCGCTTCGGAGGAGCCGCCTTTCCATACTCGACCGCCTCGGGGTCGTTTTCCAGCCCTAGGAAAGCGAAAATGCGTTCGAGCTGCGCGGCGGGCTCCATCACCAGATCTTCGTATGCAACGTGCAAGAGAGGCACAGGGCGCTCACGCAGAAACGCGGCCATGGCCGGTACGTATCGTTCCAGGATCGGGTTGAACGCGTGGGCCCCCGTCCAGTCTCCATCGAAGAAGCTATTCGCGTAAGAGCTGAACACCGCGAGCGGATGGCGAGTCAGGACGACGTACTTTGCGTCCGGGTACAGCCGCTGGAGAAACGGCAGCACCAGCGCGTTGGCGGGCGTCTTGTCGAGGAAATAGCTGCTCTCGCTCGTCGACAGCATTCGACCGTAGAGCGCGTCTGTGTATGCGCGGAGCGCGCCGAGGTAGTCCTGCTCGCCCCGAGGCAAGCCCCGGATGAAAGCTTTCATTGCTTCCGCGGCATTGATGTGATCGTAGGGGGCCTTGTCGACATTGTCGTACACGCCGAGGTGCGCGATCGGCGTGATGAGATGGGGCTCCGGATGCGTGAAGATCTCCGAATGCGCGCCCATCATGCGCTGGAGCAGCGTCGAGCCGGCACGAGGCGGCGAGATTACGAAAACGAGTGACATGACGCCGTAGGAAGGCTCTTACCCTTGCGAAGCAAGCTGTCGCAAGACGTACTGCAAGATGCCGCCGTTCAGGAAGTACTCGACCTCCTGTGGCGTGTCGATCCGTGCTTTTACGGTGAACGACTTACCGTCGTCCGTTCGAACCGAAAGCGACTTGCCGGGAGCCAAGCCCTCGGAAATCCCGGTTATGACGTAGGCCTCCTCGCCGGTGAGGCCCAGAGCAGCCCGGCCCTCGCCCGGCTCGAACTCGAGCGGGAGAACACCCATGCCGATCAGGTTGGACCGATGGATGCGCTCGTAGCTTTCGGCGATGACCGCGCGAACCCCTAGCAGCAGCGTGCCTTTGGCCGCCCAGTCGCGTGAAGATCCCGTGCCGTATTCCTTGCCCGCGATCACGATGAGCGGCGTGCCTGCCGCTTGGTACTTCATGGACGCGTCGTAGATGCTCGTCTGCTCGTTGGTCGGCAAGTGGCGCGTGATGCCGCCCTCTGTGCCGGGGGCCAACAGGTTGCGAAGACGGATGTTCGCGAAGGTGCCGCGCATCATGACTTCATGGTTGCCGCGGCGGCTGCCGTAGCTGTTGAAATCCCTCGGCGAGACGCCGTGGTCCCGCAGATACTGCGCGGCGGGGCTATCGAGGGCGATCGACCCGGCCGGCGAGATGTGATCGGTCGTGACGGAGTCGCCGAGCAGGCACAGCACACGGGCCTGCTCGATGTCGGTGGGAGGTGCAGGCTCCCCGACTTCCACGCCGTCGAAGAACGGGGGGAGCCGAACGTAGGTCGAATCCGCGTCCCAGAGGTAGCGGTCCGTCTCCTCGAAGCGCACCTCGCGCCACTGCGGAGGCCCTTCGAGCACGACCGCGTAGCGTTCGACGAACTGGTCTTTCTTGACCGAAGCCCGCAGCGTGGCTGTCACTTCCTGATGGCTCGGCCAGAGGTCTCTCAGGAAGACGTCCGTGCCGTCGCTGTCTTGCCCAAGCGGGTCGCTTTCGAAATCGATGTTCATGGTGCCCGCCAGCGCGTAGGCGACGACCAGTGGCGGAGAAGCGAGATAATTGGCGCGGGTGAGCGGATTGACGCGGCCCTCGAAATTCCGGTTTCCGCTCAACGCCGAGGTGACCACCAAGCCGTGCGCCTTGACCGCCTCTGCGATTTCCGGGTCGAGCGGACCGGAGTTGCCGATGCAGGTCGTGCAACCGTAGCCCACCAGATTGAACCGCAGCGCGTTCAGGTCCTCGATCAGGCCTGACTCCTCGAGGTACTCGGTGACGACCTGGGACCCAGGCGCGAGGCTCGTCTTCACCCAGGGCTTGGTTCGAAGCCCCCTCTCGACCGCCTTTTTCGCGACGAGGCCGGCCGCCAACATGACCGAAGGGTTCGAGGTATTGGTGCAGCTCGTGATCGCCGCGATGACCACGGCACCGTTTTTCAAGGTAAAGGTTTCATCCCCGCGCGTGACTTCCGCTCCCTTGTCCGCCGGCGCGTCGAAGCCTTTGAGCACGTTCTCGAAAGAGCGCTTTGAATCGCGAAGAGCGATGCGGTCCTGAGGGCGCTTCGGCCCGGCGATCGAGGGCACCACGTCGCCGAGGTCGAGGGTCAGCGTATCGGTGAAGCGTGGCTCGGGCGCGCTCGCAGTGTGGAAGAGCCCCTGCTCTTTGAGAACCCGCTCGACGACATCGACATGCGCCGAGTCGCGTCCGCTGAAACGGAGGTAGGCGAGGGTTTCGTTGTCGACGGGGAAGAAACCCATGGTAGCGCCGTACTCGGGCGCCATGTTTGCGATGGTAGCGCGATCGGGGAGCGCCAGATTCTCCATCCCCTCCCCGTAGAACTCGACAAACTTCCCGACCACGCCTTTTTCGCGAAGCATCTGAGTCACGGTGAGAACCGCATCGGTCGCAGTAGCGCCTTCAGGCAGCTTCCCGGTGAGCTTGAAACCGACGACCTGCGGCAGGAGCATGCTGATCGGCTGCCCGAGCATCGCCGCCTCGGCTTCGATGCCCCCGACACCCCATCCGAGCACGCCGAGACCGTTGATCATCGTCGTGTGCGAATCGGTACCGACCAAACTATCGGGGTAGGCGATGCACTGACCATTCGATTCACGCGTGAAGACCACGCTGGCCAGGTATTCGAGGTTGACTTGATGAACGATGCCGGTGCCGGGAGGCACGACGCGCATGTTCTCGAAGGCGCTCTGCCCCCATTTAAGGAACTGGTAGCGCTCCTGATTGCGCTCGAATTCGCGCTTCACGTTGTCTTCGAAAGAGCGCAGGAGGCCGTACGAATCGACCTGTACGGAGTGATCGATGACCAGGTCCGCCGGCTGGAGAGGGTTGATGCGGCTGGGATCGCCGCCCATCTTGGCGAACTGATCGCGCATCGCGGCGAGGTCGACCACGGCAGGCACGCCTGTGAAGTCCTGGAGCAGGACTCGAGACGGGCGGAATGCGATCTCGGTGCTCGGCGAAGCGGACGGGTCCCAGTTGGCCACCGCCTCGATGTCTTCGCGAGTGACCGTCTTACCGTCCTCGAAGCGAAGGAGGTTCTCGAGGAGAACACGAATCGAGTATGGAAGCGTATCGATGCCCTTGAAGCCCGCCCGGGTCAGCGCGTCGAGGCGGTGAATGACGACCTGATGGCCGCCGGCGTGGGTCGTAACCCGGCTCTCAAACGAGTCGCTTGCAGTCATGGAGAATGGCCTACCACGCCGGTTCCCGGGCGCCACCCCGGTCGTCTGCTAACGTGAAAACGCTGCGTGACAAGCGCCGGCAGAAGCGCTAGACAGTGCAGCCGCGGCGCCGTAGCCAAGTGGTAAGGCAGAGGTTTGCAAAATCTCCATTCGTCAGTTCGAATCTGACCGGCGCCTCCAGTTTCACCGGGGTTTACGAGACCCGAAGCCGTGGGGGCTGGGCCCGGCTACTTGGGCAAGTCAGGCCGTTCGAGCTTCCCGCCGCAGTCGAGTGCTCCGAGAAACGCGACCAGCGAGGTCAGCTCTTCGTCGCTCAGCCCACGGTCGGCGAGCAGCGGCGTGAGGTTCTTGTTGGCGATGCCCCCGCTTGCCATGAGCTCCACCGCCGCGGGCAAGGTCGTCACCGAGCCATCGTGGAAGTAAGGCGCACTCTTCGAGACGTTCCGGAGCGAGGGCACCTTGAACGCCGCCCAATCGGCTTCCTGCTCGGTGACAGCATATCTCCCTACGTCGACCTGATCCTCCGGTTTCCCCGCGGTGCCGATGCCCGCGTTGTAGTAGAGGCCGCCGGGAACCCCCATCGCGTTCGAAAAGAGAGGCGGGGCGTGGCAGACCGCGCACTGTCCCTTTCCGATGAATAGCGCCCAGCCTCGCTTTTGTTCGGCCGTGAGGGCGTCGGCGTCCCCCTTGGCATATCGGTCGTAGGCGGTGTCGTCGCAGATGAGCGTGCGCTCGTAGGCGGAAATCGCTTTCGCGATGGTGTCCGGGGTGATGCCTTCGGTCGGGAAGACCTTCTTGAACTGCTTTCGGTAGCCTCGGATCTTCCCGATCTGGGCTGCCTTCGCCCCGAGATTGTCCGCGCCCACACCCATGTTGCCACCGCCCCAGGCGCCCTTGGCCTGGGCTTCTAGGCTCCCCGCGCGGCCGTCCCAGTAGAACGCTTCGAAGTACCCCGTGTTCCAGATCACGGGGCTGTGCCGCGTGAGCTTCTTCGCCTTCGCGCCGACGGCGAGCGGCGTTTCCCCACCGTTGCCGTGCTCATTCTGATGGCAGGAGTAACAGGAGCGCGTCCCATCGACGCTGAGGCGTGCATCGAAAAAGAGTTGCTGGCCCAGTGCGACCTTTTCCGGAGACTGGGGATTGTCCGCCGGTATCTTCAGGTCGGGGAACCCCGCAGGCGCCGGCGGCAGCTCCGTCTTTTTGGTCGGCGCCTCAATGGGCGCCGCTGCCTTCTCCTCGGCGGGCTTGCTCTTGCAGGCCGCAGCGGCAAACACGATGAAAAAACTGGCGGCAAGCGCGCGCCCTCTGTTGGATGTGCTCGGCATACGGCGATTATCGGGACAGCTGCCCGCGCTGGCAAGGCGAGATCGCCGGCTCCGCGCGGCTCAGATGCTGGTCGGCCCGATTCGCTCGGCGAGGGCGCGTGCTTCCACGATGTTGTCCTCAATCGAGCAGTACGTCCAGGCCCCGTAGCGACCGATAGAATGAACATCCTGCGCGGCAAGGAGCTCTCTCTTGCTCGCTGCCGCCTCGATGGAACCCGTCGTAACGTGGACGTAAGCCGGGTCGAGCAAAACATCGTGAGAAGCAACGAGGGTTTGATTCTCGAGCACCCCGCAGGTTTGCAGGTCGGTAATCACCCTCGCCTTCAGGGCGCCGCGTTCGTCGGTCGAGAGCTGGACATCCCAAGGCACCCCGACCTCGACGTACAGGCTCATGCGGTCGGAATCGAAGATGTTGTCGTAGAAGCCGACGCGATAAAATGAGAGGTCCCGCTGCGGATAGTAGATCCAATGGACGCCGCGTGGCCCCTTGCTGTCGAACCCCAGGTTGAAGACCTGAACCTGGTTGTGGCTGAACACGGCCGAGTCGTACTCGATCCCGCACATGTTCAGCAGCGCTATCAAAGGGGCGCTGTTGACGAGAACTTCATAGCCGATTTGCCGTTTGCTCGTCGTTGCGACCTTCGCCTTGAGATCGATGCTCAGGACTTTCTCGCGCAAGGCGATTCGACCGCCTCGAACTCCCTGGGCAATGGCCTCGACGTATTGGGCTGCGCCTCCCTTCGGATAGGTGAAGGTTGCATTGTAGCCGTCGATACGTGGCGCGTCGGCGTTGCGAACGATTTCGTCTACGCTCGCGTGCGGAAAGAAACGGCCCATTGCCTCGGGATCGAGCGCCGCCAGATTCATGGCGTAAAGCTTTTCGTTGTACGGGATCAGAAACTTCTCCGCGATGCCCCGACCGTAGCGGGCGTAAAGCATGCTCTTGAAGTTGTTGCCCTTGTCTTCGGGCCGGTCGCGCAGGTCCCTCAGGCACTGTTCGTATTCGTGCTGAGGGAGCTGGTGAATGTTCTTCTGAAACGGGAAATCGATGTAGCCGTCGGCATACCAAATCCGGCTGTTACGCTGCACGCGCAGAACCTCCTGCTCGCCCATGCGTTCGACGAGGTAGGACTCGATCTTCGGGTCGCGAAAATGAAAGAAGTGCCCCGAGTAGTCCCAGGTGAAGCCGTCACGCTCGACGGTCCGGCAATAGCCCCCGATCTCGCCTTCGGATTCGACGATCCAATAGTCGTCGTCTCGAAGCCAGTCGGCAAAAGAGAGGCCGGTGACGCCAGCACCGATGATGAGGTAGCGCGTCCGCTCCACCCTAGCGGCCTAGCACATCGGAAGAGCCGAGGGTGAAACCTCGGACGACGCGAATGCCCTGGTCGACGCGCCGGCCAAGGGCCACCGGCTCACCGTCCGGACCGAAGAGCGCAAGCGACTCCTCGGGCGATGCGTCTCGCCAGCCCTCGTCGACGATGACCTCCGCATGGATCGGACGACCGTGTCGGGCGTGCGCGACCCCCTCGTCGCTGAGCTCGACCCGCCGCAAGACGCCGCAGGCCTCTCTGAGCGGAATCAATTTCCGTTCGATGTCGTTGGCGGTCATCCGATCGCCATCGAGCGCGGAGTCGATGGAAAACGCGCCGCTCGCGGTTCTGCGAAGGCTCACGACGTGCCCGAGCGTACCGAGGGCCCTGGCGAGATCGCGCGCGAAGGAGCGCACGTAGAAGCCCTTGCCACAATGAAGCCGGAGGACGAGGGAGTCGGGACCGACGTTCACAACCTCTGCCTCGTAGAGCTCGACTTCGCGCTCGGGTGCTTCGACGTGCTCGCCGCGGCGCATGCGGCGGTGAAGCGGCGTGCCACCGACTTTGATTGCGCTGAGCTTGGGGGCGGTTTGAAGGTGACGCCCGATGAGCGGCAGCCGCGCGCGCTCGACCGCGGCACGGTCGAGACTCGGTACCTCAGCCGTCTCGGTCACCTTGCCGTCTGCATCGAGCGAATCGGTCTCCGCCCCGAGGGCAATGGTCACCTCGTAGCGCTTGTCGTCCGACTGCAGATGCGAGACCAGCTTGGTGCCCTCCCCTATCGCTATGACCAAGACGCCGGTTGCGAGTGGGTCGAGCGTTCCCGCATGACCTACGGAGCGCTGCCGAATCGCTTTTCGAACCCGCTGGACGACGTCGTGGGACGTGCACCCTGCCGGCTTGTCGACGATCAAGACGCCGTTCATCCGAAGTGCTTGGCAAGCTCCGCGCGGAGCCGCTTTTCAGCCTCGTCGATGGGAACGTCGAGCTGGGTGGCCGCCGCGGCACGGTGCCCACCGCCGTTGAGAGCCGCTGCAATCACCGAAACGTCGGTCGTGCCACTCGAGCGAAGGCTGATCTTGGTCTCGAGCCGCGCGCCCTTGGCGTCTTGCACCGGCCACTCCCAAAGCAGAGCGCCTATCTCGGCGCCTTCGACGCCGCGGGCGTAGTTCACCATGCCCTCGACCATGTCGTCGTCGGCACCGCAGGCCTGAAGCATTTCTCGTGTGACGCGCATGATCGCAACCCGATCGTCAAACGCGAACTCTAGCGTACCGATGATTGCCGAAACGAGTCGAAGCCGGGCCGGCTTCCAGCGTTCGAACAACTGGTAGGCGACCTGCCAGGGGTCCGCCCCCGCCTCCACGAGCCGCGCGCCGAGACGCAAGGTGGCCGGCTTCGTCGTCGCGTATCGAAACCCACCCGTGTCGGACAGGATCGCGGCGTAAATCGGCGTTGCGCACCCTTCTGGGATCGACTCGAGGCCGAGTCCCTCGATGATTTGCACCACGACCTCGCCGGTGGCGGCGGCGTTGGTATCTCGATACACGATGTCGCCTACGTCGTCGTGGGCGTGATGGTGGTCGATGATGATGACCGGGCCCGTGACCTCGCCGTCGGGAAACCCGGGCGGCAACAGAGCCTTGGCCGCGATATCCATGACCCAAGTGGCATCGTAGCGTGTGCCCGCTGGAACCGCGGCTAGGCCCTGCTCGCCTTCCATCAAGAACTGCAGCGAGTCGGGAATCGCTTCGGGCATGAAGAGAGTCGCCTCTTTGCCGACAGCGCGGAGTGTCTTGATGAGCCCCAGCGCAGAGCCGAGAGAATCCGCATCGGGTCGACGATGGCAGGCCACCAGGAAACGCTCTCCGTTGCGAAGGACTTCGAGCACCTTTTCGATCACTTGGAACCCTCCGACCCTGCGTCCGAATCATCTCGGATCTCTTCTAGAATCGATTCGATGCGCAGCGCCGAGTCGACCACTTCGTCCCAGTAGAACTCGAGCGACGGAACGTGTCGCAGCTGGAGTCGCTGTCCGAGCTCGTGCCGAAGAAAACCGCTTGCTCGCTGAAGAGCCTCTACCACGAGGCCCTGGCGATCGGCGTCGATCTCTTCGAGCACGCGCACGTATATCCGGGCGATGCTCAGGTCATCGGTCATTCGCACCGCAGACACCACGACGTCTTTGGCGGCTGGGTCTCGCACCGCCCCCCGAATCATGAGCTCCATCAGCTCACTTCGAATCCGCTCCGAGACGCGGTCTGCTCTTCGAAAGCCTTTTTGCGCCATGGTTCAGTCCGTCCAATCCCCGAGCTCACCCAAAGAGACCAACTCCATCGAGCGATTCGAGACGACGGCGTCCGCGGAGCCTTCCACGAACTCCGCAATCGAATCGAGCATCGAATTCGCATGCCGTCGGTCGCCCGAAATCACGGCGAACCCGAGCGTGGACTGCCGATGCGCGTCCTGCTGGCCGACTTCGGCGACAGCCACGTTGAAGCGGTTTGCCGTGCGGTCGAGCACCTTGCGCACGATGGAGCGCTTGGCCTTGAGCGAGGTCACTCCCGGTAAGGAAAGCGAAATCTGGCAAACGCCAACGACCATGTTCCGACCTTTCGGCGCTCAGCTCACTCGAGGGTCGCCTCGACCTGCTTCTCTTCGTAGCACTCGATGACGTCTTGCTCTTTGATGTCGTTGAAGCCCTGAAGACCAATCCCGCACTCCATCCCTGCCTGGACTTCCTTGGTGTCTTCCTTGAACCGCCGGAGCGAGCCCATCGGGCCCTCCCAGACGACTACGCCGTCGCGAACGAGCCGCGCCTTGGCTCCGCGATTGATCTTGCCGTCGAGGACCATGCAGCCTGCGATGGTGCCGATCTTCGGAATCCCGAACGTCTGGCGGACCTCCGCACGGCCGAGCTCTTCTTGGACGATTTTGGGCGCGAGGAGACCCTTCATGGCCGCCCTCACGTCGTCGATGGCCTCGTAGATGACGCTGTACGTTCGAATTTCGACCGATTCCTTCTTCGCGGTCGACGAGGCCTTGCCCTGCGGTCGAACGTTGAAGCCGAGGACGATCGCTTGCGACGCGCTGGCGAGCATCACGTCGTTTTCGGTAATGCCGCCGACGCCCGTGTGGATGACGTTCACCTTGACCTTTTCGGTCGCCAGGTCCGTGAGCGCCCCCTGGAGCGCCTCGACGGACCCTTGGACATCGGCCTTGACGACGAGTCGAAGCTCCTGGACGTCCCCGCTCTGCATCATGGCCTGGAACTGATCGAGACCCCGAAGGCCGCCGCTCGGGGCCACGCTCGCGGCGCCGGGCTTCTTGCGCGCCCCGGCCACCTGCTGGGCCTTGCGCTGATCGGTGACCTCGTAAAAGAGGTCGCCCGCGGATGGAAGCTCGGCCAAGCCGAGGACCTCGACCGGCGTCGCCGGCCCCGCGCTCGTCAGCTGCGTGCCGCGGTCGTCGGTCATTGCGCGCACGCGACCCCAGGAGCCACCGGCCACGACGTAATCTCCGGCATCCAAAGAACCGTCTCGAATCAATACGTTAGCCACCGGACCTCGACCGCGATCGAGATAGGCTTCGAGGACCACGCCCTCGGCGGGGATACTCGAGTTGGCGGTGAGCTCGAGAATCTCGGCCTGCAGCAGAACGTTCTCGAGGAGGCCATCGATGCCCTCGCCGGTGATGGCCGAGCACGGAATGAAGACGGTATCCCCGCCCCAATCCTCCGGCTGCAGACCCAGAGCAGCGAGCTCGTTCTTGACGGTGTCCGGATTCGCCTCCGGCTTGTCGATCTTGTTGACCGCGACGACGATAGGCACTTTGGCGGCCTGCGCGTGAGCGACGGCCTCCTTGGTCTGCGGCATGACGCCATCGTCGGCAGCCACCACGAGGACGACAATGTCCGTTGCCTGCGCACCGCGGGCGCGCATTGCGGTAAACGCTTCGTGACCCGGCGTGTCCAGGAATACGACCGTCCCCTGACTCGTGTCGACGCGATACGCACCGATGTGCTGGGTGATGCCGCCCGCTTCGCCTGCCACGACGTCAGCGGCGCGAATCTTGTCGAGCAGAGAAGTCTTGCCATGGTCGACGTGACCCATGACGGTCACGACCGGAGGCCGATGCGCTCGGTCCCCGGCCTTGTCCTCGAACTCGCCCCGCGCATCGCCGACGATTTCGTCCTCGCTCATCGCGACGTTTTCGACTTCGTAGTTGAACTCTCCGGCCAATACGGCTGCGGTGTCTGCATCGAGTGTGCTGTTGATGTGTACGCCCGACACGCCGAGCTCCATCAACTTCATCAGCACATCGGTGGCCTTGAGGCTCATCCGCTGGGCAAGCGTCTGAAGCTGTACGTTGTCTTCGATTCGAATGACGCGTTTCTGTGCGCCTGGCACCGTGATCTCGGTTTGCTTCGGCTTCTTGCCGGGCTGAAGTCGCTTCTTGCCCGGGCGCCCCTGCGGTCGACCGGTTGGACCGATCGAAGAGCGTCCGCGAATCTCGCGACGCCTCGGTGCATGCTGTTCACGCTGCGCAGCGTGCTCGGCGACGATCCGTCGACGGGCGCCCTCCGAGAGGGGCGTCGCGCTCGGGGCCTTCGCCTTCCCGCGACGCATGACACCCGGTGGCAAGGGATCATGGGAGAAGCGCCCCTGCTCCCCCGGTGCTTCGGGCTGCTCCTGCTCTGCAGGCGCTTGGGCGGCGCGCGGCTCCTGCGGCGGCTGGACCGGTGGCGCAAGCGGCGCCGGGGTCGGCTCGTCGACCACGGGCGTCTGTTCACTTGGGGGCTCGACCTCGGCGACGACCTCTGCCGTGCCCGTGGGAGCGGCGCTGGTCGCGATCGGCTCTGGCTCAGGTTCCTGCGAGGGAATGGTTTCCGGCGTGTCGGCGAGCGCGGGCTCTGCTTCCTCTGTCTTCTTGCGGCGCTTGCGCCGCACGACCGTCGGCCTGATTCGCTCTTCGACCATGGCCTCGCTGCGGTCCTTGCCGAGCGATCGCTTGATGCGGTCGACTTCGACGGGGTCAAGAACGCTCATGTGATTGCGCACCTGAATCCCAAGGGTCGCGATCCGCTGGATCAGGTCGCGATTTTCGACCCCCAACTCCCGGGCGACCTCGTAGACTCGAACCTTACTCATCCATCCTCCGATAGGGCCTCGACGCACGACAGGCAATCGAAGACCGCCTGCGCGATACCCCGATCCATCACAAGGACCACGCCAAGCTCCGCTCGGCCGAACGTGTCTCCTAGGCTCGCCTTTGTCCCCCAAGTGGCGGTCGCGCAACCAAGCGTCGCCGCAGCCCGTGCGAGCTCGTCCCCGCGACCACGCGAATCCTTCGCGCGGATCAGCAGATCCCCCCGATTTGCCTTCAGCGCCGAACGAACGGCGTCAGCGCCGACGGCCAAGCTGCGAGCCCTCTGCGCTGCGCTCAAAAGACCGCGGGCGCGCCGCTCGAATTGCTGGACGATCATTCGCTCGAGGCTCTCCGGTTCGACCTGAGCCACACCGCGCAGTGCCCGGGCCAAGCCTCCGCGGAGCGCCGCCGATCGAATACAGGCCTTTTTGGGGTGCACCGAGACCCCTCGGCCTCCGAGGCGCCGTCCGAGATCGACGGCGACGAACGGTGCGCTGGGCCCTACGACCAAGCGAACGAGCTCGGCCGCCTCGGTGCGGGTCCCGCAACCGGCGCACATCCGCCTCGAAGGCTTATCTCGCTCGCTCGTGCCCATCACGCCCAGCATCGTCGGCTACCTCTATCTGGTCTCCTGGGTGGTCTCGGCTTCGCTTCCGGCCTCGGTCTCGCTCGCAGTCTCGGCCTCGGCCTCGGATGCCTTCTCCGCGTCTGCTGCAGCCTGAGCCTCCGCGGCGGCCAGCGCGGCAGCCTCTGCCTCGGCGGCCGCCGCCGCTTCCGCTTCCAAGCGCGCGGCTTCCGCCTCGGCGGCCGCAACGCTCTCGAGCATCTTCACCTCGACCGGCGGCCATTCCGTCTGGACGAAGTCCGCGACCGCGGCTTTGAGCGCCTGGGCCCGCGCGGCTCCGAGTCCGGACTTGATCGCAAGTCGATCGGTGTCCTCTTCGCCCGCGATGGCATCGACCGAGGAGTAGCTGTTCTGCTCGAGCTTGTCGGCAACCCGGCTGTTGACCCCGCGCACCAAGAGCAGCTTGTCGCGTTCGCTTGGCGCCTCCGTCGCTTCGGCCATCGCTGCCAAACGCTCTCTGCGGAGATCCTCCATCGCGCTCGCGGCGTCTTCGCGAAGCTTCGCAACATCCTCGGCCGATACGCCAGGGACGGAGGCGAGCTCCCCTTCACTGGCTTCGACGACTTCATCGAGGCTCCGGAAACCCATTCGATAGAGAGATCGAGAGAGCTCTTCGTCGGCGCTGAGCCGTGAGAGCGCAGCCATCGCCTCTTCCTCGATCTGCTGGAAGCGGGACTCGCTCACGATGTCGAGCCTCCAACCGCTCAGCTGCGAGGCAAGCCGCACGTTCTGCCCGCGTCGGCCGATCGCCAGGGAGAGCTTCGCATCGGGCACCACCAGCTCCATGTTGGAGTTGCCCTCGTCGATGACGACGCGGACGACCTCGGCAGGCGCGATGGCGTTGCAGACGAAACGGGCCGGATCCCGGTCCCAGGGCACGATGTCGATCTTTTCGCCGCGTAGCTCCTGAACCACCGCCTGCACACGCGACCCTTTCATGCCCACGCACGCGCCCACGGGGTCGACGTCGGAGTCACGGCTGCTCACGGCGATCTTCGAGCGAGCGCCGGGCTCTCGGGCCGCTGCGACGATTCGCACGATTCCTTCGTAGATCTCCGGAACCTCCATTTCGAAGAGCTTCACGAGAATCCCCACGTCGGTTCGGGAGAGGATGATTTGCGGACCCCGCGCTTCGCGATCGATGTCCTTGAGGAGAGCGACGATACGGTCGCCGGGTCGGTAGCTCTCCCGCGGCGTTTGCTCGCGGGGTGGCAAGACTGCTTCGACGCCGCGGCCGAGGTCGACGATGATATTGGAGCCTCGCTCGAAGCGCCGCACTACCCCCGTGATGATTTCTCCCTGGCGACCCTTGTACTCGAGGAACACTCGCTCCCGCTCCGCGTCACGCACGCGCTGGATGATCACCTGCTTCGCGGTCTGCGCGGCAATGCGTCCGAAGCGGCTACGGCTCTGCTCGAGGCCCAGCAGCTCCCCGAACTGCTTGTCCTGCTCGCGCGCCTTCTCGCGATCTTCGGGGAGGTAGAAGATCTGAAAGCCGAGCTCTTCGCCGATTTCCGCCTCGAGCCCGTGGGTCTCGGCTTCCTCGACCGTGATCTCCTGCTCGCTGTTCTCGACGGACTCGACCACGGTCATGTATTGAAAGAGGTCCACTGCGCCGGACTCGGTGTTGAACCTGGCTTCGAGCTCGCGATCGGGGCCGAAAGTCTTCTTCGCCGCCGTCAAGATTGCCTGCTCGGTCGCCTCCACCAGAATTTTGGCGTCGATGCCCTTCTCTTGGCTGACCTGTTCAATCACATGCTGAAGCGAGAGCGCGCTTTGCTGCATAGCCATCTACCCACCTAGTTCGAGAATCTGTACACGAGGTTCGCCTTGGCGATTACCGCGTGCGGAATGGAAAGAACCTTGCCGTCTTGGTCCAGCTCGATGTTTTGATCGACGACCCTGACGAGCGTCCCGCGGAAACGGCGCTGTCGGTCGATCGGGGTTTCGGTCTTCACTTTGACCTCGTGGCCCGAAAAACGTTCGAAGTCTGAAAGCTTGACCAGCGGTCGCTCCAGCCCCGGCGAGCTCACCTCGAGGCGAAACGCGCCCGAGGGAAGCCGGTCCTGATGAACCTCCAAGCTGGTCGATACGTCTCGACTGACGGCCGTGCAGTCCTCGAGCGAAACCCCGCTGCCGACCTCCAAACCTGGCACGGCTCGGTCGATAATCACCCGAATCACGGCGCCCTTCGGCTCCCGCAGATAGCGCACGTCGACCAGCTCGACACCGTGACTGAGGCAAATTGGTTCGATTAACTGATGCAATTCCTGGACGAGCTGTGAGGTGGCCTGAGGCAATTGTCGCTCTGGGTCGCTAAACGAAAAATGGGCGGGCCGTGGCGGCCCACCCAAGAGAGGCAAACCAAATTTTCAGGCCGGCACCTACCACAGCGCCCCACCCCCCGCAAGCAAAGCGACGCCCTAACGCTTTGCGTCGTTGACAGCGTGAAAGGCATCTTGGTATGCCCCGCCAGTAGCCCCGCCGGATCGGCGCGGGAGCAGGAGGAAAGCATGATCCGTTCGTTGAATATCGGGCACAGGGTTGCCCTTGTAAGCCTGGCTGCCGTGGTGGCCAGTTGTGGGTCGACCCGTGAGTCTGCCTGGGATACCAGCGCAGGTTCCGTTCAACTCGATGACGCTGCTCGCGCGCAGGTCGCCCAGCTCATGGCCGCTGCCGACGCAGCGTGGGCCAATCGTGGAGATCAGGCGCAGGCAAAAGCCGCGGTCGACGCATGGAATCAGGCGGCGGAAATCGACCCCACCAACGTAGCGGCGCTGAACGAGCTGGCGCATGCGATCTACTTCTACGCAGATTGTCACCTCCGCTTCGACGAGGACAATCCCGACGCGTACAAGGACATGCACGAAACCGGCACGCGTGCGGCCGAGCGCGCGCTGTCCGCAATGTCCCCCGCGTTTGCCGAGAAGATGGCGTCGGGCGAGCGCATCGAGGATGCGATCAGCGTTCTCAACAGCTCGGCCGTTCCCGCGCTCTACTGGCGGGCCTCGAACCTCGGCCGCTGGGCCACGCTCGAGAGCTTCGCAACCCTGCTCTCGTACAAAGATGAGATTCGTGAGGTCATGGAGTTCTGCCTCGCGGGCAATCCTGACTACTTCTACAGCGGTCCCAACCGCTACTTCGGCGTCTTCTACGCCAAGGCACCGGGCTTCGCAGGCGGCGACATGAAGAAGTCAGCCGCGTTCTTCAACACGGCGATCGAAGCCTACCCGAACTACTTCGGCACTCGAATCCTGATGGCGGAGGAATGGGCGATCAAAGAAGACAATCGCCCGCTCTTCGAAGAGCTGGTGAACTTCGTTTTGCAGAGCGACCCCAACGTCATGCCGGAAATCGCTCCCGAGAGCATGTGCGAGCAGCGGAAGGCCAAGAAGATGATGGCCGAAATCGACGACACGTTCTGATCTGAATAGGCCCACGCGCTGAAGCGTCCACAGGGCCAGCCCAAGGAGAATCCAATGCGTAAGTCCAGTGCCTTTGTTGCGGCGTTTTTCGCCCTTTCCTTCCTGTTTGCCGGACCCGCTCCAGCATCGGCACAGGAATACGTCTTGGAGATGGGGACAGTGGTCCCCGCGGGCAGCCCGTGGGCGATGCAGCTCAAGCGCCTCAAGAAGTACGTCGAAGAAAAGACCGAACGCCGAGTGAAGGTGAAGCTTCGCCTTGGCGGCTCAAACGAGCGCTCGCTCGCGCGTCGAACCCAGATGGGAAGCAAGCAGGGCTTCGCTGGGTCCGTCGGCGGCCTGAGCTCCATCGTTCGGGAGGTCAACGTTCTCGAAGCCCCGTACGTCTTCGACACCGTCCAGCAGGCCGACAAAGCGCTCGATGACCCCGAAGTCCTGAAGCAGGTGCGGGCCATCCTCGAGAAGCAACAGCTGGTCTTTGCGCTTTGGGGGGAGAACGGCTTTCGCTCCTACTTCAGCCGGCGGCCCATCCGAAGCCCCGACGACATGAAGGGAGTCCGATACCGTTCGCAAGAGGCGGTCGCCCACGTGGAAGCGTACAAAGCGATTGGCGCGAGCCCGGTCACCATCGATGTCGCGAACACGATGACTAGCCTCCAGACCGGCGTCGTCGACGGTTTCGACAACACGCCGCTCTTCGCGATGGCGACGACCTGGTACCAGGGCCTCGACGACGACGAACGCAACCTGATCCTCTCGAAGCATTCCTACCAGCCGGGCATCGTCGTCTACTCCAAGAAGTGGTTCGACAAACTCCCCAAGGACATTCAGGAGATCTTGCTCACGGTCCCGTACGACCTCACGACCTGGGGCCGTGAACAGGTTCGCAAGATGGAGCCGGTCTTGATCAAGAACCTGGTCCGCTACGGCTACGACATCCACGAACCATCGAGCGCGGAGCTCCAGAAGTTCAAGGACAAGGAAAAGGGTGTCCCGGAGAGTGTCGCAAAGCAGGTCGGCCCCGCAGGGCAGAAGTTGCTCAAGGCCGTCCGCGCTGCGCTGGCCAAATAGCTCCGTGCTCATCGCGAGGCGATGACTTCACGGGGTTTCACCGTGGACGTGAACCCAGGTCCCAGGGTTGTCCTCGGTGGCCATCCCCCCGTGCCAGCTATCCGGAAGGTCGGGCCCGGCCCAGTTGAACAGCCATTTCGCGTCGTAAGGCGCTAGATTGATGCAGCCGTGGCTTCGCGGGCGGCCGAAACGGTCATGCCAGAACGCGCTGTGGAAGGCGTACGCCCCTTTGAAGTACATGACGTACGGAACGTCCTCGAGCGAATACGGGGGCTCACCGGGCTCGTCGTTGTCCATGGTGGAGGTCAGATGCTTGCCGCGAATGCGGAACAGGCCCTTGGGTGTGAGGTAGCTCTGCTCGGGGCTGGGCGCCTTTGAGCGTCCCGAAGACATCAGGGTGACATAGCGCGGCTGTTTCCACGCGTATGCGACCAGGATCTGTCGGGTCAGGTCGACGTCGATCCAGCGGTCCCCTTCCGCAATCGGCTCGGGCGGTGCACTGGGCTCGACGACCATGACCTCGGCCTCGCGAACCAAGCGTTCGTCCCCGACGACGAGGTAGAGATCGTCATCGATCCGGCGTCGCGACTGCACGGCGAGCCACGACCGACGCGGGAGTCGCTCTCGAGTGGCTTTGAGCTTTCCCCGACTGTTGAGCTGGTAGATCGTCGTCTGCTCGCGCCGAGTTAGGGCCACCGGCAGACTCCAGCGGCCGTCGCCGAGCGCCTGACCCCGAAACCGGCTCCAATCCTTGCGGCGGAGCTCCTTGGCGGCCACGAAACCGTTTTGCTGCGTGCGCCAGTAGGTTTCGCCGTCTCGTTCAAAGCTTCGGTCGAGCGTCACGTAGAATCCGGGTTGAAGGATCCGCAGCACGACGGGGTTGTTGACGAGCGCGGCCGCCTCAGGCTCCTCCGTCGCCGACGCCTCGACCCCGCCGTCTTCCGAGCTCGGGGGAATCGTGTACAGCTCATCGGTCTTCGGGATCCGCCGGTAGAGAGGTGCCTTTCGGCGAACCGTCACGTACTCGTACGGCATGTCGGCGTCACGGTCCGGCTGCCGCGCACGGAGCTCGGGGAGACGGTCGCCCGAGAACACGAGGATGTCCCGCGTCCGGCACGCAAAGCCGCCGGTGTCGAGCTCATACCAGCCGTCCTCGCAGCCCTCGAAGCCAACGGGCTCGGTCGTGGTCGAGTGAAGGAGCGCCCCCGCGCGCAGGTAGCCGAGGCGAACGCCTTCCGGGCTCGGCGCCGATCGGACGGGCGTGACGAAGCGCTTGGCAAACACGCGCTGCGGCGGCCCTAGATCGCGCGGTTTCGATGGAAGCTCCGCCTCGAGAAAGGCAAGCGGGTCATCGGCCTGACAGCCGCTGACCGAAAAAACAGCCAAAGCGACGATCGCCACGCAGCCGAGGTCCATCTCTGTTCGTCGTGTGCGCTGCACAGCCTTGGTCTGCTACGAACTGTCACTGGGATGAGCACCGGTCAACAACTCGAAGCGTTTTCCACGACGTTCGGGCTCGTGGCATCCCTC
>SHLP01000238.1 GCA_004283055.1 Deltaproteobacteria bacterium
GGCGGCGGAGGGGCTAGCCCGCCCACCCTAACAACGCCTCCCTCACGAAGCGGTGGCGTGGGCTCGTGGTGTTTCTCGGGTGCCATAGGAGGTTGAGGGCGAAGCCGGGGATCTCGTCGGCGAGTCGCAGGACGGTGACGTCGGAGCCGGCGATGTCGACGAAACGTTTGGGCAAGGTGGTGACGGCGTCGCTGTCGCGGATGGCGTGGAGAGCTGTCCAGAAGCTGGGGACTCGGAGGGCGATGCGGCGTGACAAGCCTTGTGACTGCAGCTTGCGGTCGACGGAAGAGACTTGGCCGCTGCCTGTGACGACGAGGACGTGATCGAGCGCTGCGAAACGAGAGAGTGACACTTTGCGACGCGAGAGTGGGTGGCCTGCTCGGACTACGCTGACGAAGGTTTCCGTGAGGAAGGGCTTGAGGACGTAGCGATCGTCGATGCCCGGGACGTCGGCGCCGGCGATGGCGAGATCGAGCTCGCCGCGGATGGCATCCTCCGGTGTGGAGGGGCCGAAGGGGACGAGCTCTAGGTCCATGAGCGGAGCCCTGGGGCGAATGCAGGTGTTCCATGCGGTGATGGCGAGCGTTGCGGCGTAGTCGGTGGTGGCGATGACAATGGTGCCGGTGGCGGATTCGGGTGAGAACGGTTCTGGGTCGCGGAGGACTGTGCGTAGCTCGGTGATGGCGACCGAGAGGCGGGGACGTAGGGACTCGGCGAATGGGGTGCGGACCATCGCTCGGCCGCTGCGGACCAAGAGCGGATCGTCGAACAAGTCGCGGAGCGCGTTGAGGGTGCGGCTCATCGCGGGCTGGCTCGTGCTCATGCGGCGGGCGGCGCGGCTGACGTGGGCCTCTTCGAGCAGCCAGTGGAGGGCGAGGACTCGGTCGAGATCGATGGATTCGAGGCTGGGCATCGGGGAGCATTATATCATGCAGTGATATTCGAAATGTAATCTATGCATTTTTCGCATGATGCGGGGGGGCCCATGATGCTCGGAGGAGGCAGGAACATGACGAAAATCCGAATCATCGCAGGTGTGGCCCTCGTGGCGGCGGCAGTACTCACGACGGGGGCGGTGGCGTTCCAAGCGCCCGGCGCGTCCCGGCAGGCGACTTCGTTCAAGAGAGCGCAGGCGTCGACTTGGGGCGAGGTGTTTGCGCGCCCGGGGCCGATTCAGGTGGAGACGCTCGACACTGGGGTTGTGCACTTCCCGAAGGAGCTGCTCTTGAACGGCGACCACCCGGCAATGGATGGTTTTGAAGACGACGGTTCACCGCTTCGCGTGTTTGCGCATCTGGTGCGGCACGAGGAGCGAGGTGACGTGTTGGTCGACAGTGGGCTGGACGACGTCTACGCGACCGAACCCTTGGGACACATGCGCGGCGTCGGGCGGCTCGTGATGGGTTGGCTGGGGTTGAGTTTTTCGCAGCGTCCCGGGCAAGGCGTGCACGCGCAGCTTCGAAAGGCGAACGCCGAGGTGAGTGCGATTTACTTCACGCACCTTCACTCCGACCATGCGACGGCGCTGCCGACTTTCGAGCACTCGCTTCCGCTCTACACGGGTGCCACGGAGCTCGACGACCTTGGCCACAGACTGAACCACGGCCTCGTCGATGATGCGCGCGTGCTGCGCGAGCTCGACTTCAGCAATGCGGCGACGCTCGAACCACTCGGGCCTGCGATTGACCTCTACCAAGACGGTTCGTTTTGGGCGATTTCGACGCCGGGGCACACCGTCGGGCACGTCAGCTACCTCGTCAACGGACCTGGGGGGCCGGTGCTGCTGACGGGCGATGCTTGCCACATGCGTTGGGGGTTTGAGAACGGGGTCGCCCCGAGTGGGGCAACGAGCGAAACGACGGCGCAGGCGCAGGTGACGCTCGACCGGATCCGCGCGTTCAGCGAGCGGTATCCGGAGGTGGAGATTGTGCTGGGGCACCAGAGGATGGAGCGGCACGATTGAGGCGGAGCGCGCTCAGGCTGGTTTGGATGGCGGCGGCGAGGCGTTTGACGGAGAGGGCGTCGTCGACGGCGGGGGATTCCTAGAAGGTGCGCTGGAAGGTGCGGACGCCGATGTCGAGGTCGCGGGAGAGGTCGGTGAGGATGGCGTTGTGGTAGCTGGCGCGGGTGTTGAGTCGCTCTTTGGCGATGCGGTGGCCGATGGACCAGTAGCTTTCGATGAGGGACTGGGCGGCGGCGCGTTCGGCTTCTTGCTTGCCTTCGCGGATGATGCGGCGGAGGTCGCGGGGGAGTGCGGTGTATTGGGTGGAGGTTAGGGTTTCTAGGGGGCTTGGGGGCATGGAAAAATCTCGTCCACCGTGAACGAGATTAGCATGGGGTGGGACGGAATTGTTTGTGGCACTTCCGGAGCTTGTCCGAAGTCCGAGCACTGCTGCTTGACGATGTTCACATAAAAGGTGTGCAATCGCGGTGATCCGCCGGGTGGAACGCACCAGGCAGTCGGAGAAGCAAGCGTGGAAGAGGTGAGAAGCATGGCTACGAAGCCACGAGAGAAGCGGAGGTTGGGTGTCAGCCGCTCGCATCTGTGCGACGTCGAGAAGGGGCGTAAGGTCGTGAGCCCGGAGCGGGCTGCTGCTTGGGCGAAGGTTTTTGGGTTCCCTCCGACCGTGTTCGTGAAGCTGGCGCTTCAGGAGCAGTTGGACCGGGCCGGGGTGAAGATGAGCGTTGAAGTAGAGGCGGCGGCATGAAGGCAGTGGGATTAACCGTCGTGAGAACGTCCGTGCTTTGTTCCCTGCTCAGCTGCGTTTCCACACCTGCGCTGCAGGCCTCCACACCTGCGCCGCAGTCTCGAGGATTCACGCACATCGTTGCTTTCGGCGACAGCTTTACCGACAACGGCTACGTGGACGGCCATGGCTTCGATCGGGAATCCAATGGCAAGGTTTGGGTGGAGTATCTGAGCGATACACTGCAGGCCCAAGACCTGGACAACAGGGCCTGGGGTGGGGCCAGAACCGACGAGGGTCACTACTTGGGTTTCGATTGGTCGGGCTTCAACTGGCAGGTCGACCGTTTTGAGCTGCAATCAAAGCCGGAGGAAACCTTGTTCACCGTCTGGATCGGAGTCAACGATTATTGGGATGCGAAGGACGACCCCGCCGATTCGGTGCGGAACATCCAGCGCGGGCTCGAGAAGCTGGTTGCCAAAGGGGCCAGGCATGTGGTCGTGTTCAATAACTTCGACCTGACGCTTTCCTTGGGTTACGGCCCCAAGACCGAATACCACGACCTGGTACCGACGGTCCGAGCCTTGACTCAACAATTCAATGAAGCGCTTTACCAGATGCTCTTCGATGGCTCGGACAGTTTCGTCCAGGAACATCCTGGGGTGAAACTGTACTTCGTGGACATCGGCGCCTTCATGGATGCCTATGTCAAAAAGCACGATTTTGCTGCTGCCCCCTGGCGAGGCTCGTA
>SHLP01000239.1 GCA_004283055.1 Deltaproteobacteria bacterium
TGCGCTCCGCCTTGCCGGCGCATTCGCGCCGGGCTTCGCCCTTCGGGCTCGCGCTGCCGCCTGCCATTGGGCGGCCGGGTTGGCCCCGTCACCTTAGGGAGGGGCGCGGAAAAAAGCGCGATGGGGGGCGGAGTCGACGTAACGAGTGACAATCTGCAAGACAGCAACCACCACAGATTGGCGCGAGTTCCGAGGCGAGGCTTGCGTGGTCCCCGCCCCCAAGTTCAACCGACCACATCTGCAAGCCGAGCCGTTCGGCGCAGCCCCCTGTCGCGCTTTTTTCCGAGCCCCGATCTCAGCGCCACTTCAATCGTTGTTTCCCCGGGTCCGTGATGACGTTCGCATCCTTTGGATCGGCGGGTTCCTCTTCGGGCTCGTCACCGGCCATTTGTTGAGCGGCTTCGGCTGGGTAGAGCCTCACAGCGGTCACCGTATCGACGCGAACCAGCTCAGGCCCGGACTGCGTCTGAGTGCTGATCCGCATTTGCGAGGTCGACTCGGCCTCCGAGTAGGGGGTGAAGTAGTCTAAGCGAACTGCGGCAGAGCCGATGATCGATGCCTGGTAGGCCTCGAGCCGGCCGTTCCCGATGGCCTGGGGCTGAGCGGTTTGGCGCGCCGTGATTTGAAGCTGAAGCTGTTTCTCGTCCATCTTGTCGATGCGATACGTCACGACCTGGTCCACCCAAACACCGGAGAACTGAAGCCGACGCTCGACTTCCCACCGCGCCCGAGCACCGAGAGGCTGGTCGGGAAACGGCACCGTGAGGAGCGCGCTGCGGATGTTGCCCAGCATGGTGCGAAGGTTCGGCGGCACGTCTTCCATGCCTCGGAATTCCCCGCGGCGAACTCGCCCTTGGACGTCCATTTCGCTCCAACCCTGTATCTGCAACAGCGGCGCCAAGGTCCGCTCCATCTGCTCGCGCTGCGCCGGACTCATCTTCTTCGCCATCTTCGAGAGCCGGACTTGGGTGACCTGGATCGGGTGGCGAATGAACCCCTGAGGCGTCGGCTCGGCGGGGCCCATCTTCACCTCGAGTTGCACGGGCGGAATGCCGCTCTGCGCGCCCTGCCCTCGGGCCTGCATCGACTGCCCGCGCACCAGCTCGAGGAAAAGCGTCTCGGTCTGCCCGGGGGCAACCCTGTAGCGAAGCGGAACCCGCGGCGTCATCCCCGCGTCCATGACCCGAATCTCGGGCAGCACGCGCTGCGGCGGACCAGGGTCGGCGACTTGTACGCTCTGCGGCTGGAATTTCGTTCGGCAAGAGGTCGTTGCTAGCAACACGACGGCGAGCATCACGATACGAAACATGAAATCTACCTTTCCTTTTTGGAGGCGAGTCGTAGGACCGACCGTCGCGCGGACATCAAGGGCTCGGTCTTTTCGGGAGAAACCAACGCGATATCGGCCGCGGAGCTGGCCTCTAGCGAAGCCTCGAGGGCGAGTGGGAGACCGAGGTCCGCAAGGGCGTGGCCCCGCGCATGCATTTCGTAGCTGCGAACGTGCATTTCGAGCTGGGGGTTCAGGTCGGCGACTTGTGGAGTGGCGGTCTGCTGCACCATCACCGTGACGCGGAAGCGATCGCCGACGCGATCGGTCAGCTCGTACCGCGTCACTTGAGTCACCCGCGCGCTCCAGATGCGAAGCGGCCTGCGAACTTCCCAGACCGCGCCAATGCCGACCGGCTCGAGAGGCAAGGGGATGGTGGCAATCGCCGAGCGCACGTTTCCGATGGTGATAGCCACGCGCGGATGGATGCGTTGCTGACCTTGCGCCCAGGGAACATCCGCATCGAGGACGATGCCCTGCGCATTGATGTCAAATCGGCCGCGCATCCCGCGAAGCGCCTCCACTCCTTGCTCGGCCTCTTGGGCCTGTCGGTCGGTCACGCCCTCGGGCAGCACCGACTCTGCTTTGGAGATGCGCAAGATGTAGCGGAACCCTTTTGGAAGGACGAGACTCGGACCCGCATGCAGGAACAGCGTGAAGCCGGGGAGCACGCCGAACGCATCCTCCGAATCCTCGGTTTCCTCGGCGGCAACGTCGACATCGCGGATGTCCAGCAAGCTCTTCACCACGGTGTCGGGCGGAATCGCGTAGCGCAGCGGCTCGAGCGGCGCCTCACCGGGATCGACCAGCCTGACCGAAAGCTCGGGCGGAGGCGGTGAGGTCTTGTTTTTCTTGCAGCCAATCGCCGCAAGCGAGGCGAGAAGGCAAGCACCCAGGATGATCTTCTTCATGTGTCGGCGAAGCCCCTATCGTCCGCTGTCTTCTAGAGATGATTCGTCTCCGGGGCAAGCATGGATTCGCATCGACCCGCAGATTGCAGACGCTCAATACCAGCCTCCGATGCCGAAAGAGAGAGAGACGTACTTTCGAGAGACGTCCAGCGCCGTGGTGAACTGCCAGCGGTAGTCGTCGGGCCAGAGCCCAAAGACGTTCCATTTGAAGAGACTGATGTCGACGCCAAGCGTTCCGTGAACCCGCAGGCTCGACTGAGCGAAGCGCGTCGGCTCTAGATACGTCCCGGCGCGGATCTTCATCCGCGTAGGCACGACCTCGGTTTCGAATCCAAGGCGTGGCGAGACGGTGATCTTCTCTCCGGACCGCTGGACCGTTTGGAAAAGGAGAGACTCGACCCCAACAGCGTTGTCGACACGGCCGTTGAACCAGAGGTCGGCAGTCAGCAAGTAGTACCGGCGCGGCCAGCCCCAGCGATACTGCTTGCGCAGCATGTCCCAGGCCACCTTCTTCGTTTCCTTGCGGCTTTGTTTGATGCGCGCGTACTTCTTCGCGTACCTCTGCTCGACCGCTTGAACGCAGATCTCGACGTCGGGGCCGCCGCGGGCCCGCACGGCTGCGATCTCTTCTTGCTCGCGTTCCTTCGCCGCCTGCTTCCGCCGCTTCAGTCGTTCGAGATCGTCCGCCGCCAGCGCCCCGGCGCTCACCCAAGGCGGATTCGGAGGCCGTGGCCCAAACTGGTACGAAAAACCGACGCTGCCCGTCGTTGGGATCTTCGTCGAGCGCGGCAGAAAGAAGTCCCCCACCACGATGTTCCCGTCCGGATCCGGCGTGATGTTGCCTTTCGTTCCGACCCCGGTCGAAATCGTAGGAAAAAGCGAGGCGCCGAGGCTCCAGCGTTTTTGGTGAGGCCGAAACATCAGTCCGACCTCGGCACCGAGCCCCAAGGTCGTATACACATCGCCGTCGCTGACGATGCGATTCGATTGAAACGCGCGCTGACGGAAGATGCGCAGGCCTCCCCCGAGGATGAGTTGCCCATCGAAGAACCCGTATCCTGCCTGGATGTGAAAGGTCGTGAAGCGTAGGCGCAGCGTTTCTTGCTCCATGGTCGCCGGATTGACGACGCCCTTGAGCCGGACGAACTGCGAGTCGATCGTGAGGCCGATTCCGAGATTCCACATTTGGAAGTAAGCG
>SHLP01000115.1 GCA_004283055.1 Deltaproteobacteria bacterium
GACACCCGACGCAGTCGACCAGGTCTCGCCCGGTCGCAGCGTCGACGTGAAGCCCGACGAATGTGTTCTGCCCGCGATAGACGTTGCCGTCGTACTCGTAGCCACCCTTCACGTCGGTGCCGAACAGCGTGGCGCCCGCCGCGTAGTAGTGGATATTGATGAAGTTGTACGAATCGTAGTCAGCCGGTGACTGAACCGTCGAGTTGGGCGTTGCGTCGTCGACCTGGACCTTCGAAGACCGGCCCTGATGGCAGCCCATGCAGATGTTGCTCGCGTTGTCGAAGCTCGCGGTCAGACCCGATGGGAACACGACGTCTTCGAGCGCCGGGTTGGTGGTCAGGTCGTCCCAGCGCGTCTCTGCGTTGGAGTAGAGGTCGAAGTTGTTGTGGCACGACCAGCAGTCGACGGTCGTGGTGGGAGGCGTCGAAGTCGTCGGGTCGCCCATGGCGTACTCCTCGAAGCCCGGCGTGCTGTGACACCGGGTGCAGGAGCCCGAAATACCGCTCGGGGTGTACCCGTCCGGCTCGTAGTCCTCGTCCCAGTGGCGGAACGGCTCGGTGTCTGCCGCCGCGTGGGCGCTGATCTGCCACTGCTGAGTCTTCGACGCGGAGCCGATGTCCGCTCCGTCGATTGTGAGATCGTCTCGGCCGATGACGGCCACCGAGGGCGTGCCGCCGAGGTCGACGATCGAGTCGTTGAGCAGCTGCTGCAGATAGGTCCCGTTGTGCACGAAGCCGGCGGGGTCCTTCAGAGCAACCTGGTAGTTGTAGGCGGCCGGAAGCAGCGTCGCATCGAATTCATAGCGCCCGCCCTCGTCGTCGAACCAGTACGGATAACGGTCGGGATTGTACTCGATGGGCGGCAAATCCGGGTTTGCGATCGCGTAGGCCTGGATAGCCGCGTAGAGCTCCTCGGTCAGGATATCGATGTTGGCCTTGCTCTGGATGGGCGTGCCGCCGAGCGTCTCGAAGCTCGTGCCGCCGTGACAGCTAATGCAGGTGTCGACGGCTGGCTCCCAGGTGTGCATCTCGCCGCCCTCGGCGTTGGTCATGTGACAGCCGACGCAGGTCGAGAACGAGTCGGGGTGCGAGGGGAAGGTGTTCCGCGGACGATATTCCTCGCCGGGGTACTCGTACCCGCCCCAGGTCTCGCTGCCAAAGGCCGAGGCCGCCGCTGCGTAGTAGTGAATGTTGAGGAATCCGTATGGACCCGCGCCGTCGTCCGCGTCGATCCTGTCCTGGACGTCCTTGCCAGACTGGCGGCCCTGATGGCAGACCATGCAGATGTTGCTGGGACCGTAGAGTGAGACCTGTTCGGTCGAGGGGAACGCCACGGGCTCGAGCCCGCCGTTGGGAAGACCGAATTTCGCGAGGTTCGAGTACACCGTCGGGAAGGTCTGGTGGCAGCTCACACAGTCGAGACCGAGCGGAAGCGGGGAAGCGAGCGTGTTGTCACCGGTTGCCAGGAACTCGAGGAAGCCGACGTCGGGCGCAGGGTCGTCGTTGCCCTGCGGGCCGTGACACTTCGCGCAACGGCTCGGCACCTCGCCGTCTTCGTCCCAGTGTCGCCAGGCCTCGGCGGCGACGTCGCCGTGGCCGCTCCTCGACCACTCGGCGCGGATCGGCGTGTTGTTGAAGACGTAGCCTTCCGATTGCTCTCCGGAGTAGTTGCCCTCCGTACCGGTGAGGAACTTCAAGACCGTCGTATCGGCGATCGTGATCGGCCCGGTGTACTCCGTGCCCTGCACGCTGCCGTCTTCGGCGAGAACCAGGGAGAGGTCGGTGGTGTAATAGATCGGATCGCTGCCGTCGGTGCTCAACGTCACCTCGATCGGTGTCGTGAAGCCGGTACCAGCAGGAGTGGCAGTAACGGTGTCGGTGGGGATGGTCCCGCCCATGCCGCCGCCGCCCATGCCGCCGTCGCCGCCCATGCCGCCGCCGCCCATGCCGCCGTCGCCGCCCATGCCGCCGCCACCGGTGCCCGCTGTGCCGCCGCTCCCAGCGGGGCCGCCGTCGTCAGAGCTACAACCCATCGCCGCGAGAGCGAACGACAAAATGGCCGACAACACGAAACGCGTAACCAAAGACTTGTTCATTTGCATGGCCCTCTCACCAATCCCACCCATAACCGGATGTGCTGATTCTTCACATTTCGCGCGATAAATCAAAGGACTGTGACTGAAAAACGCTTTCAATAGCCGATGACAAGCGTCGCTTCCGAGCGCGCGCAAAATCTGCGCGAACAATCGGATTATTCGCGTCGGACTTCGAGCGCTCAGAGAGATCACTGGGGAAACCTCATCTCGCACTCGTGTAGTGCAAGTCCGATACCAAACTCAGGCCCTCACTCGCTGTCGGCGACTGCGACACCAAGCGGTGCGTCGAGGGCGTCGACGCATGTTCGGTCGATCAGGCTTCGCATGACGTACATCTGCTCCGCGCCGAGCCCCTGACCGATCAAAGTCGCTCCGTACACGAAACCGAACAGCGCGATTGACGCGGGAATGATCCAAAACGCCCACGGGGAGTACCCGAGCGTCAACTGGACGATACCGTACGAGAGCCCGCCTAGCCCGACGATGGCCAACAAGATGTAGACCCCCATGAACATCGTCCATACGTTCGGATGCGGCGAAAAGCGGCCGCGAATCGCCGAACCGTCCGGCTCGTCTTCGACTTCGAGGTTGAGATATGGTGACCAGAATGTGCGCTCTGTGTCTCGCATCAAGACGACTGCGTGCTTTTTGAACACCTGACCCCTGAGCGAGCCAGGCGCGTCTTTGAGCTGGGACTTCAGCGCACCGAGCCAGCGCTCACGCTCGACCGGGAGCTGTAGGTCGAACCGCGGCCGCATGCGTGGGGGCGCCATGCGAGCGAGGATAGCGGATTCGTCCCGCGATTCGTCGCGAAAAAAATGCGCGCGACCGCTGACCTTCGCGCGACGTCACGCCCGCGCTTGCGCGGAGCGCGGGAACTCCACTTGCGACGGGGTCATGAAGGGCCGCTTTTCGATGTCGACCTGCCGATCGGGAAAGAAATCTTCGAAGCAGAGGTTGCTGGTCGTGCGCAGCTGTTCGGCCACCACCTCGGCCAACGAGGTGTCGAGGAGCATCCCTTGCTCGGCCAGGTCTCCCCGCAGCCGATGGCAGAGCTGGTCGATTCTTTGGAGCGCCGACAAATACGAGCCGCGCCAGATCTCTAGATACGGACGGTGATCCATCGGGTTGGTCGAGAGCAAGCGACGCAGGGTGTTCGACGGGAGAAAGGTGTACGAGCTCACCTCCGGATGCTTGCGAAGGGTGGCGTTGCGCGCGCGCTCGAAGCGCGTGAATGTGATGGTCCGGATGTCTTGATCGATGTTGTAGAGAACCCCACGACGATGGGCCACGCCCGGCAGCTTCGATACGTACGGAACGAAGGGGTCGAGCGTCACGACCAGCGTTGCGTTTCGATTGATGGCTTCGACGAAGTTGGAGGTCCGAGTGATCGCGCCGTCCTCGTAGTAGCGGCCCTCGATGGGCACTGAAGAAAACGCGGGGTTGACGCTGAGGGAAGCCTGCACGGCCTTACTGATGGGCACGTGGTCGTAGCCCGGAGCGCCAAAGAGGACGTGCGAACGCGCGTCTTGATCGGACGCTCCGACGTAGAGCTCGACGGGGAGCTTCCGGAAGTCGTTGGTGCTGCCCGCCATCTGCAGGGCCCGGCGAATGATCACCTCGAATTCGGCGGAATGAAACGGCGCCCCGACGAGGCTCGTGTACTCGAGGAAGAGCTTCTCGGCGGTGTCTCCGCCGCGCCCGCGCAAGGCCTCCCAGAACGCGCGAGCCGCGGTCTTGGCGGCGCTGCTCATCCGCCAGCGCATGTCTTCATGATTGAAGTGCGAGAGCCGCAGGAGGCTCAGCGACAGCGGCGGAACGCGGCCGCCCTTCGCGCCAGCGATGCCGGCCATGAGCTCGTCTGGCGTGTATCCAACCGACAGAAGGCTGGTGACGACGGCGCCCGCGCTGATGCCGAACATCATGTCGAAGTCGTTGACGCCGCAGTTGGTGAGGCAGTCGTCCAGACACTTGAGCACGCCCATCTCGTAATAGATGCCGGTGATTCCTCCGCCGGCGCCGCAGATGGCCGTCTTGCCGATCCGGCGCGAGCTCGTCAGCTCGTCGGCCATCCGAAGCACCCGGGCTGCGAAGGCCGCGTCGCTCGACCAGGCGGGTCGATCTTCGTGATAGTCCTGACGGAGCACGTAGCGAACACCAACCGAACCCAGCTCGATGATCAAATCGTCGATACGACGGGCGTCCGGCCCGGACACGAGCACGACGATGCGGTGAAAGCCGTATCGCTGCTCGATGTCCTCGTCGTGGTCGAGCTCCTTGAGAAGATGGCGGATTTCGGCCGCCCGGTTTTCGAAGTTCTCGCACCAGCGAAGGTCGACGAGCAGCAGATTCACGTAGGCCGAGCGCAGCGTGTCCGTCGCGCCCAAGGTATCCCAGACCGGGACGAACTCGAGCTCGTGGCCTCTCGTTTTGAGCGCCGGGCAACTCTCGGAGCGCAAACGCTCGGTGCGTGGCGCAACGGCCATGTCTTTGACGAGTGACTCGAAGCTCTGCAATCCGGAGCCGACGTAAAGGACGCGCTTCCGGATGTTGCCGGGCTCATATTGACAGGGGTCTTCGCGAGTCATGGGTGCGAGATCAGTTCTTGGGGGGTAACGACCTGGCGTAGGATAAACCCTGCGCGACCCAGGCCCTCAGGCGAGGCTCGGGCCGCAAGCCTCGCGCGCCGACCTATACCATGCCTTTCATCGCTCGGCCCGTGAAGTCCATCTCGCGGGTTCCCGGCTTCTCGAGCGCCGCATCGTAGGCCTCCGCACCTACCCGCACCATGAGCTCGTCGCCGATAATCCCGTAGGCCATCGCTTCACGTGTTCCGCTACGCCTTGACCTCGGCGGCGATCTTCTCGGAGACTTCCCAGAGCCTGGCCGCCATCGCTTGATCGCGACCGTGCGAGCTCGGGCGCGACTCGTTGCAATCGGCGAAGTACTTGCCCGAGACCCCTTCGACGCCCGGATTCACGGCGAGGTAGCACTGCGTTGCCGCACCCTCCCCGACGCTCTTGAGGACCAGCGGGGCACCGATCGAAAGCGCAACTCTTGCCACCGGATTCATGCTCCGCGCCAAGTTGGTGTAAATGACGCCTGGATGCAGGCTGTTCGCCGTCTTGCCGGTGCCCGCGAGCCGCTTTGCCAGCTCGTTGGCAAACAGCACGTTCGCGAGCTTGGACTGCCCGTAATTCGCCCAGGGGCTGTATCCGCGCTCGCCGCTCAGGTTATCGAACTGAATGCCGGCCGAGGGCGCGTTGTTGTGGGCGGAGCTGCTGACCACGACGACCCGTCCTCCATCGGCGAGACGGTCGAGGAGCGAGGTAACCAAAATGAAGTGACCGATGTGGTTGGTGAAAAACTGAGCCTCGTAGCCGTGCTGCGGCTCGAGCCTCGGGAGCGCCATGATGCCGGCATTGCAAAGGATCACGTCGAGCGGACGGCCTAGCGCGGCAACCTCTGCGGCGCAGGCCTTGACCGACGCGGGCTCGGAGAGCTCGCAGGCAAGCGCCGTGGTCTCGCCGCCCACCCCATCACAGGCAGCCTGAGCCTTTTGAACGGTTCGCGCGGCTGCGATCACGTGAGCTCCGCGTTTGGCGAGAACCCGAAGGGTTTCGTAGCCGATTCCCGAGTTGGATCCGGTCAGCAGGATGGTGCGCCCCGCCAAGTCGAGACCCTGGGTTACGTCCTCCGCACTGCTTCCGTAACCAAAGCCGCTCGGGCCCTTCCCCTTGAACATCGAGAGTAACGACATGACTCGGTTCTACGGCTCACTAAAGGCCCGTACAAGCGTTGACGTCGATGCAGTTCTCGAGAGCGCAATTCGCGCACTCCTGCGAGCCGGAATTCGGCGGCAAGCAGGGCGCGATGCAAAACGCCGTCGAGCAGGCGGCGATGGAGCCGTAGCAACCCGTACAGGCGCCGGAAAGCCCGGTTTGCTCGGAGATGCAGCTGGCGATGCAGTCGCCTAGCGCGCTCCGCGCGGCCTCCGATCCATCCGAAAGGACGCCCCCGAGCTCCGCGGTGCACGCGCTGAGCGGGCAGTCGCCCGCGATCATGCCGACGATCGCGGGGCCGGTCAGCTCTTCGGTCGCTAGCGCCTCGAGCGCCGCCTGGTCCCCATCGTTGACGCACTGATCGAGGGGCGTCGGAATCATCCCTCCGCCGCCGGAGCCGCCGTTGCCGCCCATGCCACCCGGCGGGCTGTCGCTCACGATGAAGGCCTGAACCCCGCTGACTCGAAACGCCGTGCTGAACGACGCGCAGAGGCCTGTGCCTTCGTCGTAGTCGCCGTCGGCAAGATCTGCCATCGCCTCATCGAATTGTTCGATGGTGAAGTTGGCGGCGTTGCCATTGTCGGTCGTCGGCACGCCGATGATGTCGCGGATGTTCGCAACGTCCCAGTAGCCCGAAACCATTCCCTCGAATCCGTCATCGAGAAGATCGACACGCAGCCAGCTGTCGTGGATCAAGAGCTCGTCCCGCACGATCATGATGTCGATGGGGAACCGAAGGTCCATCGGGCCCGCGGTGAGCACGCCATCGACGACCGAGCCTCGGACCTCGCCGCTGTGAAACCGCGAATCCGGGTGGATGCTCAGCGTGGCGCCGAGCAAGACGGAGTTGTCGGTCCCGAGCGCCGGCGAATCCTCGCTGCTGTAGATCTGAACGCGGACATCGTCGTCGTTCCGGGGGTCGTCGAGGCCGTCCACTTGGACGAGGATCGTCATCGAGCCGTTCTTGACCGCCCCGCGGATGACTCCGTCGACGAGCTGTCCCTCGCGAAAGCCTCCGAAGACGTACTTCCCATCTTCACGCTGCGCTTCGTTCTCGATGATCGCCAGGAAGCCGTAGTCGATGCCCGGCTCTTGGCTCGGGCCCGTCCAGTCGTCGTGCGCACATTCGCCGGCGCCGGGCGCCTCGCTGCGTGATGCACGCCCGTCGAGATCGAAGCCCTCGACGCCCGCAGCGGGGTCGTCGGGGTAGTAGAAGCCGAACGATGACGCAACGAACCCGAGGCCAGGGAGGACCGCCGCAGCGGTTTGGCCCGGCGTGCCGCCCGTGCCGGAAACCCCGGCGTCAGAGCCGTCGCCCGAACAGCTGAGCAACACCAGGCTGAGGGCTGAAGCCATCGTCCAGGTGACCGCGCGGGCGTTGCAGGTGTTCATCGATTGCCGCTAGTTGAGGTCGTCACAGGTCATCAGGGCGTTTCGAGGAACGGGAGTGATCGTGCTGTAGCCGTTGAAGAACGCCTCGACATCGTTGGGCACGTCCTCGACCGTGGAAGTGCAGTCCTGTGGGCCATTGAGGAGATACTCGTTTGGATTCTCGACGGCGAGCGGAACTTGGAGGGTCCCGCGGATCTCGCCCTCGCCGTTGCAGCTGGGAATATTGATGCTCGTGATGTTCTCGACCCCGACTTCGCCCGCGAGCAGCGCTCCGCGATTGGCTTCCAGCCACATCAGCACTTCGGCTAGACCTGCTGGATAATCGACCGTTCCGTTTTCCTCGACGTCACCCTGCGAGGAGGCCAACGCCGGAACCCCTAGACAAGCCGCCGTTTTTGCCGCACCCACGGTGCCCGAAATCCCCGAGAGAAAGGAGAGTTGTCCGCTCGGCACGGCGCCAACGTTTTGTCCTTCGTTGATACCGGAGAGGACCACGTGCGGCTGACCGTTTGGAAAGAGATTTTCGAGCGCATAGATCACGGAATCGGCCGGGAAGCCGTCGACGGCAGTCGCTGGATAGCCGCTAGCTGTCGTGGCTTCGGCCGCCTGAAGGGGAGGCGGGGTCGGTGTGGTACTGTCGCCGCTGCTGCTCTGGTTTTCCGCCGGGGCGCACACCGTGAGTATGTTTCTGGGGTCGTCTTTCAAGGCCTCGACGACCGCGTCGATGCCCGGTGCGCCCACACCGTCATCGTTTGTGATGAGAATGCGCAAAGGGCCGCCAGTCGCGCCGTTCGAGCCGCTGTCGCAGCCAAGCCACGCAAGCGTGAAGCTGAGAGTCATCAGAAGGACAGTGGGGAAGCGCTGGATTCGAGTCATCCGCGCGATACTAGAAACAAGCCACAGCGCGCGCAATAGGCGTCGAGTGCGGTGCTGTGAACCGGGGTACGGCAACGTATTGGTAATGTACGTCGCTTTCCCACACTAATTGCACAAAACAGTCTCAGACGAGCATTGCAATTTGGAAAGCAAGATTGTAGTCAGGCCAACCCTGCCGACGCTTCGCCGACCAACGGCAAAGCTCGGTTCTGGCTGAGCCCTCTTCTCCTGAGGGCTCAGCTTGGCCCCTGAAAGAAGGCGGGGCCCGACGGGGCCCCGCCGCCCGTTTTTTCCTCAGGACGCCTCTGCAGCGGGGCAGCTTGCGCGGGCCGCGCACTGGCAGGACGATTCAACGATGGCTGAGCCGATCATCGACGCCTGGATTCAGCACCCAACGGCGGCGTTCATCCGCCACGATATGTTTGCATCCCTAAGACGCTGGATGGGCCTCGATGCGATTCCAGACGAGATCCCTGTCGAGCTCACGTTGGCTGCACTCGATACGGCGGGCGTGAACAGAGCGCTGACATCGGCTTGGTGGGGTCCGCACGGCCCACTTCTGTCCAATGACGAGGTCGCTCGAACGGTGAGCGAACACCCTGACCGCTTCGTCGGAGTTGGCTCGGTGGATCTACACCGCCCAATGGATGCGGTGCGCGAGCTCCGCCGTTGCGTGACGGAGCTCGGCTTCGTCGGAGTTCGTCAACTACCCTGGCTCTGGGGTCTCCCACCAAACGATCGCCGTTATTATCCGATCTACGCAGAGTGCGTCGAGCTCGGAGTCCCCTTCTGCCTGCAGGTCGGTCACGCGGGCCCGCTTCGGCCGAGCGACCCGGGGCGACCCATTCCCTACCTCGATGAGGTTGCATGCGAATTCCCGGAGCTTCGCATCGTCGGCGGGCACATCGGATACCCGTGGACCGAAGAGATGGTCTCCCTCGCGACGAAATACGAGAACGTGTACATCGACACTTCGGCGTACACGCCCGAGCGCTATCCCGAGGCGCTCGTTCGGTTCATGAAAGGGCCCGGACGCCGGAAAGTCCTCTTCGGCAGCAATTTTCCGATGATTCAACCGTCGAAATGCATCGCTCAGCTCGATTCGCTCGGGCTCTCGGACGACGTGCGACGGCTCTTCCTCTCGGAAAATGCACGGAAGGTCTTCGAGCTCGATTTCTGAGCGCCGCTGCCTCCATCCGCAGCGAAACGCAGCGGAAACATCCTCGAGCTGCGTCGTTGCCGAAGCGGCCAGGTCGGGTTAGAACTAGTGATTCTATGAGTACAAAAGCAAAGCTCGAATACGACGACAAGAGCTACGAGATGCCCATCGTAGAAGGTTCCTACGCCGAACGCGCGATCGACATTCGCAGCCTGCGTAAAGACACCGGCCTCATCACGCTCGACTCCGGGTTCATGAACACCGGGGCAACCGAGAGCAAAATCACCTTCATCAATGGTGAAGAAGGCATCCTGTTGTACCGAGGCTACCCGATCGAGCAACTCGCTGAGCACTCTTCTTTCATCGAAACGAGCTACTTGCTCATCTTCGGCGAGCTCCCGACGCAAAAGCAGCTCGATCAATTCTCGCATCTGCTCACCTACCACAGCATGTTGCACGAAGACATGCGTCACTTCTTCGACGGCTTTCCATCGAACGCACACCCCATGGCGATCCTCTCGTCCATGGTCAGCGCTCTTTCCGCGTATTATCCGGACAGCATCGAACCCGACTCGCACAACATCACGCACATCGCGCGTCTCCTTTCAAAGCTGCGGACGATTGCGGCATTCAGCCATCAGAAGACGCAGGGGCGACCCGTCGCCTACCCGAAGAACAGCCTCGATTACTGCGGGAACTTCCTCTACATGATGTTCTCACATCCGGCTGAGCCCACCTATGTGCCAGACCCCGAGCTCGTGAAAGCGCTCAACGTCTTGTTCATCTTGCACGCCGACCACGAACAGAACTGCTCGACCTCGACGGTGCGGCTGGTCGGCTCGAGTCAGGCGAATCTGTATGCCGCGGCGAGCGCAGGGGTTTCCGCGCTCTGGGGCCCTTTGCATGGAGGCGCCAACCAGGCCGTCATCGAAATGCTCAAAGAGATCCGCGACGAAGGCGGCGACACCTCGGCGTTCATGCAGCAGGTGAAGAACCGAGAGCGACGGCTGATGGGCTTTGGGCATCGCGTGTACAAAAACTTCGACCCGCGCGCGACGATCCTGAAAAAGTACGCCGACCGCCTGCTGAATCACCTCCAGATCGAAGACGAGCTCTTCGACATTGGGCGGCGACTCGAAGAGGTGGCCCTGTCCGACGAGTACTTCATCGAGCGAAAGCTCTACCCCAACGTCGACTTCTACAGCGGCATCATCTACCGCGCGATGGGGATCCCCACCAAGATGTTCACGGTCATGTTTGCTCTAGGCCGCATCCCTGGCTGGATCGCGCACTGGAAAGAAATGATGGAAGACCCGGATGTACGAATCGGTCGTCCTCGACAGGTCTACACGGGCGAGCGGCGACGAGACTACACTCCGTGCGAAAGCCGCCGGAAGTCGCTTCCTTAGCGCCTAACACGCTCGCGGCCACTCCCCAGGGCGCGCCTTAGGCGCTAGGGTACGAATAGACCGGGGAAGGTGGCCATGGAAGCGCTTCTCTTCGACCTCGACGGTGTTCTGTATCAAGGCGATCGTGTCATCGATGGCGCGGTCGAAACACTTTGCTGGTGCGAGCAACGTGGTATCCCGCATGGGTTCGTGACAAACACGAGCTCGAAGCCTCGAAGGGCCTTGGTCGAACGGCTCTCCGGGCTCGGCCTTTCGGTTGCCGCGGAGCAGATCATCGCTCCGCCCGTCGCCGCGCACGACTACCTGGCAGCGCGCGGTGCAACGCCGGTAGCCTTGTTCATTCGAGACGCGACGCGCGAGGACTTCGAGGGGATCGAATGCGTGGGCGAGACGGCGGAGGACGGCGCCAAGAGCGTGGTGATCGGCGACATCGGCGAAGCTTGGAGCTTCGAGACCTTGAATCGCGCGTTCCGACTCTTGATGGCTGAGCCACGACCAATCCTGATCGCGCTCGGCATGTCTCGGTACGCACAGGGAGATACAGGCCTCGTGCTCGATGTGGCGCCGTTCATCAAAGCCTTGGAGCATGCAGCCAGCTGTGAAGCCGTCGTAATGGGTAAACCGTCGAAGGGCTTTTTCGAGGCCGCTGTGCGCATGCTCGGCGCCAAAGCGACGAAAACCGTGATGGTCGGCGACGATATTCACAGCGACGTGGCTGGCGCACAGATAGCCGGGCTAACTGGAATCCTCGTTCAGACGGGGAAATTTCGCAGTGCAGACCTCGATGGAGCCGTGCGACCCGACGCCGTTCTGGATTCTGTGGCTGATCTGCCTCGATGGTGGGACAATCAGCGCTGCTGATGGTCGAAGCCTTCAATCCAGACCTGCACGCGCACGAGCTGCCACGCGAAACCCTGATCGATTTGTGGCGTCGAACGGTCCACGCGCACGAGCTGCTCTTCGAGACCTGGTTCGCTGCGGTTTCTCAAAAGTACGGGGAGGACGTCGCCGAGGCAGTCGCGCTTCGCGGTTGGCCGCTCCGAAAGAATGGCGCGACCCCGAAAGAGCTTTTCTTCGACGATGTGAGATTCATCACCGCGGCGACGGAGCTCAAGCCCGAGATGCTAACCATCGCGAAGCGTGACCAGGCCGAAACGCCTCCGGAGCTATCTGGCGATCGCTCTTGGTTCAAGCTCCTCGTGTCGCCATCTCAATTGCTGAGTGGCAAAGCAAATCCGCGACGGGGAAAGCCGGCCTGGGTCGGCAGCCCGGGCAGGCTGCGCGGCATGGCGCGCGGAAAAGCGATCGAGATCGGCTTCGCAGTCCTTTTGAAAGCCTGGCAGTCTTCTCAGGGCGCGCGTGTCTCGAAGATCGACATCGACGCGTTCGAGCGAAAGCTCGAGACCGTCTACGACGAAAAGACCCTCGCACTCTTGTGGAACTACGCGGCGCTCGCGTACATGCTCGGCACCGACCGCTGGTACACAGGAATCCGAGAACGATACGGCGACGACGCTGCTCAGGAGCTCGAAAAGGACGTGTGGATCGATCGAGGCGCTGCGGAGCACGACTTGAGCATCGGGCAGCATGCGATGGGGGTCACCGGTGACGACGTTGAAAGCCTTCTTCGCTGCTTTCAATTTTCGCCGGGTGAAGTGGGGATTCTGGACGTGGAGTTCGAGCTAGTCGACGCGACGCACGGGATCATGACCCACCACGCCTGTCCTGCGCTCGACCGCTTCGAACACTTCGACGACGT
>SHLP01000116.1 GCA_004283055.1 Deltaproteobacteria bacterium
GCAGCGCGAGCCCGCAGGGCGAAGCCCGGCGCGAATGCGCCGGCAAGGCAGAGCGAAGCGACCGCCGCGCCAGGCACGCTGTTCACTCGCGTGAGAGTGACAACAGCTCTACGGGTGGGGGTGGTCGGGGCGTTTCAACCAAACCTGACCAGGCAACCCACCCAAGACCCGCCTCCCCCACATCCGCGGCAGCACAAGCCGTAAGTCGACACCTGGAGTTCACCCGCCTCAACACCCGCGCGAGCGCAAACCAATCAGCGACGCCGAGCCGTTCGGCGCAGCCCCGTATCGCGCTTTTTTCCGCGCCCCGGTATGTCGCTCTGCCGCCCGCTGCATTGGCTGGCAGTCAGCGCTCGACAAATGGCGCGACCGGGCCCTCTAGCGTGAACGGGTGCAGCTCGGCTCGTGCCTTCTCTGTGAAGCCGCTGCGGCCGATCCCGAGGTAGAGGCGGGGGCCCACTTTGCGCAGCTCGTCGAACATGGTTTGGACGAGCGCGCCGCCGAGGCCGCCTCGCTGGAAGCTGTTGAAGTTGGCGTACTCCAAGTGGAACGCGTCCTTCGTGTCGCCGGGAATCTTGGAGGGGCCGAGGTGGGTGTTCATGCGTGCGGACCGCTTTACGCCCCGGGGCGTCATGAAGCTGTTGTAGCCATGTCCGTTCGTGGGCCCGAGCGGCTCGAACGCTTTGCACAGCCATCGGCCTTTCACGTTCACCGCAAAAGCGCTGAGCAGGTAGGCACGGGCCGTTCCCTGGTCGAGCAGCCTTGCGGCGAACTCACCGTGCATCTCCTCGAACGGGGGCGCGTCGAGCTCGTGGTAGAGCGCAATCAGGTCGGCTTGTGGCATCATGTGGAGATCGAGAGCGGTGATCTCCCTGGACGGGGACGGCTGGGCGCCGAGGGCGGCGGTTGGTGCGGACATGGGCGGGAGTGTAGCAGCGGTCGCTGGCGCTGGCGCTGCTACACTTCCCACATGAAGCGCTCCCGCATCCTTCTCCTCGGCTTCCTGGTACTCGCCGGCTGCGAAGACCGCGCTGCGGTGGAGCGAACCCGGGCGCAGCTGAGGGACGTCGACTTTCCCCGCGTCCAGGCGCTGGTCGAGCAGGACCTGGGGAACCATCAGGCGGGCGTGGTCAAGGCAGCCGATAAGCTTGCTCCGGGCTTCTTGGTCGGCGATCCCGAGAAGCGTGAAACGCAAATCCGAGCCGCATTGAGAATTCTCCAGGAACCTAAGAGAGGCATTGATCAATTCGTCGCGTCGCCGATGTCGTTTTTAGCGGCCGTCGACCTGGACGGAATCGTGATTGCGCGCGACCGCGACCCGGATCGGATGAAGGGCCAGGACTTCAGATCGCGCTTCGAGCCCGTGGCCAAGGCCCTCGACGGCAGCGCCTCGACCGGCCTCGGGGAGTTCTACGCCGCTGACCCCGACGCGCCTTCGTCCTGGTCGATTCTGTTTGCCGCTCCCTCCTTGCGAGATGGCAAGATCGTCGGGGCCGTGCTTGCGGGCATCCCCTTGTCGCGCCTCGCCCAGCGGCTCAGCCGCCAGTTCCGCGTCGAGCAAAAGGCCGGCGCGCCGGTCTGGGTCTACCTTTACAAGGGCGAGCGTCTCTTTCATTGGGACACGCCTCCCGAGGTCGATGCCCTGGTCCGCGACCCCGCCGCCCGCGCCACGGCGCTCACCGCGTCACCAGCGGGCTACACCCACAAAGCGCGCCTCCAAGGCGAGCTCCAGGTCTACGGCGCCTTCCCGCTAGCGCTCCTCGGGCCGGACCTGGGCACCATCATCTTCCGGACACCCGAGTAAGGCCCGGCCCCAAGTTCGGAAGCTCGGCTTCTCGCCTTCGGCGGATCGCTCGCCCCTCGGCTCAGAGCCGTTCGAGCGCGTCTTGCGGCGAAAGTGTCAGCTTCCATGGCGCGAGCACGCTCGGCTGATCGACCGCCGCTCGCCACTCGCACAGAAACCGATCGCGCGGCCACATCGTTGCTCCAAAGCGCGCCAAGTGCTCGGTGTGCACCTGGCAATCCACGACTCGAAAGCCCCACATCGCGAGGTGGCCGAGCAGCGTCGTGAAGGCTACTTTCGATGCGTCCGGCGCCGTGGCGAACATCGACTCTCCAGCGAACGTTCGGCCAAGTGCGACCCCGTAGAGCCCGCCGACCAGCTCACCGTCGCGCCAGGCTTCGATGCTGTGCGCGTACCCGAGCTGGTGAAGTCCGAGGTAGCCGTCGCGAAGCTCCGGGGTTATCCACGTGCCCTGCTGATGGGGGCGCGGCATGGCGGCACAGGCGTCGATGACATCGGCGAACGCGGTGTCCGCGGTCACATCGAGCTCTCGCTTGCGAATGACCTTGCGCAAGGACCGTGGGACATGCGCGGTCTGCGGCGACAAGGCGAAGCGCGGATCGGGCGAGAACCAGAGCAGGGGGTAGCCTCGAGCGGGCCAAGGGAAGATGCCATGGCGGTACGCGACGAGAAGGCGCTCGGGCGAAACGTCCCCGCCCACGGCCACGATACCTTCCTCGTTCGCGTCCTCGGGCGGCGGGAAGGCGAGCTCCTTGTCGAGTAGATAGACGGGCATCAGCGGACACCGAAGGCTAGCGCAGGCTCGGCACGAACGCGGACTGCAAAGGCTACGCTTCGCTGGCGGGCGCGTTGGTGTCGTGGAAGCTGAGCACGATTTCGCCGTCCTCGGCATCGGCCATGGCGGTGCCGCCTTCCTTGAGGCTGCCGAAAACCATCGCTTCGGCCAGCGGCTTCTTGAGCTTTTGCTCGACCAGGCGCGCCATGGGCCTCGCGCCCATCTGCGGATCGTACCCGTGCTCGGCGAGCCAGTCTCGAGCCGATTCGCTGAGCTCGAGCTGCACCTGTTTCTCGGCGAGCATCTCCCCGAGAAGGGCGACCTCCTTGTCGACCACCTTGCGGATGACGTCTCTGCGAAGGCCACTGAAGTACACGACGGCGTCGAGGCGGTTGCGGAACTCCGGCGTGAAGATGCGCTCCATCGCCTGCTTCGCGCGGCCCGTCGCGAAGTCCTTGGGTTGATCGCCACTGGCGAAGCCAACCACTTTCTCGGTCGCCTCGAAGGCGCCTGCGTTCGTGGTCATCACCAGCACGATGTTGCGGAAGTCCGCTTCACGCCCGTTGTTGTCGGTGAGCTTCGCGTGGTCCATCACCTGTAGCAAGATGTTGAAAAGCTCTCCGTGAGCCTTCTCGATTTCGTCGAGGATGAGCACCGCATGCGGGTGCTTGCGAACCGCATCGGTCAGCAGGCCGCCCTGATCAAAACCGACGTAGCCGGGAGGCGCACCGATCAGCCGCGAAACGGAGTGCCGCTCGCTGTACTCGCTCATGTCGAAGCGAAGGAGCTCGACGCCCATGACGCGCGCGAGCTGCCGAGCCAACTCAGTCTTGCCGACGCCAGTGGGCCCTGCGAAGAGAAACGATCCGATGGGCTTGTTGTCGGCGCGAAGCCCGGCGCGCGCGAGAGTAATCGCACTGACGACTTTGTCGATTGCCTCGTCCTGGCCGAAGATCACCTTGCGAAGCTCAGGGGCCAGCTCTCGAAGCTGGTCGCGCTCTTTGGCGCTGACCGACTCGACCGGCACACGGGCCATCTTGCTCACGACCCGCTCGATTTCGGTGACGGTAATCTGGTGGGTTCGCTCATCTTCGGGGCGCATGCGTTCGAGTGAGCCTGCCTCGTCGATGACGTCGATAGCCTTGTCCGGCAAGAAGCGGTCGACGATGTGTTTCTGCGCGAGCTGCGCGGCTGCCTCGATAGCCTCGTCGTCATACTTGACGTCGTGGTGCTCTTCGTAATACGAGCGCAACCCCTTCAGGATTTCGACCGTATCTTCGACGCTCGGCTCGTGTACCTCGATTTTCTGGAAACGTCGGGCGAGGGCGCGGTCCCGCTCCAAGTGTTTGAAGTCCGTGTACGTCGTCGAGCCGAGGCACCGGAGCTTCCCAGACGCGAGTGCTGGCTTGAGGATGTTGGACGCGTCCATCGAGCTGCCCGTCGTTGCGCCAGCGCCCACGATGGTGTGAATCTCGTCGATGAACAAGATCGCGTTGTCGATTTCCTGAAGGCGCTTCATGACGGCCTTGAGACGCTCCTCGAACTGACCGCGAAACTTGGTGCCAGCCAGCAGCGCGCCCATGTCGAGCGAGAAGATCTTCGCATCGTCGAGGATTTCCGGAATGTTCCCCTCGTAGATTCGTCGCGCGAGGCCTTCGGCAATCGCTGTCTTGCCGACACCCGGCTCTCCGACGAACACGGGGTTGTTCTTGCGGCGCCGGCACAGGACCTGGACGGTGCGATCGAGCTCCGAATCGCGCCCGATGAGCGGGTCGATGCGGCCCTCGGCGGCTTCCGCGATGAGGTCGGTCGCGAAGGCCTCGAGTGGGTCCCGGCCAGGGGCGGCGCCTTCCTCGTCGTCTTCGAAATCCGCGTCGGTGTAGCCCTCGGTCTCGCCCGGCACGATGTCGGTCCCCACGCCGTGCGAGATGTAACGCTTGAGGTCGAGTGGACTTACTCCGGCCTCTTGGAGCACGAAGGCTGCGAACGATTCGTCCTCTTTGAGCACTTGGACGAGCACGTTGCTGCCGTCGATCGTCTTCATTTCGGAGGAGATGGCGTGGATGGCGGCTCGCTGCAGGACGCGTTCGACCGCCAAGGTTTGCCGAGGCTCCACGGTGACGCTCTCCGGGACGCGTGAGAGGCGGTCCTGCATGAACTCTTCAAGCTTGTGTCGCAGTCGGCGAAGATCGGCTCCACAGGCCCGGAGGGCCTTCGAGGCATTCGGATCCTCGGTGAGCGCGAGGAGCAGGTGCTCGAGCGTCACGTACTCGTGTCGCATTAAGCCCGCGCGGTCGAATGCCTTGCGAAGCGTCTCTTGCAGCTCTTTATCGATGACGGGGCCAGCCATAACTACCGGTCTTCCTCCTCTTCGGGCTCCATCGTGAGGCGTAGCGGGAACTCGTGGTCCTGCGCCAAGCGCTCCACCCGCTCGATTTTGGACTCCGCGACCTCCCGGGTAAACACGCCCGCTACGCCGACGCCGTTGTGGTGAACGTGCAGCATGATGCGGATGGCGTCTTGCTCTCCCAGGTGAAATACGGTGTTCAGAACGTGCACCACGAACTCTCTAGTGGTGTAATCATCATTGTGCAGAAGAACTCGAAAGAGCCTGGGGCGTTTGAGCTTTTTCTCCGGTTTGACCTCAGCAACAGTCCCGGCATCGCTATCGAACCTGTCGGCCATTCCCTATTTTAGCGCTTTCTCGAACGGAGCCCAGCCGGGCACTCCGGCCGGATTTCAGAAACCTAAGGCCCACCCGGCGAATGCGCTAGGGGGTCAGTCGAGCGTGAGCCTGAGATAGAAAAACTGGCTCTGAGCGTTACGAATCGTCACCGTCGATTCGCTGACTTCCTGAACCACGAAGCTGTTCCCCGAGGCCGGGGTCGAAAAGCTCCCATCCTGGTCGAACGAGGTGTACGCCAGGATCTGCAACGGGGCTCGGCCGAGCGGGTGTTCGAATTGATACTGGCTGCATCCCCTGAACTCGAGCCAGTAGCATTGGGCATCGGAGACCGGGGGGAAGGGGTGCGACTCCCAAACTCCTTCGGCGCTCGTCCGGCTGCACGGAAGCTCGCTCAGGGGCACTAGCCGGTCCTCGGAATCGCCGCAGGGACCTCCGCCGCAGGCCGATCCGAGAAGACCGAGCAGCGAAAGGGCCGCCCCCCATGCAATCCTAGTCATGCGCATCTCTGAGCGGGGCATAGTACGCGCGCGCGGTCTCGACCAGTGATTCGATCGTCTGAGCTGCCGATGTCGCCGCGATCGTGAGCCCGAGGCTCTCTGCCGTCTGGCTGGTCACGGGCCCGATCGAAAAGAGATCGAGCTCCCCGAGGCGATCGGCGGCGGCCGGCCCGAGCAGCTCGACGAGGTTTCGAACCGTCGACGAGGAGGTGAACAAGACCGCGTCGCTTTCGCTCGGGTCGACGAGGGCTCGAATCCGCTCGACTTCACTCGGCTCTGGGGGAAGGTTTCGGTAGACCGCGACCACATCGACCTCGGCGCCGAGCTCCCGAAGTGAATCCGGCAGTACTTCGCGCGCGATCTCGGCGCGCGGAAGCAAGACACGCGACCCTCGCCCGAGCAGCGGGCCGAGCTCTGCGACGACACCCTCTGCCCGCGCGTCGTCGGGAACCAGGTCGGCGACGATTCCGTGTGAGCGAAGAGCGAGCCGCGTCTTGTCGCCAATCGCACAGACGTTCACCCCCGCCAGGGCTCGGAGATCGAGGCCGGCCTCTTCGATGGTCGAGAGCACGATCTCTACGCTGTTGCTGCTCGTGAAGAGAATCCAATCATACCGTTTCAGGTCGGCGATGGAATCGCGCAGCGGCGCTAGGTCCTTGGCGGGCGCCAGCCGAATGGTCGGCGCCAGGATAGCCTGTGCGCCTTCGTCGCGAAGAAGCGCCGCAAGCGACCCAGCCTGGCGCACGGCGCGAGTGACCAGCACTCGTTTGCCAAATAGCGGCTTCGTGTCGAACCAACGAAGACTGCTCCGCAAGCGCACCACCTCGCCCACGATGGTCAGCGCCGGCAAGCCGAGCCCCGCGCTCGATGCGCGCTCGTGGATGTTCGCGAGTGTGCCGACGACGGTACGCTGCGTGGGAAGGGACGCCCATTGGATGACAGCGGCAGGCGTGCTCGCAGGGCGCCCATTCTCGATGAGGATGGTTGCAAGGGAGTCGAGCTTGCGCATCCCCATGAAGATGACGAGCGTCTGCGTGGCGGTTGCGAGTTTGGACCAGTCGTGGCTGGCGCGATCCTTTTCCACCGATTCGGTGGCCGTGACGTACGCCACGCTCGACGCGAGCTCCCGATGGGTCAACGATAGCCCGGCGTACGCGGTAGCAGCGAGCGGTGAGGGTACACCCGGAACCACTTCGAAGGGAATCCCCTCCGACGCTAGGAGCTCGGCCTCCTCGGACCCGCGCCCAAAGAGATACGGATCTCCGCCCTTGAGGCGCACGATCGTCTTACCGTCGCGTGCCGCCTCGACGAGCTGCCGGTTGATGGCGGCTTGCCGCTGGCTCACACGGCCGGCCCGCTTGCCTACGAACACCAGCTCTGCGTCGGGTTTGGCGTGGCGCAGCTGATCTGGGTGCACAAGTGCGTCGTAGAGAACGACATCCGCTTCGCGAAGCCGCCGGAGCCCACGCCGGGTGATGAGCTCTGGGTCGCCGGGGCCGGCACCCACCAAGTACACTGTCCCGGGCGCGGACATGCGGCTCAGGTTCCCGCGGGGTCGTCGGGCGGGATGATCTGCTCGGTCTCGACGACGGCTCCGCGCCGCTTGCGCTTCTGCACCGCGCGGGCCTTGACCTGGGGCCGAACACCGCCGGCATCATTGGGGATGAAGCGAATTTCGGTCTTGACCTCGAACGACAGGGAGGTGAGCGCTCTGTAGAACTCGCCAGCGATGTCGGTGGCTTCGAGAAAATCGCGGACTTCTTTTGCGACGGTCCGCACCAACGCGTTTTTGGTCTCGTCGACGGACGCGAAGACGTATCCGATCAGCTCCTTGGGGAGCTTGCCGTCCTGAGTGACCCCGCGAAGCGCGCTATCGGCGCTTCGAAGCGTCCCGACGCCTGCTTCAATGCCTTTCTCGACGGCTTTTCGAAGCGTTTCGCGAAGAACACCTTCGGACCATCGACGTTCTCGTTCGCCAGTATCGGCGGGCTCTGGAGCGTTTTCGTCGGTTTCGTCGGACATCATGGGTTCACTATCCCTCGACATGTGAACGGTCGAGCCCCCCAAGCATACCCCAAGCCCGCACGATGCGCAGTTTCAATGCGGCGAGCCCGAGGGTCACTCGCGGGCGGTGAACGCGAGCGTGATACCCGTTCGGCGCGACACAAACGGCGAGTTTCCGGAGCCCGTACAGAGCGGACGAGTCTTGCGTTCAAAAAATTGACCAGCTATACGAATGCAGATGGGTAGAGGGGCAAGCACGATCGAAGAGCTTTGGGAGCAGGCGGAAGAAGCTCTCGAGGCATCGTCGAAGCGCGCTGAAGGCTTGTTGACCCAAATGGTGTTCGCTGCGGACGAGGGTAGCGACGCTTCGCTCTTCGCACACCGGCACCTCGCCGAGCTTCATCTCGAAGACAACCCGTGGAAGGCCGCGCTCCACCTGCGTCGCGTGCTGAGCCATTGCGCCGAGGACGACATCCTTCACGCGCTCATGGGCCTTTGCCATGCGCTGCTCGGCAACTATCGCGTCGCCGTCCGTTCCTACCGCGACGCGTCGAGCCTCGCTCCACAAACGCCCTGGTATCACCACAACCTCGGCCACCTCATGGATGTCGCGCTCGACGATCCGAGCGGCGCCTATCCGCATCTGCGCCGGGCGTACGAGCTCGAGCCCGAGCACGACGAAATCATCGGGTCCTTGGCGCACTGCGTAGCGCGCCTCGGTGACCTCGACGCGGCACTCGAGCTCGCAGAGCTCGCCCAAGCCCAAGGGCCGTGCAATCCGGATCACCGCGGGCTCATCGACTGGATCCAAGCCGGTGCGACCGACACTGCCGCGGCCAAGGCTACAGTCCGCCGCCCTCCGAGCGATCGAGTTGCGGAAACCGTCCACCGCAAGATGGAGGAAGCCGGCTACTCACGCGACGAAATCGAACGCGCAACGCAGCTCTGGTCCGACATGCAGGCGCAGTGCGAGCTCAGGGTGACCAAGCCGGAGGTGTTGGCCGCGGCGCTCGAGTACGCGATTGCCGTCGTCGAGCAGCGTCCCGGCTGCACGCAAGCCGAGGTTGCGCGCCGCTACGGGGTCGCGCCGACGTCGGTGTCGGCAAGGTTCGCGCAAATCCGAAACGCCCTCGCGCTCCGCCCCGGCGACCCGCGATACGCGGCGTCTCGCTGAAAACTAGCCGGCCCCGAGTCGATCGCCTATTCGTGTTCCGTGCGGAGGCTTTCAAGCGCGACGACGATTTGCCGGGTCTTGGTCGGCCTCGACCGTGCGCGCGCAGACGGCACCCTGTATCTCGAGGGTGAAGGACGGAGCGCGACCTTCTCGTTCGCTTCGGGGACTCTGGTCGGCGTGACCGCCAATCGGTGCATCGCAGTCACGCATAGGCAGGCGCTCGAACGCTTGCTCGAGGTCTGCGACTGGGATGGCCTGGTGCTGCGCCTGCGGCAGCCCCCGCCGGCCGCCGACCGATGGACACTTTCCGAACCTGCGCCCGCCCGATTCCTCGCCCTGCAGGCGATGCGCGCCGCGGTGACCAGCGTCGAGGCGGCAACCATCCATGCGCAGCTTGGCATCGAGACCTATCACCTCACCGCCGTGGGCGAAGCGCTCGTGAACGGGGCCGAGCTGCGCGCCCCGGAAGCCTCGGTTCTTCGATGGCTCCGCAAGGGCCTCCCCACCCAAGATCTTACCCAGCGCTCCGGATGTGGTTGGTCTGGATATCGGTTCCTCTGGATGCTGAAGATGCTTGGAGCAGCCTCCCCGAAGTCGACCGGCTCTTATCCCCTGTTGCTGCGCAAGCGTCGAGAGCTCCGCAGCCGAGCCTCCGCCCACGCGCTCCTCGATCTCCCAGAGGGCGCAGGAGGTCGCGATGCCCGTGTCGCGCTCCGAAAGCTGGTGCGGGACCTGCATCCCGATCGTTTCGGTGACGGTGCGCCGCCCGCGCTCCGGCGCGCGTCTGGCGAGATCACGACCGCCTTGGTCAACGCCGAAGCTCAGATCGCGGCTGGACAGAGCAAGTAGGCGCCGACCGGCACTTCACTCGACTCGCCGGTACACATACAAAGCCCCATCCGGCTCCAATCCGGTGGCGCTCATCGTTGCGCGCCGTTCGAACATCGAACGCACACCGTCTCCGTCGAGATCTCCTTCCGCTCGGAAGGAGACTGAGCGGAGTGCTCCCCCGCCGACGAGATTGCAGCCGTGCCGGTCGGGCGCGTAGCTGTAGCTGTAGCGCACCGGACGATCCGGCTGAAAGCCGAGCGCCTCCCAACTTTCATAGCCGCTCTGCGCTTCGGCCGCGAAGTCGACCACGGCTGGGTCGACCGTGGGCATGGCAGGTGTGGGTCCCGCGCCCGACGGAAGACAGAATCGCTTTCCATCGGCCCAAGACGTTGCGAAGTAGGCCGAAGCGCGGCTGCTCATTTCGTGGAGAAGCTCTGAGGCTTCGCTGATCTTGTTAACGCGCACCCGGCGAATGAACGTCGGCACGAAGACCGCCAGCACGATGCCGAGTATGCAGAGCAGCAGCCCTACTTCGACTAGGCTCAATCTCAGACGACCGCGACTCAAAGCCGCGAGACTGTGCGAGCCCGACGCGGATTTGGCAAGAGCCTAGCTCGGGTCTTCGAGGCCGACCGTGGCATCGATGGGGTCTGCCACGAAGAAATAGAGCGTCGACGGCATGTACGGGAATTCCTCTTCGCGCCGCTTCTCAAACTCCTCGTTCGCGCTGCGAAAAGCTTCGGCATAGGCCTGGTCGCGGAGCTGCGTGAGCCGGATTTCTATTTGGGCTTTCACCTTCGGGTCGCGAATCATCGCATACATCTCCTCGAGGTGTCGAAGCTCCCGATCGGTCTGCCCGAGCTTTCGAAGCGAGGTGGCGTTCGTCATGACCAGCCAGTCAGGACCTGCTCCCAGGCGCGCCGCGGCCATCATGTACTCGTTGCCCTCGGCTTTGAGCTGCTCGCGGTCCGGATCGTCCTTCGGGAGGTGGGGGAGAAGGTCGTAGGTGATCGTTGCTCCGGCATCCCAGGCTAGATCGCCGTCGTTTGGAAATCGCTCCGCGCCCCGCCGCAGCACGTCGATCGCTCGTTCCATGAACTCGGTCGAGCTGCCGGTCGGCGTGTACACGCCCGCCATTCCGACCCAGCGGTAGACACGCTTGAAGTCCGGGTCGAGCGCGAGCATGGAGTCGCCGTAGTTGAAGACGTGCCTGACGGCGCCCTTGTTCGCGAACTCGTCGCCGAAGTAGATCAGCGCGCGAAGCCAAATCAAATCGGCAAGGGCCCGTCGATGGCCGAGACTCATCACCTCCAACCACTGAGGGGGCGGCAGGTAGTAGATGTCCTCGTAGGTTTGCGTACCCAGGTACTGGTCCATCGCCCGACCGCGAAGAGACCAAATCCCTGCGAGCACCCCTACGATCGCTACGGTGGCGACGAATCGACGCACGTGCTTCACGCCGCCAGTATATCGAAAACCAGCCGCGTTCCCTTTTAAACGGAAAAGGCCGCGACGAATGCCGCGGCCTTTCCAGGTTTCATCCGAACGAGATTACTCGAGCGGGCTGATCTGCTGGATGCCCGGTGCGCGGTAGAGGACGTTGTCGTCGTTCGAACCGGCTTCGAGCAAGAAGCTCGACAGGGTCGTGTCCCCGTCCAGGTCGCCCTGGGCCCGGAACGTGTACAGCGTCGTGTCGTTGGCCGGGTTCCCGCAGGCGCTGGCCGCCGGAAGGGCCGTCAGGCCGTAGGCGAAGTAGAGGCCGTCGGCAGGTGCGAAGCCCATCGCCTGGTACTGGGCAGCGTGGGTCTCACTATCCCAAATGATGATGCGCTTCGCATCGGTCGGAGCGTTGTCCGGCACCGTGGTCGAGATGGTGCAGTGCGACGAAGCTGCCACGACGGCGCCGGGGGCGGGAACGCCACCGGTCCAGTTCTCCGACTCGTAGTACGAGGCAGCGCCCTGGAACATCGTCTTGAGGTTCGCGCTGGCTTCCGCCGTCTTCGAACGCTTGACGTAGTTGATGAATGCCGGAATCGCGATCGCGGCCAGAATGCCGATGATGGCAACGACGATCATCAGCTCGATGAGGGTGAAGCCCTCTTTCTTCGACAGTAGCTTGTTCATATTTGGTTCCTTTTCCCCCGGGCTCCATGCCCGCATCATTCTGAGTTGCCCAAGGACAATGCAACTGCCGTGCCGATTCTCCTAGACCATCGGCTCATGCGGAAATTACTCGCAAATCTCGGTTCGGGCCGGTTGGGAACCCCGCTGACGGACAGATCTCGTCACTCGACGGTGACGGAAATTGTCACTTCCAGCCGCCAGTTCCGCTGGCACTGTTATAGACGTGGTTCGCCTGGGAGTAGATCTCTAGGTAGAAGGTATCTGCATCCCCGTTCAGGTCACCTTGAGCCCGCGCCGCAAACCAGTGGTCGCCGTCATCGAGGTCCGTGCCAGCAGGCGGAGCGTCGCCCGGAACGCCAGCGACGGTCGCGTACTGAAACCGGATCGGCGCGTTCGGAGACGCGCCGAGCTGGCGCCAAACGGCTGTGCTCTCCCAAACCACCGGGTCTTCACCCGGAATCGCGGCCGGGTTCCAGGTGCCCCAATCGTCGCCGTCGACGGCGCAGTACTGGCCGAATTCGTTGCGGTAGGACTCCTGACGCTGCTTGATCTTCCCGAGGAAGTTCGTC
>SHLP01000117.1 GCA_004283055.1 Deltaproteobacteria bacterium
ATGACCTACGTTTCGGATCAGCCGATGATTCCCATACGTCCAACCGCAGTGGCGGCCAACGACGACATGGGTGTGATGGTCTGGGTGCTCGGCGAAAGCCGCGCCGTCCCGGTCAACTACCGCTCGCTCGAGCTCAACGAAGCGCTAATCGATTGGCTCACCGGGGGCAGCAACTACAACCAGGTCGTCGTGGCCGCCGGAAACGAGGCCGGCGGGCAAGGGTTCGTGACCGAGCGGGCGGGCCCAGCCGATGCCTACGAGAACGTGGTCGTGACGGACTTCGAGCGCGATCAGTGGGAGCTCCTGCAGCTCAACCTTCCCGTGTTCTCGCCCGAAACAGTCCTCGACCGGAGCGCGCGCTTCGCGCAGTGGGATGGGTATCTCGGCGTGCTCGAGGACTTCTTGCCAGCAGACGAGCTCGAAGCGTTCATCCAGTGTCCTCCGTGCGACAACCCGCTGACTCCGTTCAACACAGAGGCGTTCATGGATGCGCTTTCGGCGGAGGTCATCGAGCCCATGCTGGAAACCAGCGAGCTCATGGCGTCGCTTCCGTACGTGACGCGCTTCTACACGACACTGTCCGCGCCGGAGATGGACCTCGACCCCTTGTTTGATTTCAACGCCGACCTCGAGGACGTCGACAACGTGCATGGCGCCGAGCGGGTCATCGAATGCGATCCGTTGATCACGTTCGGCGAAGCGCCGTCTCGCGTCGAGCTCGAGGACGGCCGGGTCGTTCGGCTTCCGCCGGGCGCCAGGACCTGGCCCTGGAACCCGGATGAAGACGGCGCGCCCCCGGCCAATGCGATCGTCGCGCAGCTCTCGACGAGCGGCCCGGGAACGGTCGTGAGCGACAACAGCGCGGCGATCGAGCAGGCGCTGAGGCAGCACAACGCGACTGTACCAAGCCTCGACAGCATGGGTCTCACGACCGCCGGCGGCTGCTCGGTCACATCGAATCCGACAGGCTTTTTGGCCTGTCTGGGCCTTGCTCTGCTCGGGCTGCTTCTGTGGCGTCGACGCTCGGCATCACGGAGGAGCGGGACCTCGTACATGGCGTAGGCAAGGTAGCTACAGCCGATATCCGCCTACTCGAAGAGCTGCTTCGCGCACGAAAGCGGTCAGAATGCAAACGAGAATCCGAAACGAAGGGTGGCCTGCCCAATGCTCGTGATTTTTACGAGCGCGTTGTCGATCTTGAACCAGCTAAACATGTACCCGGCTTCGAAGACGAGAGCCGCATGGCGAGCCACGAAGATTTGAAAGCCTGGAGCAACGCCGACGTTGAAGCCACCGCGTACGACGGACGCCGAATTGAAATTGAATTCGTCAAGCAGGTCGACGACGACCAGTGAGCCACCGAAGTTGACCACGACGTAGGCTTCGGCTTCCTTGCTTCCGGCTCGGAAGGGGTAGCGTGGCTTGACGAACGGGGCGAAGTCCATGGCATAGTCGTTCGACCTCAGATCTCGAACCGCCTCTGGAAGGTTGGTCGAACGCTTCGGGCGCAACCAGTAGCTGCTGAAGAGACCGCCGACGGATACGTACTTGGCGACTGGTTTTTCGAACCGAAGGTCGAACCCCAAGGTGACGCCTGGCGTGCCCTCGAGCTCGGAGATTACGAAGAACTCGAGCCCATCACCGAGCTTGCTCCTGGCCTTTCCGCCGAGCCCGAAACGACCGAGAAGCACTAGTCGAAAACGACGGTCATCAATCCCGGCGAAAGGCTCGGCGGGAGCCCCATGCCGCGAGAGACATTCGGCTTCCTCGGAGCAAACCTCCGATGCGGCGCAGGGCGGATTGCAGGCCGAGACGCACTCGAGCTTGTCCGGATGGCAGAGATATCCACTTCGGCAGGGTGGAAAGCATCCGTTAGCGGGCTCTAGAGAAACGCTCAGCCCGGGGCTTGGGGAGGTGCTTTCTTCGGATTGCTGGGCAGACGCGGCCTCCGGAGCAACGAGTGATAGGCAAGCGAGTAGCGATAAAACAGTCAGTCTCACCATGGGGCTAGCGACGAACTAACATGACCTTCGACGATCACGAAGCGCTGGCACCTTAGAACGAGGGAGAGCATCGTCGCGATGATGAGCGGAAGGGCGATCGCGAGGGCGGCGTGCTCTCGGAAGTCCGCGTCGATCGAGGCACCGTTTAGGATCGGGACGACGATGGTCACCGCGAGGTAGCTGGCCAGCGGGATGACGAGGCGTCTCATGTTGGCGCTTTCGGGCGGGGGCGAACGAGGATGCGATCGGCGAGCAGGTAGAGGGCGCAGAGACTGCTGAAGTAGACGACGATGCCTTCGGCGTGGTGAATCTGCGCGGAGGACAGCCCGGCGATGGACACGGGGTGCGCCTGGAGGAGCAGGGCGATGACGATCCGGGCAGCGTTGACGCCGAGTGTCGCCAGATAGGCGAGTCCCACGCTCGCGAAGAGCAAGGTCAGCTTGGCTCGCAGCGTTGGCATGTGCGTGACGAAGCCGACGGCCGCCGCGCAGATGGCAATGATCATGAAGTTGACGCCGGCGCAGGAGGGCACGATCGCGAAACGCAGCTCCTGGTTGATGTAGCCGACGTGCTGCTCGAAGACGAAGGGCGCGCGGACGAGGGTCTCGACGAGCCAGGCCGTCGGGGCGAGGATCCACCGGAGGGCCTCGGCGTCGGCCGTGCTGTAGTGCCGCTTCAGCGCGTAGGTGATCGCCAGCATCGCGCCGAGGGTGAGCGCGCTGTAGAGCCGCGGGCGCGTCACCGGCCGTACCCGAGGGACGTGCGGCGCGAGGTCCAGAGCAGAAACGCTCCAGCCGCGAGCAGCGCAAGGAGCACGATGAGATGCGGCTCCGAACCCTGAGTCACGCCGCCGACGGCGTAGTCGCTGACCCCTTGCGGCAGGGGCAGGGGCTGTTTGACCTCTTCACCCGGCCCGAAATCGTTGCGCGGCGTTTCGTCGACGGCGATGAACGACGTGTACTTGGTGAGGAGGCTATACCGAAGGCCGAGGGCGGTGACCTCCTCTTGCGCACTCTCGACTCCGAGGGCTGCGCCGAAATCGGAGAGGTCCGCGATCCGCTGGCGGGCCCAGAGGTGGGAGAGCGCGCGGTTTTGGTCGGCGCTTCCGACGCGGGCCACATCGAAGCGCTGCGTCATCGGACCCTTGCCCCCTACCCCGCGAAGCACGATCGTGCCGGCCGGTTCTCCAGCGAACTTACCGAACACCAAGACCGGTCGCTCTGCCAAGACGTCCGGCACGGACGTCGGGACGATGTCGTAGGCGCGGAAGCCGTCGAAATCGACCTCGATGTCGGTCAGGACGGGGGCGCTGACGTAGTCGCGGAAGCGCTCTGCGCTGGCCGCCGCGTTCGCAGCGTCGGTGACCACGAACGGTTCGCCGAAGCCTGCCTTTGCGAGCCCCTCGACGAGGTACCGGTTGACCGAGGTCCCAATGCCAAACGAAAAGACGTTGGCTTTGCCGAGGTGACTGCGGACGTACTGGAAGGCCTCCGCCTCTCCCGCGATGTACCCATCCGTGATCACGATGAAGCTTCGCGACGTCCCAGGTTCGTGCTCCATGTTCATCGCCATCCGGAGCCCGCTCAAGAGCTCCGTTCCTCCGCCACCCTGCTTCCCCTCCAAGACGGCGATGGCGCGCTCGATGTTCTGGTCGGTAGCGGGCAGCGAGCGGGGCGCGAACCGCGTCGAGCCGCCCGAGAAGAGAATCATGTTGAAGGTATCGATTGGCCGGAGGTGCCCGATGAGCTCGCGCATCAAGCGCTTCGCCGTATCGAGCGGAAAGCCGTACATCGAGCCCGAGACATCGATGATGAAGACGTACTCGCGCCCCGGCAGGTCTTCCGTTTCCACCCGCTTCGGCGGCTCGGCCATCAAGAGGAAAAAGCTTTCGTCCTCGCCTTCGAAAAGCATCAAGCCGCTCTGCACCGCCCCGCCGGCCAGTCGGTATTGCAGAACGAAGTCTCGGTTGCCGCCTTGCCGCTCGGATTCATCGAGCGCGACGGTCACGCGCCGCTTTCCCGTCCATTGCGCCGTGACCTCGTGCGACTTGCACGACAGCGCCTGCAGATCGATGCCCGTCAAGAGCGTCACCTTCATATCGAACGCGTAGGTCGGCTTGCGGCCTGCGTGGAGGTACGGGCTGCGCACCCAGTCATCCTCGGGGTTCGCGGCGGAGTGACGCGCGCTCGCGTAACGCGGCCCCACCACGGTGGGGTAGACGAACGCATAGGTGCCTTCCGCCGGCCGGAGCAGCTCGGTGTAGCGCAGCTCCACTTCGATGACGTCGCCGGGCAGGATGTTTGCGACGCTCATCCGAAACACATTCGGACGATCCTGCTCGAGCAGCGAGGCGCTCTTGCCGTCTTCTTTCGCTTGGGCGAACTCTTTGGACGCCGCTTCTCTCTCCTTGATTTTAGCGACGATGACGCGCTCGCCGATCTTCATGCGCATCCCGTGAACCGCTGCCCGGGTCGACCCCGGAAAGACATACTCCGCGTGGATCGGCCGGCTGCCTTCGTTTTTGTAGGTCTGCGTGACCTTCACGTCGGCGATGACGCCCGCCACGTCGACCTCCACGTCGGTCTTGGCGAGAGGGAGACGGTCGACGGACGGCTCTCCCTCGATGAAGAAGTAGGGCGAAAGCGTCTTATCGTCGCTCGGGGCGGCCTGCGCGGGCTGGGCGAGAGCGGTGAGCAGGCCGGCGAACAGCAAGGTTCGCGTCCAGCGGGGGTTGAGTGGCACGGGGGACCTCCTTGTTGGAGGCAGGGCTTTGCAACCGCAGTGCCATGCTATTTGGACCCTGAAATTCAGGGAAATCGCCCGCCCGGCGTGTCAGGGCCGAAACGTCGCCGTGTCCGGAGAGACGCGGTTTGGATGGGAGCTATACTCGCGTCAGTAGGAACCGGCGATTATCCCCAAACAAAAGGAGACCCCTTGAATACTATCGTCTCAATCGCCCAAGTCGCGGTCGCGCTCGCCATTCTCAACGTGTGGATCGTTCGATTCGGGAAAGCCACGAGTTGGAGAGGCGGTGAGGCAGCGAACATGCGAGAGGAGTTCACCGTCTATGGACTGCCGGACTGGTTCATGTACACGATCGGTTTCTTGAAAATCGCGCTCGCCGTGCTTTTGATCGCCGGCGTCTGGGTGCCTGCGCTCACCAGGCCAGCCGCGATGGGCATGGCTTTGCTCATGATTGGCGCTATCGCCATGCACTTCAAAGTAGGCGACGCGCCGCTCAAGTCACTGCCAGCATTCGTCGTGCTCTCCCTCTGTGCTCTGGTCGCGTTCGCTTAAACCTCAGACGCAAGCGCCGGGTGGGCCTCTGCGTATGCGCCCCGCACGTCGAAAGCCAAATCGAGGGAGGCGAGAAGCTCGTGAAGGGAGGCGAGGTAGAGCCCGAAGGCGACGAAGTTGCGGTGGAGGCTCGGCTGCCGCGCGGAGCGGAGGGCAACGATGTCGCGGAGTGTCTGCTGCAAACCCGCCTCGCTGAATCGTACGCTCCGTTGATTTCCTTCGCCGAGATGTCGGAGAAGCACGGCGCCTGCGGCACCGAGCCCTAGGCGGTCGAGCCCCGACCGGAACAGCGCGTTGTCTCCCGCGAAGAAGCCGGCGTAGACGTCTCTCACGGCCCCCAAGAAGTTGGGCTCCCATTGGACGTACATGGGGCGGGGCGCCCAAATCGCGTCTCCCGCCTCATCGATTCCGAAGCGCGATGACCAGAGGTCGATGAGAGCGGTTTCACTGCGGAAAAGCTGTGCGAAGTAGAGCTGCAGGGCGAGCTGGCCGAGCCCTCGGCGCTGGGGTTGGGTCATGGAGCTCGTCGAAATCATCGGATGCTCGTGGCGCCGCTCGAGGATGAGCAGGGGAACGCATGCGTCGCGAAGAGTGGCCTGCGCATCGCTGAGCGCCGACGCGTACCGGCGGCCGTCTGTTGCGTTCGAGACCAGCTCGAACGCTTGGCGCATGATGCTCGACGTGGACATGAGCTCGAGGCCCGCGGGGATGACGTCGATGAACGACTTCCAGTCGATTTTGCCCCGGGAGTCGGTCGAGCTGAACGGTGTATCGAAGGTGTTTTCGTGTGCAGCCATGTTTGCTCTCATCAAAGGTTGGTGGTTGCGCTCAGTCGAAGTTTGCGCGCTTCGATCCATGAAAGAGCGATATGCGGTGCGGTCAAAGCGCTCAGGCCGACAAACAGGACCTGAATGATCTTGGCGTCTGCCGATTGGTCACCCAAAAAAACGTATCCGACCGCGCCTATCAGAAACGCGCCCGTGGTCGTCGGCCACGCATGACGAACAAACGCACGGAACGCGGCGCGAGGAGTGGAGGGATCAAGCTCCGCCGCCTGGTGAAGCGAGTGGCGAAAAGAGTGCCAGAAACAGAAATAGACGACAAACGCTACCAGCGGTGGTGCGAGGGCGAACAGGGCAGCGAGCGCGGCGATTTCGATGGACATTCGAGCATGCCCAGCGTTGCCTTCAGCCCATCCGCCGAGATGGTGCGCCATAATCACGGAAAGCACGGACCCGCTGACCGCAAACAGGGGCGGTGTAATCGCGGTGATTGTGACGTTTATCTGCTGCGCGCTCATCGGGACGAGGTAGGCGAAGAGGCTGCTGGCAGCGTCCGGGTGGAAGTGTAGAAGGGGCACCAGCACGAGACTGCCTCGTCCGACGGCTTCGAATGCTGCTCCAGCGCTCGAAAACCGGCTACCGGCACCGAGCGCGAGCTCGTGGCGAACATCCCCGGCGCCGAAGTGAGCTGCCGACACGAGGAGGAAGCCGAGCAAGGTAGGGAGCGGCGCAAGCAGCCAAGCAATCACTACGACTACTGCCAGCCCGATGTATCCAATCCCAAACGGCAGAAACCACCACGAGCCGAAGCTTCTGCGGAGGAGGCTCCGGCCGGACAGGTAGTCGAGTGCCCCATGGGGCAGGCCGAAGAGCGTCACTGCGACGACCAGGATGAAAAGCTCGATTCCGGCAGGGAGCCCGCGAAACAGATGGAGTGCTGCGACCCCAAACGTGAAAACGGACGCAACGAGCGCGTGAAGGCGCTCGACGTCCGTGACCCACGAGCCACTCTCCCAGCGAAGCCCGGACCTCAGTCGAGATCCGGGCTGAAGTGCTGGTTGCAGGTTAGGCAGCGGCGCGAAGCTGCTCATCGCTTCCGGCGCCGCTATCGCTTCCGGACGTCAGGTCGTAGCCCTCGGCTTCGGTCTTGCCCCGGGCGATGAAGTAGATGTAGATGCCAAGGCCAACCTTCGCCGTGATGTCGGCGATCGTGTAGCCTACTTGGACGAACGTCTCAGCCTGTGCGCCCGCGAGTCCGAGCTCCGGCCCGAGGTAGGCGACCGGGTAGAATGCCCACGTCACCAGAACGAGAAGTCGGGCGTTGCTGACGAGCGACCGCACGCTGGCGGGCTGGCGTTGGATCGCCTCGCCGAACTGGCCGTACAAAACGTACATGATGTATACCCAGGGGACCATCGCGGCGCCCCAGAAGGCCCAGCGGACGGTCGTGTCGCTGGCCACCTCTCCCGGGTACCCGAGGGCGATCATGAGCAGGGCCGCTAGGGCGAGACGCACCGAGAGCGAGCGAGCCATCGGCTTGGCGAGCGCGAGTACGGCCACCAGCTCGATTACGAGCAGCGGCACCGTCAGCAGCCAGTCTGCGTAGCGGTATGCGTCGTTGAAGGGCTTGCCGGTCGGCTGGTAGGCTCCGTCGGCGAACATATACGCAGCGGTGAAGCTCTCGTAGATGCGGAAGTAGTGGTAGCAAGCGATCGCGACCACCACCCCTGAAATGGTCAGCGCCGGGCGAAGCTTGGGCGCCACTTGGCTGCGGGACAGAAAAAAGAACAGGGCAGCCGCACCCATGGCCGCGACTGTCAGAGACATCAGATTCGTGACCAGGTCGTACTGGTTAGAGCTGAGCATTTCCATTGATACAAACTCCTGATTGAGGTTCGTCTTTTCTTCGACAAGACTTAGACGTATCCCAATTAAAGAGCAGATCCTGGCTTGGTCAAGCGATTTACCTAGACAAAAGCTGGACACCCGCGAACGGGGTTCCCTCATTGGGGTACGAATCGGGCAAGCCGGACGGGGGGGAACCCGCTAGCGGTCGAGCGCTCGTTCGATCTCTTGCGCCAGGCGAAGCCCGGACAGGAACGCCCCTTCGACCCGGTTGCCGTTGGCCCAATCCCCGCAGGCGCCGATCCCGAGGCGCCGGTCGTAGAAGCAGCCGTCGGCCAGCGGGTTTTGGGCAAGGGCGAACCGCCAGCGATGTCCTTTGCACCAGGCAGGCTGCGATGGCCGAGCGTCGAGTGCGTCGAAGAATGCCGCGACCAGGGCCTCGACGACCGGTTCCGCATCGTCCTCGAGGTGGGCCTCCGACCAACTCGGCCCCGCGTGCAGGACCCAGCGGTCCGGCGGAGTTTGTCGAGCCGGCTTGGCCGACGTACGCGCCACCCAGCTTAGCGGGCCGTGGTTGACGAAGGCACCGTCGAAGTCGACGGGTATCGGGGCGTCGAAGGCGAGGAGCACCGACCAGCAAGGCTGCATCTGAACGGCAGCCGCGCGGTCTGCGAGCTCGGGTGCAATGCCTCTGAGCAGCTTCTCTGTCTGTGGCGCGGGGGCGGTGCAGATCACCTTCTCGAATGTGCCGACGTTGTCGCCAGCTCGATCGAGAACGGTCCAGGCATCGCCATCGCTTTCGATCGAAGACACCTGAACGCCCAACCTCGTGTCCAGCCCTGCGGCCAGGCGTTGGCAGATGGCGTTCATTCCCGGGGTGCCGACCACCCTTCGAGTGATGCCGCTCGACTCCTCGACCCCGTCAGGGCCTAAGGCGACGATTCGACCGTGCCAGGGCGCAACGACTCCCTCCGAGCTCCATTGCTCCACCCGCGACGAGAGCTCCGGCGAACGAACGGTGAAATACTGCGCGCCGTGGTCGAAGTCGGCGCCGACCCCGAGGTCGGGCACCCGCCGGGTCGACATGCGGCCCCCAGGTCCGCGCGCCTTGTCCAAGACGGACACCCCGCATCCGAGCTTGGCGATCTCGGTCGCGCAGGTCAGGCCGCTAATCCCGGCGCCGATGACCGCGATTCGAGGCGCTTCTCCGTCCATTGGCAAAGGGCTAGCGTTCTTTGATTTTCCGTGCCCAGTCGTCCGCGATCGACTTGGCCGCATCGCGACCGCCGAGCCCGAACGCGAGTGCGGCTGCCACCGCCACACTGCCCAGGGTGAAACCAAACGCCATGCTGACGATGTTGTCGGCCAGCCCCATGGCCTTCAGCCCCATGGCGAGCACCAGGCCGAGGATTGCGATTCGGGCGATATTGGCAAGCCCGGGACTCCCGTGCTGGGTCAGCTTTTCGTAGGCCAACGTGCCTAGGAAGTTGCCGATGATCAGGATGATGCCGCCGATGAGCAGACCGGCACCAAACTCGAGCACGCTGGCGAATACCTCCGAGATGACTTCGATTTGCAACACGTTCACAGCGGCGGCGGCGGCGGCCAGCATCGAGAAGAACATGATGGCGATGTCGACGAGGCGGGTCGCCGTGAACGACTCGGTGAACAAGCCTCCGATGCCGACCTTCTCTGGCAGCTCGTCGAACTTCATGCCCTCGAGGAGCCCATTGAGGACGAAGATGACGAACTTCGCGGCCACGTACACGACCAGCAAAATGATGCCTGCGCCGACGATGTTGGGCACGGCGGCCATGAGCTTTTCGATCATGTTGGACGCGGGGACCGAGATCGCGGGGATGTTCAGCACTCCGAGTGCAGAAACGATGATCGGAAGCAGGATGACCGCAAAGACCAGGGCCCGACCGAACTTCGCGATGCTGATCTCTTTGTTTCCAGTGCGCTCCGCAACGCGCTCGTCTACTTTTTCCAAGGCTACGCCCGCAAGCTGGGCGAGAACTTTCGCGATGATCCAGCCCGCATAGGCGATGACCCCTGCGCCGATGATGTTGGGGACCGCGGCAGCGAACTTGCTCGCCATCGATTTGAGGGGATCGAGAACGTTCATGAGCCCGAAGTGCTCCAGCACCGCGATGAGCACGAAGATCGTGAGCACTGCTTTGATGAGCGATACGATGGGCGAAACGAAATCGGTGACAGTGCCGTCGTCACTCGTTCGATGAAGGGCGGGAACCCTCGTGAGCACCCTCTTGAGCACGTCCGCGACCAGCTTCACCACAAAGAGGCCGACAATGAGTATCGCCAGCCCCAATAAGGCATGGCCTAGGGCGCTAGACCCCGCCGGACCGAGCACCTCGGTGAGCCTGTTCGTAAGTTCCTTCATGAGTTCCCCCTCTCCTTTCGAGCGATCTGCGTGTCCTTGTAACTCATGATTCCCGCGCTGCGCTAGGCGGGATTTGCACAGCAATCACCCCTACGGCGGAGATCGCCGCGACGAGCCCATTCAGGCCGGCTCCCGTTGACGGGCTCGAGAGCGGGCTATGATTCGGGCATGATGGTGCCCCCGCCACGACATCAACGTCTTGCACCACGACTTCCAGGGACATCGTCTGCCCGCCGGCTTTCGATGCATCGAGCGCCCTGCCCCGATCGCGACGAACTGAAAGCGTGAGCGCCATTGCCTGAAGGCCCCGAGATTCGACGCGCTGCGGACAAAATCGCGGCCAAGCTCAGCGGCCAGGTGGTCGAAACGGTTTGGTTTGGGCTCCCGAGGCTCGAGCCATTCGCGCCAAAGCTCACTGGGCGTCGAGTGGTCGAGCTCGAGACGCGGGGCAAAGCGCTGTTGATTCACTTCGAGCACGGCCTGTCGCTCTATTCACACAATCAGCTCTACGGGCGCTGGTTCGTCCGCTCGCGCGAGAGTTATCCCAAGACCAATCGCTCGCTGCGTGTTGCCCTACACACCGCCAACGCCAGCGCGCTCCTGTACAGCGCTTCGGAGATCGCCGTGCTGGACGAGCGCGGCCTCGGGGAGCACCCCTTCTTGAGCCGAATCGGACCGGACTTGCTGAGCCACGACCTCTCGCGGCAGGCCCTGGTCGCGCAGCTCAGGGCCAGCCGTTTTCGCAACCGCGCCCTCGGGAGCCTGTATCTCGATCAGCGCTTCGTTGCGGGCATCGGGAACTATCTGCGCTCGGAGATCCTCCACTTCGCGCGGGTGCACCCGAAGCGACGGCCAAGCGACCTCGAGGCGGCCGAGCAGCGAAAGCTGGCCGCCGAGACCCTCGCCGTCGGTCGGCGAGCGTATGAGCTTGGAGGCATCACCAACACGCCGCGCCGAGTCGCCCAGCTCAAAAAGAAGGGCCTCAAGCGAAGGGACTACCGCCACGCCGCCTTCGGTCGCGCCGGAAAGCCCTGCTATCGATGTGGCACCGAGGTGGAAAAACTCAGCGTCGCGTCCAGACGGCTCTACCTCTGCCCAAGCTGCCAAGTGGCTTTACGCTAGTTGGCGTAAAAGAACGTCGTCGCCATTTGGGCGCCGAAGGCCAGGAGCGCGACCTGGACCTCGTCGAGGTACTCGTGAAGGCCGCTTCGAACGACGTCGTCCGGCGATCGCCCAGTCAGCTCCTTGAGCGTCTCGAGCGAATCGCGTGGAAACGTGATGTCGGCGAGGTCGTCGTTTGTCAGCAGCTCGTCGAGCGTCTTTTCGATATTGGTCACACAGTGCGTGAGGGAGCGCGGAAACCGGGGGCTCAGCAGGATGAAGCCGGCCACGGTGGTCGGGGTCATCCGAGCCGGAAACACACGCCGGTAACCGTGATAGGCGGACACCGAGCGAAGCAAGGCGTTCCACTGAGCGATGTCGACCGGCGAGCCCACGTCTTGCCACGAGGGAAGGAGGGCGTGGTACTTGATGTCGACGAGGCGCGTGATCTGGTCGGCGAGCTCCGTGAAGACGCCAAGGCGGTAGAACGACCATACCTGGTCCCGATAGAGCGTGCCCGTGACGATGCCCGAGTGAAGCTGGACGCCCTCTTTGATGCGTCCGCAGAGCCTCGAGAGCTCCGACAGGCGTACGCTCCGCGCCGTCAGCGAAGCGACCCAGTTGTAGAACACGTTGAGCTGCGCCCAGGTTTCGAGGCTGATGAGGTGACGGATGCTCCGGGCGTTCTCGCGAGCTGCCTTGACGGAGTAGATGATGGAGTTTGGGTTCTCCGAATCGAGGATATAGAAGCGGACGACGTTTTCGGAAGTCGCCTCTTTGTGCCGCTCGAAGAAGGCCTCTTCGTCGCGATGGAGCTTGAGGATGGGCAGCCAGTCATTGGCGCCTTGCTCGTCGCGCGCAAAGGTTTCGTTGACGTCGAGGATCCGCGCGAGATTTTCCGCGCGCTCCATGTAGCGGCCCATCCAGTGGCTGTTCTCAGCGAATCTTGCGAGTAGGCTACTCAAGGACCCAGGTATCCTTCGTGCCGCCGCCTTGCGACGAGTTGACGACGAGAGAGCCCTTGCG
>SHLP01000240.1 GCA_004283055.1 Deltaproteobacteria bacterium
CGTCCAAGACATCTGACGGGTCCATGAAGATCCGCAGCTCGAAATCGAGTGAGCTCTCACCAAATCCTCGGAACAGCGCGAGCGGTGCGGGGCTCTCGAAGACTCTCTCGTTGGCCGTTGCCACACTGCGTAGGATGTCCAGCACCTCATTGGGGTCGGTCCCGTAGGCTACGCCGAGGGGGATGGTGACCCGCTGTTGGCGCGCAGCCAGCGTCCAGTTGATGACGCGGCCGGAAATCAAGTCGCCGTTCGGGACGATCACTTCGGCGCCATCGAATGTGCGAATCGTGCTCGCACGAATCCCAATGCTGCTCACGTTCCCGAGGATGTCGTCAATTTCGACTTTGTCCCGCAGCCGAATCGGCCGTTCGGTCAGCAGGACGAAGCCTGACACGAAGTTGTTGACGAGATTCTGAAGCCCGAAGCCGATGCCGACGCCGAGTGCGCTCAAGACGATGGTGACACGGTCGAGCGGGACTCCGAGGACCGATATGGCAGCGACAAACCCAACGGCGATGATCGCGTAACGCGTGAACGTCGTCAGGGCGAACGGAACTCCCTGCTGCATGTGAAGGCGCGGTAGAATTTCTTCGCCGAGAACGAAGCTCACGAATCGCGCTGTGATCCAGCCCAACCACAAAACGAAGAAGAAGCCGAAGAAGTGCCCAAAGGTCACGCCTGTTTCGGCTAGACCCATCCCCAAATCGGACGACAGCCACTGCCCAAGCACGCGTGCCATCGGTCGCCAAGCCGATGTGATGTCCGCAATCAACCAGGCAAACACAGCAAAGGTTAGAAGACGCAACGTGCGACTCACGGCCTTCTCGGTGACGTGCCGATTCGCCCGGACCATGCGGAAGGCATCGAAGCGACCGGTGTGCACGCCTGTCAATAGAAGGGCCTCGACGACCCTTTCCACGGCCATGTAGGCAGTCGCCCCAATCGTTCCGATGATGACGAACAGAGACGCTTCCGTTGCCAGAAAGATGTATCCAAGCACGGCTGCGCCGGCGCCCATCACGCTGCTCAGTAAGGCAAGCCGAGCCCAAAGGCTCGTCACCGAGAACCACAGGCCTTGTCGGACGCGTTTTGACACTTCTGCGCCCCGTAGAAAGCGGATGAGCCACGCCGCCCCTGCTCCGGCAAGAAGCAGCTCCGCGAGCAACAGGGCACGCTCGATTTCGGGGTGTCCTGAGGCGAGGGCTAGGACGACCTGGAACGTTCCGAGCACGGCAAGCCCGATCAGCGCATGCCGGAGGCCCGCGGGCACCATCTCTTTGTAGACCACGAACCAGAGCGGGAGCGCAACGAGCCAGGTCAGCAGAATCATCTCTACGGTGCGGTCCGAATGAAGGAAGCGGGCCATTGCGATGCTCACGAGAAGGGCGGCCGGCCAGGGATGACGAAGCGACTGGCTCGCCTGATGCTCCCACGTTGCGCCACTCTCGTTCTGAAGCTTTGCAGTTCGTTCCGTCACCAGCGCGCGGGCTCTCGTGATGAGAAGCCCGAGCAGAAGCGCGATGAGAGCCTGAAAGATCAGCAGCGCGCGTTTGCGTGATAGGTAGTCCTTGACGGCAGGCCACGAGAAAGCCAGGTCGTAGCCTTCCCGCGTGCCGTCCTCGGCCGAGCGTTCGCCACTCCTCCAGATGGGCGGCGCCTGTCTTTCGAAGACGCTGTCGACCACAGCACCTTGCGCGACACCAACCCGCTGCTGGGCTATGCGAAGCCCGTCGCGAACGTCCAAGGCCCTCGATTGAACCTCGAGCACTTCGCTGGCCTTCCCCTGCAGCAGTTTGCCGCCTTCGCGGAGCCCTTGCAGGATCGATGCGGTCCGAGCGAGGACTTCGTTGGGGACAGAGCTTCGTCGCCCTCGTTTCAGCGCTTCGGCCCAGAGCGCGATGTCTTCGTCGTTCTGGGTCGACAGCGCTTCGAGCTCGGCCCCATAGGCGCTGAGCTTCGAGATCTGCCGATCGACGCGGGCATCGAGGTATTCGATCCGAGCCTGCAAGTCGTTGAGCTCGGAGCTCATCACTCGTCGAGTCCCAAGCGCAGCGAGGCTCTCGCCTAGCGCCGCACCTTCGGCATCGACCGCATCGAGCGCCTCGGTTACTTCCGTAAGCACGTCGATCAGCGACATTTCCGTCTCGATGCGAGAGAGGCGCTCGTCCACGGCAGCAGCCTCGATGGCGAAGTCCGAGCCCGTCAGATTCTTGGGGGCTTCAGGCGGGGGCGCTTCGGGTGCAGCCTCGGGTTGAGGTGCTGGGGTCTGGGCATGCGCGAATTGCGCGCCCATGACGCCAACGCCGCAGATGAATGCGAGTGCAGCCACCACGCACCGAGCCAGAACGGATCTCCCTACCATCGAGACGCGACTTAGCATGTATGGGCCCCCAAGTGCAGTTGCCCCTACTGCCTCACGCGTCTGGCAATGTCGCCCGGGAGCTTGGCGGTTCGGTCGGCAGCTCGCGTTTGTCCGCTCGAACCCTCGCCGTCCTCAGCTCCGGCTGAAGCCGGACCTTGTCCCAAACCTCCGGGAATGCACCGACAGCGCCGAGCTTCTCCCGCATTCGCCGGTAGAGCCGGTGGTCGAACATCTCTTCGAACTGAGTGCGGTTCATCCATACGTCCTGATAAAGCGGCACGAATCCACCGACCTGGTAGGTGAACTGCTCTGTGGCGGCGACGTGCTCTTCCGCGTCCCAGTCCTCGCCTCGTTTGACAGCGGGGGGAATTCCGTAGGCCCCGAGGTCGACGAACATATCCCAGCGTTTACCGGGTTGGAGCTCCCGCGGCTTGGGCTGCAGGCCCTGGTATTCGCCATGGTCGTAGATGCGAATCGGGTACACGAGCAGTGGGTACACCTCGAAGCGCTCGTCGAACTCTTGGACGGCGCGCTCGAGCTCGCGCATCGGGATGATGACGTCCTGCACGACGTGCTTGTGAACCAACTTCCAACGCACACCTTCGGTCATGGTGCCTTTGAGCAGCGAGATCTTGGGCGCGCCAAGCCATCCGAAGCCCCAGCGCCACCACGGCTTGCTCGAAAAGGGCATCAGCTCTTCGAGCTCCCAGAAGATCGAGCGCGTGTGTCGGTGGTAGTAGTCCCGCAACGGGATCCAGTCTTCGAACTCCCCACGCTCGAGCGCCGTGGCCACGTGATGAAAAAAGAACTGCTTGTACCAACGATTGATGGGATTGATCTTCGAGCGATCCGCAGGTGCGTCGTCGTACCAGGCACACTGAATGACGCCGCTGTCTTTCGAATAGATGGTCGCTTCCAAGAACTCCGGCGCATCTTCCGCTACGGAGAGCGCGTAGGTCTCGTTGCAAAGCTCGTCCATGCTGTGACAGGGGATGTACTTCATCCGTATGTACGGCTTGGCCGGCTCGATTTCGAGCTCGAGTGCCACCAGAAAGCC
>SHLP01000118.1 GCA_004283055.1 Deltaproteobacteria bacterium
CCGATTGTCACTCACACGTCGACTCCACCCCATGACGCGTTTTTTCCGCGCCCCGTTTGTACCCTTAGTTAACCGTAAAGCTATATCGCGCACCCATTCTGGGCGCGCCGAACGTCGGGAAGCGGACGTTTTTGATTTGGTTGCTCATGCAGCCTTGAAAGCCGGCGCTGCCACCGTGTACCGTGGCGCCGAGCACCGAGCCGTTGCCTGCGATCGCGAGGTCCACTTTGACGGTCCCGGGTTTGCCACCGCTCCTCACTTCAGGAAGCACGCAGCTGTTGTAGAAGCGATTGAGGCTCCGATTCATCACGCTCGCGACCTGGCCACCGGTGAGGCGCCCCTCGCCGCCCGATTGCGAGACGTCGCCGAGCTCCATGGCACGGCGCATCGCGTCGTCATAGCTCGAAAATCCGCTGCTCCGAGCCGGCGTAGCAGCGCTCGAGCCGCGCTTTTTTGGCCGGGCGGGGGGGTCTGGGAGCAATCCGGCTTCGCCCGTGGTGATTTTGCCAAGCTTGAACAAGTCGTCGAGCTCCGTCGAGGCCATCTCACGTGCGTCGCTGGAGCGGGACAGAAGAAACCCCCCAACGGCAATTGCAACGAGCCCAACCACGGACACAGCGATCAGTAGCTTCATCGCCGACGAGCGCTTCTCGGACCTCTGCGCATGAGCGCTCGCGGCCTCTTCAGCCGCCGCGGTGTCCTGGTGCTCGCGCTGCAAGATGAACTCACGAAACTGCGGCCACTCTCGGAGCTGTCTGCGTTCACCAGTGTCGATGTTGAACGTAGAGTCGTCGCCGGCGAAGTCACCGACGTTGAGCCGCTCGATGAGCTCGCGTGCGCTAAACGGGCCGTGGTCCATCTTGTCCCGGGCAACCATCCATCGCTGCTTTGAATCCGAAGAGAGCTGGTTGATCAGGCTCATGAGCCCACGTCGCGGAGGTGCCGGGGGCGAGAAAGATTCCTGAGGTGCCAGTGAAATCATCGGCACCTCGACGTCCGGAGGCGGCGCAACCGAGTTGAGGATGTCGACCTCGACGCTGAAGCCTGGGTCCGGCGGCGGGAGAGACGAATTGGCCTCCTTCACGAACGGCAGGAGAGCATCGCGCACCGATTCGGGTGAGTCGAAGCGGTCGGCGGGGTCGGACGCTAAGCAGTCGAGCAAAATACGATCCACTTCGGGCGGGATGTCATCGCGCGCTTCCGATGGTGCGACGAAATCCGACCCCGGCCTGCGCGTCGTCAGGAGCTCGTAAAGGATGGCGCCCACGCCGAACACGTCGCTTCGCGCGGTTGCTGGCTCACCGCGCTTGACCTCGGGTGCGAGGCAGGCGTGGTCAGAGTCTCTGAAGGCGCTCGGACCCGCAGCTCCCAGAAGCACCTGTCCAACGCCGAAGTCTCGAACCTTCACTCTGCCGCCCCGTGTCACCGAGACGACGCTCGGGCGCAAGGTGCCGTGAGGGCCCTTTTTGTGTGCGTAGCTCAGCGCGCTGCAGAGGTGGGCGATGACGTTGTACACGCCGCGCAAAGAGATTGGATCTTGGTTACGATCACGCTCCTTCACGAACTCCGAAAGCGGAATGCCGTCGATCCATTCGCTTGCGACGAAATGCTCGCCTTTTGGAGTGCGGCCAACCCCGAATACGCGTGTGATGTTGCGGTGCGTGAGCGTCGCGGCGGCGCGGCAGGCTTCCCGGAACTCTGGTGCGGCCGATGCCGGCACCATATCCGGCTTGATGACGCGAAGCAGAATCGCGCGTTTGGTTTGCTGATCTCTCGCGGACCAGACGACGCCCTGCGGGTCTTCGTCGATCTGATCGACGACCTCGAATCTCCCCCCAAGCACCGCTCCGGGGTGTAGCCCCTCCGCTGCCGGCCTCGTCGACGCAATCCCCTGAGCCATCTCCGCAAAACAAGATAGACGACCGGAGCGGGGCGTCCCAAATTTGGGGCTGATACGCCTGCGGCTGCCTGGAGGGCGGGGGGGTCAGTCGCCCTTGGCCAGCTCCAGCTCGAGCTCTCGGTCGCCGAGCACGGCCCCCGCCATCGACTCGATGATTTCCTGGGCGCGATCTTCGGGAACATCGACGAGCGAGTGCTCGTCGCGAACCCGTATGCGCCCGATTTCTTTGCGTTTCAGGCCAGTCCGGTCTCGGAGCATCCGGCCCAGCTCCGACGCCCTGAGCGCGTCGCGCCGACCTACGTTCACGTACAGCGTCGCCGTCGGAGCTTGCTCCTCGACTTCGGGCGTCGGCTCTTTGGAGTCGCCGTTGACTGCGCTGTGATCGTCAGGGTGCTGTTTGCCACGCCTGCGCCGGGTCGCAGCGACCTTGTCGACATCCCCGGTCTCTTCCCCAAAAAACGCCGAGAGCAGGCCTGCGAGCATCCGCTCCGCGTTGGCGTGACTCAAGAAACGCCGAACCAACGCGAGGTCATGTTCGTTGGGCGCCTTGGGGTAGGCCGCGTCGACGAGCGCGATCCGGTCGGCCTCTTGCCGCGTTCGCTGCTCCCCTTCGCTCGGCAGCGTCCGCTCGACTGGGAAGATTCGATATTGAAGTCGAAGATAGTACAGGATACCGAGCTCCGTCGGGCCCACCAGCGTGATAGCCGTGCCGGTGCGCCCGGCTCGCCCGGTCCGTCCGGTGCGGTGCACATACTGCTCGACATTGGTTGGAAGCGAGAAGTTGATTACGTGGGTGAGGTGAGACACGTCGATCCCGCGCGCTGCGACGTCGGTCGCAACCAGGAAGCGAAGCTCTTCGCGTCGCACACGGCCGAGCACCTCCTCGCGTTCCCGCTGCGGCCGATCGCCGTTCAGCCACTCTGCGTTGAAGCCAGCACGCTGCAGCGCCGCGGAGACTTCCTCCGTTTCGGCTTTGGTGTTGCAGAAGATGAGGGCACTTTCCGGATCTTCAATCTCGAGAACGGTGATCAGGTTTGCTACTCGCCCAACACCGCTCACCATGTAGACGAAATGCTCGATTCCAAGAGCGCCGACGTGATCCCCCGAGAGCCCCAAAAACTGGGGGTCGTGCATGTGCTTTTCGGCGACCCGTTTGATCGCGCGGTCGACGGTGGCCGAAAACAGCAAAGTCTGACGCTTTTTGGGGAGTCTCTCGATGATCGCGTGGAGCTCTTTGGCAAAGCCCATCGAGAGCATTTCGTCGGCTTCGTCCAGCACCAAAACGCGCAGCCGCGATGCGTCGATCGTTCCACGCTTGAGGTGGTCGAGGACGCGCCCGGGCGTTCCACTGATGACGCGTGCCCCTTTTTCGAGCGCACGAACTTGCTGCTCCATCGACGCGCCGCCGTAGACGGCCACGGTGTCGATGTCACGGCGGGCCCCGAGCTTTGCGATTTCGCGTGCGCTCTGCAGAGCCAGCTCGCGCGTCGGTGCGAGCACGAGCGCCTGTTCGTCCCCATCATCAGATAGCAATCGGTCGACGAGCGGAATCCCGAACGCGCCGGTTTTTCCGGTTCCGGTTCGGGACTGGACGATGATGTCGTGCCCGGCGAGGGCCAGGGGGTAGGAGTCACGCTGCACTGGCGTCGGGGTCTCCCAACCCATCTCATCGATCGCTGCGAGGACGTCCTCGTGGATACCAAGCTCTGCGAACGTCTTGGCGCCTTCGTCCTCGGGAATCTCGGCTTCGGGCGAGTTGGTCATCGAATGGGCTCCAGGGTCTGAGGTGCTTGTGTATCCGACCTCGAGCCGAGGGCCTCGCTCACGCGATCGGCGAGAGGCGCGTCTTCTCGGATGTACCTCTGAAGGCCGAGCTCGACGCGGTGTCGGTATTGATTCAGCAAATGCACGTGGTCTTCGTTGCAGCGCGTGGCCAGCTCGTTTAGCCGGAGATCCCACGATTCGAGAGATTTCTCGAGCGCCGTTTCATCCGTCGCATTCCTGGCGAGGTAGGCGAGCCTGAGCTCATCCACCTCGTGTTGAAGGAGCCGGAGGCCGTCCGCGCATTCCAGATCGAAACTGGCGTCTCTCTTCGGCCAGAATACCTGGGGGATGACCGAGGCAAAGCCAACGATGACCAAATAGACTAGGGCGATCGAGTAAATGCCTACGGCCAAGCGGCGGCCAAGCCCGCCTCGTTCTTCTTCTCGCGACAAAAACAGTCCTCGTCCACCCGTGGTCTCTTTCGAGCGGGTTGGTTGTAACGACCGGCTTGCACCAGGTCAAGACGGCGGCTGATTGCGGCGTTTCTGCTTCTCGCGACGCGTTCCCCAGATGAAAAGGCCGACGCTGACGACGATTGCGAGCGCCACGACGCCGCCGCAGAGGCCGTACCAAAGAAAGGTCGTGAGTCCGGTTCCCACCTCGTCAGCACACGAGCTTGTAACCGACGCCGTAGACGGTGAGGATGTGTACGGGGCGATCCGGTTTCGGCTCGATCTTGCGGCGCAGCTTCACGATGAAATTGTCCACGGTGCGATTGTTGGGGCCGGCTTCCAGGCCCCAGATCTTTTCGAGAATTTCGTCACGGGAAACGGGTTCGCCCTCGCGCTCCCAGAGGAATTTCAGAAGCTCCACTTCATAGAACGACAAATGCATCGTGTCCGAACCGCGAGTCAGCGTTTGCGCGCCCGTTTCGATGTTGATGTCACCGATTCGAATCTCGGCCTGTGAGGGGCGGATGGGCCTTCCAGCGCGTCGGAAGAGCGCCCGAATCCGGGCGACGAGCTCTCCGATCGCGAAAGGCTTTGTGACGTAGTCGTCGGCGCCGGCTTCGAGGCCTCGGATCTTGTCCGATTCCTGGCCGCGGGCCGTCAGCATGAGGATCGGCAGAATCGGGTCGGTCCTGCGAATGGTCTCACAAACCTGGTAGCCGTTGATGTCGGGCAGCATCAGGTCGAGGATGACGCAGTCGACGGCCTCCGTTGCCGCCAGCTCGATCGCTTTTTGGCCTTTTGCGGTGTGGACAACCCGGTACCCTTCGAACCGGAGGCTGTCGGAGAGCCCGAGCGCGAGCGCCGGATCATCTTCCACGAGCAGAATTCCTCGTCCGTCTTCTGACATTGCCGCGAAGATACCCGCAGTCCCTTGGGGCGGCAAAGATGCTTCGCTCAAATCGCGGCGACCGGGATGGAGAAGCCGACGACAGCTCCGCCTCCCGGGGCGTTTTTCGCCCATGCGCGCCCCCCGTGAGCCTGCGCGATGTGCTGAACGAGTGAGAGCCCGATGCCTGAACCGCGCGTGCTGCTGCTGTCCGGACCTCGGTAGAAGCGCTCGAACACGCGACGGAGCGAATCGGCGGGGATTCCCGGCCCATGGTCGCGAACGGCCACGTCGACGAATTTGCGCTTCCCGGTGAGGGCCAGCTCGATCGGGGTTTGCCCTCCGTACTTCAGAGCGTTGTCCAGGAGATTGATGATGGCCAGGGCGATGGCTTCTTGATCGATCAACACGGGAGGAAGCTCATCGGACGACTCGAGGCGGATTTCGACACCATCCTGTTCGCTCCGGTAGTGGAAGGCCTCGAGCGCGCGGCTGACGGCCTCGCCCAGGTCGCCCTGTTTCAGTCGATACGGCCCTTTGCCACCTTCGAGTGCGGAGAAATCCAAGACGTTGTCGATCAGAGAGGTGAGTCGCTCGGACTCTCGGCAGATGATGTCCAGGTACTCCATCCGGCGCTCCTCGCTCGGGACACGGTTGGAGCGCAGCATGTCGGCAAACATTCGAACGACCGAAAGAGGTGTCTTCAGCTCGTGGGACACGTTCGCCATGAGCTCGCTCTTGAGCTCGTTGAGGCGGCGCTCTTTTTCCGCCGCATAAATGAAGAAGATCGCGCTGAGGAGAATGATCGCAAAAGACATCAATGGCAGTGTCGCCTCCCCGCGCATGCGGGAACGTCCCTGTGCTTGAAGCAGCGCCGCTTGGCGAGGCGCAACTTGAAGGCGCCAGCCGTCCAGTGTCGTAGGGAACCGATGGTCGACTGTGTAGACGCCGACGTCCGAGAGATCGGGGCCGAACACCAGCTGATTGCTTTCGTCGACGATGTTGTAGACCTGGGTCGATGCATCCGAGCCGAACATCCTCGGCAAGACCTCGTCGACGATGTGCTGCGTATCGTGCACTGCGACGATGTAGGTCAATTGGCCGGAGCTCGTGTCGAAGGCGCGATAGGACAAGAGATAGCCGCCTCGGTCATCGTCTCCGTAAACGTGAACGTGGCGAAGGACATAAGGCTCCGGGGAGTCGAGATCCAAGCTCTCCAGCAGCTGTTGCCGGAACGTCCGCAGAAACGCCCGCCGCGTCCGTTTATCTTCCCGGCTCGCCCACTGAATGATCTCACCGTCGGGGCTGAGCAGGAGCACTGACCTGACGCTTGGGGTCTGCGCCTCTGCCTGCGGAAGCCAAACGGAGTCGACGGTGCTCGAGTCGTTTGGATCCACGAGGCGAAAAACGGTGCCGTCTGCGATGACGATGAAGCGCTCGATTCGCTCAACGCGCTGCTGGGCCACGCTCAGCAGGGACTGGGCGATCGTTTCATCGCCGAGCTGCGTGTATTCGCGGGACGAGCGGAACGTGTAGAACCCCAGAATACCGGCGGCGACCAGGATCGCGGGAACCAGAATGAGGTACCAGAGCCGAAAGCGTCCGCCTTCCATTACCGGAGCTCGGCTTGCATTTTACGGGGCAGAAGGCTGAACGCCCTCGGTCTTGTCGGGGCGCGGGTCGCTGAGGTCGAGCGTCAGGCGATCGGGGTCGAGCAGCGCGTTGGCGAGGACGGCGTCCATTTTGGAGACCGGCACGAACTCGAGCGTCTCGCGAACTTCTTCTGGAACCTCGTCGAGGTCTGCCGCATTGCGCTCGGGAAGGATCACGCGCTTGATGCCCGCGCGGTGCGCCGCGAGAACTTTCTCTTTCACGCCTCCGACCGGAAGCACGCGCCCGCGCAGAGTGATTTCACCCGTCATCGCCACGTCGTGCCGCACGTGGATGCCAGTCAGCAGCGAAACGATCGCCGTCATCATGGTGACGCCTGCGCTCGGCCCGTCCTTCGGCATGGCGCCGGCTGGAATGTGGATGTGGATGTCGCTCTTCTCGAGGAAGTCCTCGGGGATGCCGAACGCTTTGGCGCGCGTCCGAACGTAGCTCATCGCCGTTTGCGCGGACTCCTTCATGACGTCACCGAGCTGACCGGTCAGCTGCAGCTTGCCGGTGCCGTGCATTCTCGTGCATTCGATGAAGAGGATTTCGCCGCCAACCGAGGTCCATGCGAGCCCCGTTGCGACGCCGGTTTCGGCCGTGCGCTCCGCGACCTCGGAGCTGAACCGAGGTGCGCCGAGGTAGGGGCGCAGGGATTCCTCATCGGAAATGACCCAGGGGCCCTCTTCGCCTTCCGCCACCTTGACCGCCACACCGCGAATGACGCTGGCGATTTGACGCTCGAGGTTACGCACTCCGGCTTCGCGGGTGTAGTGGTCGATAATCGACTCGACCGCGCCGTCTTGCAGAGTCACCTGCTCGGGCTTGATGCCGTGCTCTTCGAGCTGCTTCGGCACCAGGTGCACGCGAGCGATGTCAGACTTTTCGCGGCGCGTGTAGCTCGGGATTTCGATGATCTCCATGCGGTCCCGAAGCGGTGCGGGGATCGTGTCGCCGACGTTGCCCGTGGCGATGAACATTACCTTCGAGAGGTCGTACGGGATTTCGAGGTAGTGATCGCTGAACGTGTCGTTTTGCTCGGGGTCTAGCACCTCGAGCAGCGCAGCGGCCGGGTCGCCGCGGAAGTCGTGACCAATCTTGTCGATCTCGTCGAGCATGAAGACCGGGTTGACCGTACCGGCCTTTTTCATCCCCTGGATGACCTGGCCGGGGAGGGCGCCAACGTAGGTGCGTCGGTGACCGCGGATTGCGGCTTCGTCGTGAACACCGCCGAGGCTGATTCGATGGAACCTGCGACCCAGCGCGCGCGCAACCGAGCGGCCGAGCGAGGTCTTACCGACACCGGGCGGCCCGATGAGGCAGAGGATCGGGCCCTTTTTGTCTGTCTTGAGCTTTCGAACAGCCAGGTATTCGACGATGCGCTTTTTTACCTTTTCGAGGCCGGAGTGGTCCTCGTCGAGCACCTTTCGAACGGCGGCGATGTCCATGTTGTCCGAGGTCTGCTTGCTCCACGGGATGTCGAGTATCCAGTCTATGTAGGTGCGAACGACCGTGTACTCGGCGGAGCCGACCTGCATCTGCCGAAGCCGCTTGAGCTGCTTGTGCGCGACCTTGTCGGCTTCGCCAGGCAGGTTTGCCTTCGCCAAGCGTTCTTCGAGAACGTCGAGGTCCCCCTGATCGCCGTCTTCTTCGCCGAGCTCTTCTTTGATCGCCTTGAGCTGTTGGCGCAGCACGTACTCGCGCTGGTTCTTGCCCATCTCCTCCTTGATTTGGGAGTTGATGCGCTCCCGCATTTTGAGGATTTCGAGCTGGCGGGTGAGAAGACGCAGCACCTTTCGGATGCGTTCTTTCGCGTCGAGCGTCTCGAGTAGCTGGGACTTCTCTTCGACCGGCGCGTCGAGATTCGCTGCCACCAAATCAGCGAGCTGCCCGTGCTCTTGAATCGAGTCGATCAGAGAACCGGCCTCGCGAGGCAGCTCCGGCATCAGTTGAATGACCTGCTTTGCGATGTCGCGAAGACTCATGGCGAGCGCTTCACTTTCGACATCCTCGGCGGCGGGCTCTTCGAGACGAGAGACACGGGCGCGGATGTACGGCTCCGAGGTCACCATCTGCTCGAGCCGGATGCGCACCAGGCCCTGAAGAATGAGGCTGTAGTTGCCCGAGCTGTGCTTTAGAGCCTTGAGGACACGTGCGGCCACACCAACCGGATAGAGGTCGCTCTGATCGGGATCGTCGGTCGAGGGGTCGCGCTGTGCGACGATCGCAATGATGGGCTGGTCGAGGTTCTCGATGTCTTCCACGAGCGCAACCGACTTCTCGCGCCCAACATCGAAGGGCGCTACCGCCGCTGGAAAGAGCACAGCATTACGAATCGGGAGAACCGGAAGTTCGCTGCCGAACTCGATTTCCCCCGTGTCGGGCGGCGGGATGGATGCAATTGTTTCCTCTTCGTCGCTCATGGTGCTGTTCTACTCCAAGTCCTGTGGAACCCAAGTTTTTCCAATACTGTGGCGAACATAGCCACGCACCAATTCCCTGGCAAGGGCCTCAGCCGTGGCTCTCGTTGAAGCGCGTCAAGGACGGAGCGGGCGCACGTCCACGATCAAAGGCTCGGACTACCCGAATTACGCGTCTTTGGAGCCGCCCCTCAAGAGCAGACTCGGTTTCGGCCGGCTCGTTTGGCCGCGTACATCTTGTCGTCAGCCGTCTTGAGCAGGTCCCCAGCGTCTTCGTACTCGTGTTGCCACTCGGCCACACCGACGCTCACCGTGACTTTCACGGCTGAGCCCTCGAATTCGAATCGGGTATCTCCGATCAGGCGATGGATCTTGCTAGCGAGCTCCGTGGCGCCATCGAGACCAACCTCGGGGGTGATCAAGGCGAACTCTTCGCCCCCGATTCGGGCCAGCACATCGTTGACGCGAAGCCTGCCGAGCAGAATCGCACCGAGCTGCCGCAAAACGGCGTCGCCCCCCAAATGACCGAAACGGTCGTTGACGCGCTTGAAGTGATCGAGATCGAAGACCATCAGCGAAAAGGTCCGCTTGTACCGCTTCGCCCGCGCCACCTCCCGGTCGAGCATATCGTCGAAGTATCGCCTGTTGTTGAGCTGGGTCAGGCCGTCGGTCGTCATCAAGCGATAAATCTCTTCATGGTACTGGACTTCTACGTCGTCGCCGACGATGAACTTGAGGATTGTCCGGCCCACCATGAGCTGATCGCCGTGTCGAAGTCGACCTTGGGGATCCACGGGGGCGTCGTTCACATAGGTCCCGTTCGTCGAGTCGAGGTCGCGAACCAGGAACTCTCCGTCCTCGAACTGAATCCGGCAGTGCCTCCGCGATACGCTCTCTTGGTCGACCGGTATCTCGCAGTTCGGCGAACGGCCGATGGTCAGAGGTTCAGTTCCGACCTGCACGCGCCGGCCGATTTGGTGTCCGTAGATGACGATGAGACAGCCATTGTGGTTGCTAGGCCGCGGCGCGCGGGCCGCCCCGGCCTCGGTGAGGACCGTTTGGCTGGCGCTCGTCGTCTGATCCTTGAATGGCACGCTGTCAATATACAGTGTTCGGCCCCCCGTGTTGAAATGAGGAGCAGGGGATTGCAGTCACAGCGGACCGATGCCTTTGTTGACCCCCAGAGGCCGGTTCAATAGCGTAGAGGCGTGCGCAACGTGATTTCTCACTCCTGGCCGTGGGTGCTGGTGAGCCTCGCCTTGGTCCTCGGTACGCCTTTGGCGCTCACGGCGAGCCCGCCCGCGGCGCAGCGGACCTCCACCAGCGTGGCTCGGGTGCTGACACCCCCGTTCACGGATGTCGACATTTCGAAGGCGAAGCCCGGGAGCGGGGGTTGGGTGGTGCTGCGTCGGGACGGAACCCGTGCAGTGCTCACGGTCGATCACCGACTGCAGTCCCATGTGCGAAGCTTGTTCCGTCGATACGATGTGCCCGCGGGGGGCCTGGTCGCGCTCGATCCCAAGACGGGACAGGTGCTCGCCTTCGCCGGCTACGAAGCGGGGAAGGGCGACAGCTCGCGGGTCGCAACCGATCCCGGGCCGCCGGCCGCTTCGGTGTTCAAGATCATCACCGCATCGGCACTGCTCGACGCGGGTGTGAAGAGCTCGACTTCGGTTTGCTACGGCGGCGGAATGCGCGGACTGGTGGCGGCCGATCTGGTCGACAGCCCCAAACGTGACCGCTGGTGTGCAACGATGGCCGACGCGCTCGGCTATTCGATTAACGCGGTGTTTGCCAAGCTTGCGGACCGCCACATCGACCAAGCCCGGATGACGCAGTACGTCTCTGCATTCGGCTTCGGTCAGCGGCTGCCCTTTGATCTTCCAGTGTCGCCGAGCCCCGTCGACGTTCCCGAGAGCCGGCTCGAGCGCGCGCGCATGGCTGCTGGCTTCTGGCACAGCCAGCTTTCACCCCTGCACGGGGCATTGCTGGCATCGACCATCGCCAACGATGGACAGATGCCGTACGCGGCCATCGTCGATCGAATCGAAAGCGGCTCGGGCGAAACGCTCTATCAGCACGCGCCGCGCGGTTTCAGGCAGGTGCTGCCGCGGAATACGGCACGTCGCACTGGCGAGATGATGACTCGGACCGTGACGAAGGGAACGTCGAAGAAAGCGTTTTGGGACGCAAAGGGACGGCCCTTTTTGCCCGGCATCCGCGTCGCCGGCAAGACCGGCACCCTCAGCCGCTACAGCCCCCACCGGACGTACAACTGGTGGGTCGGGTACGCGCCGGTCGACAATCCAAAAATTGCGGTCGCCGCGCTCGTCGTGAATGAGCCCACTTGGCGCATCAAGGCGAGCTACGTGGCGAAGGAAGCGCTGCGTAACTACTTGCTGCGATAAGGAAGGCTCGAAACGCGCCTTCCACGGCGTTGCGGTGCGCCTCGACTGAGGTACGCTGCCGCCCGCTACATTCTCAAGAAAGGCAAGCTTCATGTTTCGCAGCATTCGACTTTTTGCGTTCGGCGCGCTGACCGCATTGTCCCTGATCGCTTCCTCCGCCGTGACGGCGCAGTCCCCGGTGCTCGACCGTGTCGTCAAGACCAACACCCTTCGGGTCGGGATGTCCGCAAATCAGCCGCCGCTCAACGTGAAGAGCAAGAGCGGCCAGATGATCGGCCTGGAGGTCGACCTGGCCAATGGGCTTGCGTATGCGCTCGGGCTCGAGCTCGAAATCGTCCAGAAGCCGTTTGGCAAGCTTCTCGGCGCGCTCAAGAGGGGTCAGGTCGACATGGTGATGTCCGGTGTAGACATTACCGCTGCTCGCACCAAAGACTTTCTGTTCGTTGGCCCGTATCTCCTCTCGGGCAAGTCGCTGGTCACCACTTCGAAGGCCCTGGCCGGGGCCGAAACGGTCGACGACATCAACCAGCCGGGCGTGACCTTCGTCGCGCTGAAGAACTCGACGAGCCACGCCTTCGTCAAGAAGAACATCTCCAAGGCCAAGCTGGTTGGCGTGGACACTTACGAAGACGGAGTGGCAATGGTCATCGAAGGGAAGGCCAGCGCGATGATCGCAGACATGCCTGCCTGCTTTTTGGCTGTCCTGCGCAATCCTGACGCGGGCCTCGTGACGCTGGAAGAGCCGCTTTCCGTCGAGCCCATGGGCATCGCCGTGTCCGCCAAAGACATGCGCTTTTACAACTTGATCGACAACTACATCGAAGCGATCGAGGCCACCGGCATTCTCTCGGCGCTTCGCGCGAAGTGGTTCGAGGATCCGAGCTGGCTGGACGAGCTGCCGTAGTCGGGACAACCGGGGCGCGGAAAAAAGCGCGATTGGGGGCGGAGTCGACGTAACG